>JAEXHR010000117.1 GCA_023449855.1 Pseudomonadota bacterium | reverse complement strand
TGATCGATCACGGCCACGGTCGCCCCGTCGTTCAACGCACGATCGGCGACGACCCGGCCAAGGGCGCCCGCGGCGCCGGTGATGACGACGATTTTGCTCTGCATCGATAGCGCCTCCGCCTAATCGTGATTGATCCCCGCTGCTTTGGCTGCGGGAAGACCCCAGAAATAGATACTGCAAGCGACGATCGCCATGAGGGACATGAGCCCCGTCATCACCAATGCAGGATGGCCGAATGGTTCCAGCACCGCAATCATGGCGCTGGCGAACGCGCCCATCACCATCTGGGTGCAACGCATCACACCGGCGGCCGAGCCCGCCACATGCGGCAGGTTCGCCAATGCCTCATGATTGGTCGATGGCGCAAGGATGCCGAAAGCGAAGATCGTCAGCGCCATCAGCGGCGTGAGGGAGACGACGGTCACCGCACCTGCTGGCACCAGCAGCAGAGCCGCAATGGCGCTTGCAGCCATCAGCATCACGCCGAATCCGATGATCTTTCGCGACGAGACATGGCGTGCGCTGAGCCGGCCAGAGATCAGCGACGCCACCAGCACGCCGCATGAGGTGAGGCCGAACAGCAGCGAGAAGCTGGTGGTGGAAAGACCGAGACTGCCGATCAGTACCGATGGTGCGCCCGAGATGAAGGCAAACATGCAGGCGAAGGCAAAAGCGTAGAGCGTGGCATAGCCGAGAAAGCCGCGGTCGCCGAGCACGAAGCGATAGCTTTCGGCGAGCTGCTGCGGATTCAGCGAGCGACGGTTTTCGACGGGCTGGGATTCTGCGAGACCGACGGCGCCGACGATCAGCAGGACGACACCGACCATGGCTTGCGTGGCATAGATCGCGCGCCAGTCGGCGAAGGTCATGATCCAGCCGCCGAGCACCGGCGCCAGCATCGGCGCGATGCCGAGCACGGCCGCGATCTGCGACAGCTTCTGCCGTGCAGCAGCGTGCACGAACAGATCCCGCACGATGGCGATCGGCAGGATTGCGCAGGCGCCGGCAGCAAAGCCCTGCAGCAGTCGGCAGGCGAGCAGCACGGTGAAGTTCGGGGCGAGGGCGCAGGCGCCGGCCGCGAGGGAAAAGATCAGCAGGCCGTCGAGCAGCGTGGCGCGGCGGCCGAAGCGGTCGGCGAGCGGGCCGCAGATCAGGGGCGAGATCGAGAAGCCGGCCATGAACAGGCTGAGCGTGAGCGCGCTGCGTCCGGCCGCATCGGGAAATGTCGCCTCAAGCGTCGGAAAGCCCGGCAGGCCCATGTCGATGGACAGCGGCGGCAGCGCGGTCAGGGTGCCCAGGAACGCGGTGAAGGCAAACGTCTCGCGCCCAAGCGCCACAATATATTCCTTGAAATGAGAGCAGCGCGGCCAACGAGCCGCGTGCGGATCGCGATCCGTCTATTCTGCCGGACTGATCTGTGCCGGCAAGACCCTGCGATTGATCAAAGTCGTCAGCGTCATCGAAAGACCGACCAGCGCGACGCAGGCGGCGAGCAGCGGCAGTTGTCCATAATGGACGCCGAGATTGATGGCGATGCCGCCGATCCACGCGCCGGTGGCGTTGCCGAGATTGAACGCGCCCTGGTTCAGCGTCGAAGCGAGGTTGGGCGCGTCGGTCGCGGCGTCCACCACCCAGATCTGCAGCGGCGAGACCAGCGCGAAAGCGATGCCTCCCCACAATACGAGCAGCGCGATGGTCGGGATCACCAGATGCGCGACGAGCGAGAGCAGGCCAAGCACGATGGCGAGGCAGATGAAGGCGCCGATCACGGTGGAGAGGAGATTTTTGTCGGCGAGGCGACCGCCGATCAGGTTGCCGATGGTGAGGCCGACGCCGATCGCGAGCAGCGCACCGGTGACGCCGTGGGGCGTGAGGCCCGTGACCTCCTCGAGCAAAGGCGTGATGTAGGTGAACAGGCTGAACATGCTGACCGATGCGGTGGTGGAGATCAGCATCGGCAGCAGCACCGGCCAGCGGCCGAGCGCGCGGAATTCCCGGCCAAGGCCGCCTTTGGTGCCGGGCATGCCCGAGGGGACATGACGCAGGATGGCGAGGAAGGCGACGACGCCGATCACGACCACGGCCCAGAAGGCTGATCGCCATCCGGCCGCCTGGCCGAGCGCGGTGCCGAACGGCACGCCGAGCACATTGGCGAGGGTGAGGCCGGCAAACATCAGGGACACCGCCTGCGCGCGTTGTTCGCGCGGCACGAGATTGCTGGCGACGACGGCGCCGATTCCGAAGAAGGCGCCGTGGGCGAAGGCCGTGACGATGCGTGCCGCCATCAGCAGATTGTAGTCGGGCGCGATGGCGCAGCCGACATTGCCGATGGTGAACAACGCCATCAACGACAGCAACGCAGCCTTGCGCGGCATGCCGGCAGTCGCCATCGCCACGATGGGCGCGCCGATCACGACGCCAAGCGCATAGCCGGAGACGAGATAGCCGGCCTGCGGGATCGTGACGGCGAGGCTGCGCGCGACATCCGGCAGCAAGCCCATGATCACGAATTCCGTGGTTCCGATTCCGAACGAGGCAGCGGCGAGGGCGAGGATGGGCGAAGAGAGGCGAATGGGAATTCTCCGAGGCGCAAATATTGCGATGCAGCATCGGAGGGGTGCCATGTTCGCCGCTTCAGCGCAAAGGCCGCGCGCAGGACACAGCAATGCGCGCAGCGGCGATCTCGATGTCGTGAAGTCGTGGATCGCTATAGGTGCAGCAGCGCTCTGACCCTCCCCTGCAGGGGGAGGGTCGATTAACGCGGAGCGTTCATCGGGGTGGGGTGGGCGACTTGCCCCATACACGACGGCGATGCTTCATCTGGACAGGCTCCGCGTCGCGTCCGCCATACAGCTCGATATAGATGCGTTCGAGTACGGATGGCAGCTCGTTGTCGATGTCGGAATTCCAGAAGCGGAGGACACGATAGCCTTCTGCTTCCAGCCACCGCTGGCGCCGCAGGTCGCGGCGAGCTTGATCGTCTTCGTTGTGATGACCGCCGTCGAGTTCGACGATAGGTGTGCGGCAGGACAAAGGAAATCGACGACGTAAGGACCGATCGGAGCCTGGCGTCGGAAATGCGTGCCCTCCAGCGGAAGCTCTTTCAGCGCACGCCACAGGATACGCTCATGCGGCGTCGTATTGCTGCGGAGTCTCTTTGCGGCTGCGCGACGGAGCGCTGATGTGACCATTGCGCGTTCCCTGGCTGCGTTCACCCCACCCCGCTCGCTGCGCGAGCGACCCTCCCCCTGCAGGGGAGGGTAAAGGAGATGTTCAGCCCCACGCTAATCGAAACGCCGATGGAGTTCTACTCGAACGCGACGTCGATGTGGCGGTCGCGTTTGCCGAGAATGCGGCAGTTGCGGGTGATGTGATCGACGGGGATGGTGAGCCTGAAATGCTCGGGGATGTCGCCGGTGCTGATCACGTTGAGGCTGGCCCCCACTGCCGATAACCCGCGCACCGTACAGTTGATGGTGGAGTGGCCGCCATGAAACGAGATATGCCCCGCCTTGAAGACGCGGCGCAGATGATCAGGGGCTGCATTCGGCGCGTGCCAGGCCATGCAGCGGTTGCGGCCAGTCTGCTTGGCCTCATACATCGCGACGTCGGCGCGGCGTATCAATTCGTCGGTGTCATGCGCCGTGCGATCGATGGCGGCGACACCGAGGCTGGCGGAGACAGCGATCGGGCCCTTGGCTCCGGGCACGACGACGCCGGCAATCGCTGCGCGGATTTTCTCCGCGACCTGCATGGCGTCGGCAAAGTCGGTATGCGGCAGCAGTACCGCGAATTCCTCGCCGCCGATGCGGCCGACACAATCGGCCTTGCGCAACATTTCCTGGACGGCGCGCACGCAGGCCGCCAATACGCGATCGCCGACGTGATGGCCGTTATTGTCGTTGATCGCCTTGAAATGATCGAGGTCGAACATGATCAGGCTGAGGTGATGACCATGGCGCGTCGCCAGCGTGATGGCGCGCGTCGTCTCGTCGCGCAGCGCGCGGCGGGAGAGGGCGCCGGTGAGGCTGTCCTGCATCAGCAGCGTGCGCAGCTCGAGTTCGCTCAGCACGATGTGGGCGAGATCCTGCAGGATCGCAGCCTGTTCCACGGTGAAATCGCGCGGCCGGGTGTCGAATGCGCAGAGCGTTCCGATATTGTGGCCGCCTGCCACGCGCAACTGCGCGCCCGCATAGAAGCGCACATGGGGTTCGCCGGCGACGGCGGGATGTTCGCGATAGCGCGCGTCGGCCAGCGTGTCGGGAATGACGAGCGGCGTGCTTTCACGGATCGTGTAGTCGCACAGCGCCATTCCGCGCGAGGTCTCGCACGAATGGAAACCCTGGCGTGACTTGAACCACTGGCGATGGCCGTCGAGCAGGCTGATCGTCGACATGGGGACGTCGAAGACGCTGCGTGTCAGGCGGGTGATGCGATCGAAGGCTTCTTCGGGTGGGGTATCGAGAATGTCGTAACGGTCGAGCGCTGCGAGACGTTCGCTCTCCCGGATGTAACTTGCCTGCATTGCTCAATCCGTCGTGCGAAGTCCCATCCTGTCATCCCCAATCCCGCAGGCATCATGGACGAATGGTGGGCGCGCGCCAAGGGCAGAGCTTGCGCACGCGATGACTAATCGTCACACGGGAACATTACACCTATACAGGCGGCCAGCTGCGCATCGCCATGTCGGCAAGCTTGCGCAATTGCTCGCGCGGCGCGCCGCCTGCTGCCTGCACGGCCATGCCTTGCAGGATGGCGGATACATAGCGCGCGAGATCGCCGGCATCGGCATCTGCAGGCAGATCGCCTTCGGCGAGTGCGCGCGTGAAACGAACGCGCAGATCGTTCTCGCCTTTCGAACGGCGCGCCATCAGTTCCTGCTTGATGGTCTCGGCGGCATCGCCGCAGCACAGCGCGCCTTGCACGGCGAGGCAGCCAGGATTTTTCGGGTCGGTGACGGCCTCGACGGATTCATAAAGGATGTGCTCGACCACTTCGCGCGCGGTCGGCTTGTCCAGGCCGGTGCGGAAATAGCCGCCGGGGCCGTCGACATAGCGATCCAGCGCCTTGCGGAACAATTCTTCCTTATTGCCGAAAGCCGCATAGAGGCTGGGCTTGGTGATGCCCATGGCTTCGGTGAGGTCAGCCATCGAGGCGCCCTCATAGCCCTTCCGCCAGAACACATGCAGCGCGAGATCGAGAGCCGTATCGGTGTCGAATTCACGCGGACGTCCCATGGCCATGGCCAGGTCCTCCAAAGATTTCTACCGTTCAGTAGATAAGTCCCTTGACACTGGATGTCGATAGGCCATCTATACCGGGCGTTACGAATATGTGCGCCGCAGCAAGATTCCCGGAGATCGGGTCGCCGGCGCGGTGCTTCTGTCCTTAGCTATTGGAATGACAGGGCTTTCTCAAGTCCTTCGAGATAAAAATGGGGTTCACGATGGCCAATTCTCTTGCTCGGAACATCGCACTTGGCGCCGGAATCTTCCTTGTTTCCGTGACCTTGGGCGGCGGCGCCGCTCTCTTGGATCTTGCCGGATTCGCGGCTCAGGCAGAACAGGCGCCTGCAGCCCCTCCGGCGGTTCCGGCCTCGGTAGCACTGGTCGAGGCCAAGGCGACCACGCCGTCCGACGAATTCTCCGGCCGGCTCGAGGCGATCGAGCGGGTCGAAATCCGCTCCCGCGTCGCTGGCGCCGTCCAGGCGATCCATTTTCGCGAGGGCGCGCTGGTGAAGAAGGACGATCTTTTGGTGCAGATCGATCCCGCGCTCTACGCCGCAGAGGTCGATCGCGCCCAGGGGCAGGTCTCTGCCGCGCGAGCACGCTTGATCTTCACCAAGGCCGACTACGACCGTGGTCAGCAACTCACGACGTCGAGCATCACCCAGCGCGATCTCGACAACCGCTCCAATGCCTTCCATGAGGCCGAAGCGAATCTCGCAGCAACGGAAGCGGCGCTGAAGACCGCCCAGCTCAATCTCAGCTACACGGAAGTTCGCGCGCCGGTGTCCGGCCGTGTCGGCAAGGTCGAAATCACGGTCGGCAATCTGATCGCCGCCGGTCCGAACTCCCCGCTTCTGACCACGCTGGTCTCCGTCAATCCGATCTATGCGAGCTTCAACGCCGACGAGCAGGTGGTGTCGCGCGCGCTCAAGACGCTCGCCGACGAGAAGACCCCGAACGAGATCGAGCGCATTCCCGTGCAGATGACCACGATTTCCGACACTGCGCCGATCAAGGGCAAGATGCAGTTCATCGACAATCAGGTCGATCCGCGTTCGGGCACTGTGCGCGTGCGTGCGGTGTTCGACAATCACGACGGTCGCCTGATGCCGGGCCAGTTCGCCCGTCTCTCCATGGGGCAGCCGAAGCCGGAACAGACGCTGCTGATCTCGGAGCGCGCCGTCGGCACCGACCAGAACAAGAAGTTCGTGATGGTGGTCGATGGCAAGGACAAGGCCGAGTATCGCGAAGTGCAGCTTGGCGCGTCGGTGGATGGCATGCGGATCATCCTTGGCGGCCTGAAGGCTGGCGAGCGTATCGTCGTCAACGGCCTGCAGCGTGTTCGTCCCGGCGTGACCATCAAGCCGGAAATGGTGGCCATGAATTCCGCATCGCTGCCGCAAACGAAGACGGCTTCGGCAAACTGACGGCTCTTTCTAACTTCTCCCCATATGTGGGGAGAGATGCCCGGCGACGTCGGGCGGGTGAAAGGGCCTCTCCGCGATTGCGAGTCTGCGGAGGGTCTCAGTCATTCGTCGCGAATTGCGTCCGCGCCACCTTCTCCCCGCAAGCATGCGGGGAGAAGGCAGGGCCGCGATCTCTTTTAATCACGAGACATCCATGAACTTCTCAAAGTTTTTCATCGACCGCCCGATTTTCGCCGGCGTGCTGTCCGCGGTGATTTTCCTGGCGGGTCTGCTGGCGATGCCGGCGCTGCCGATCTCGGAATATCCGGAAGTTGCGCCGCCGACCGTGGTGGTGACGGCGAATTATCCCGGCGCCAATCCCAAGGTGATCGCGGAAACGGTCTCGACTCCCATCGAAGAGCAGATCAACGGCGTCGAGAACATGCTCTATATGAGCAGCCAGGCGACGACCGACGGCCGTATGACGCTCAATGTCACCTTCCGCCTCGGCACCGATCCCGACAAGGCGCAGCAACTGGTGCAGAACCGCGTCTCGCAGGCCGAGCCGCGCCTGCCGGCGGAGGTCCGCGCGCTCGGTGTGACGACGATCAAGAGCGCGCCTGATCTGACGATGGTCGTGCATCTGCTGTCGCCGAACGACCGCTATGACATGACCTATCTGCGCAATTACGCGGTGCTCAACGTCAAGGATCGTCTCGCGCGCATCGAGGGCGTCGGCCAGGTTCAGTTGTTCGGTTCTGGCGATTACTCCATGCGCGTCTGGCTCGATCCGCAGAAGGTCGCCGAGCGCGGTCTGTCACCGGGCGATGTGGTGCGCGAGATCCGTGCGCAGAACGTGCAAGCGGCGGCGGGGCAGGTCGGCGGTTCGCCCAATGAGCCTGGCCTCGATCTGCAGCTCTCCATCAATGCGCAGGGCCGTTTGCAGACCGAAGAGGAATTCGGCGAGATCATCGTCAAGAATGGCGACAATGGCGAGGTCGTGCGCCTGCGCGACGTCGCACGCATCGAACTCGGCGCTGCCGATTATGCGCTGCGCTCGCTGCTGAACAACAAGTCTGCCGTCGCGATCCCGATCTTCCAGTCGCCGGGCTCCAATGCCATCCAGATCTCCGACAATGTCCGCAAGACGATGAAGGAGCTGAAGGAGAACATGCCGGACGGTGTCGCCTACGACATCGTCTATGACCCCACGCAATTCGTTCGTGCGTCCATCGAGGCGGTCATCCACACGCTGCTCGAAGCCATCGCGCTGGTGGTGCTGGTCGTCATCCTGTTCCTGCAGACCTGGCGCGCGTCGATCATTCCGCTGATCGCGGTGCCGGTGTCGGTGGTCGGCACCTTCGCCATCATGCATGTGTTCGGCTTCTCGGTGAATGCGCTGACGCTGTTCGGTCTCGTGCTGGCCATCGGCATCGTGGTGGACGACGCCATCGTCGTGGTCGAAAATGTCGAACGCAATATCGAGCGCGGGCTTGATCCGAAGAGCGCGGCCTATCAGGCCATGCGCGAAGTGACGGGCCCGATCATCGCCATTGCGCTGGTGCTGGTGGCGGTGTTCGTACCGCTGGCTTTCATCACCGGCCTCACCGGCCAGTTCTACAAGCAGTTCGCGCTGACGGTGGCGATCTCCACCGTGATTTCGGCCTTCAATTCGCTGACGCTGTCACCGGCACTCGCGGCGCTGCTGCTCAAGGGCCACGATGCGCCGAAGGATGTGTTGACGCGTTTCATGGACCGTACGCTCGGCTGGTTTTTCGTCCGCTTCAACCGCTTCTTTACGCGTTCGTCCGAAGCCTATGGCGGCGGCGTCAAGCGTGTGATCTCGCGCCGTGCCATTGTCATGGGTGTCTATCTCGCGCTGGTCGGTGTCACCGGCTATCTGTTCCATGCGGTGCCCGGCGGTTTCGTGCCGGGGCAGGACAAGCAGTATCTGGTCGGTTTTGCGCAGTTGCCTGACGGCGCCACGCTGGATCGCACCGAAGAGGTGATCCGCAGGATGGGCGATATTGCGCTCAAGGAGCCGGGCGTCGAGAACGCGATCCAGTTTCCGGGCCTGTCGATCAACGGTTTCACCAACTCGTCGAATTCCGGCATCGTCTTCATCGGCCTGAAGTCGTTCGAGGAGCGCAAGGACAAGTCGCTGTCCGGCAATGCCATCGCGCTGTCGCTGAACAAGAAATATGCCGGCTTGCAGGATGCCTTCATCGCCATGTTCCCGCCGCCGCCGGTTGCCGGCCTCGGCACCATCGGTGGCTTCAAGCTGCAGATCGAGGATCGTGCCGGCCTCGGCTATGAGGCGCTGAACGACGCCACCAAGGCGTTCATCGGCAAGGCGATGCAGCAGAAGGAACTGGCCGGGCTGTTCTCGAGCTATCAGATCAACGTGCCGCAGCTCTACGCGGATGTCGATCGCACCAAGGCGCGCCAGCTCAATGTGCCGGTGACCTCGATCTTCGACACCATGCAGATCTATCTTGGCTCGCTCTATGTGAACGACTTCAACAAGTTCGGCCGCACCTATTCGGTGCGTGTGCAGGCTGACGCGAAGTATCGTGCGCGGGCCGACGACATCGGCCAGCTCAAGGTCCGTTCGGACAGCAATGAGATGATCCCGCTGTCGACGCTGCTGCGGGTCAAGGAGAGCGCCGGTCCGGAACGCGCCATGCGTTACAATGGCTTCCTGTCTGCTGACGTGAACGGTGGTGCTGCGCCGGGCTATTCCACGGGGCAGGCACAGGATGCCGTCGCGCGTGTGGCAAAGGAAACGCTGCCAAAGGGGATCAGCTTCGAATGGACCGAACTGACCTATCAGGAAATCATCGCCGGCAATTCGTCGCTGATCGTATTCCCGGTGGCGATTCTGCTGGTGTTCCTGGTGCTCGCAGCGCAGTACGAAAGCCTGACATTGCCGCTGTCGATCATCATGATCGTGCCCATGGGCCTGCTGGCTGCCATGTTCGGCGTCTGGATCACCAAGGGAGATAACAACGTCTTCACCCAGATTGGTTTGATCGTGCTTGTCGGTCTGTCCGCGAAGAACGCCATCCTGATCGTGGAGTTCGCGCGCGAGCTCGAATTCGCCGGGCGAAAGCCCATCGAGGCGGCGATCGAGGCGAGCCGGCTGCGTCTGCGTCCGATCCTCATGACCTCGATGGCCTTCATCATGGGCGTGGTGCCGCTGGTGACCTCCACCGGTGCCGGCTCGGAAATGCGACAGGCGATGGGTGTTGCGGTGTTCGCGGGCATGATCGGCGTCACGGCCTTCGGCATCTTCTTCACGCCGATGTTCTATGTGCTGCTGCGTGCCCTGGCGGGCAACCGCCCGCTCACTCAGCATGGCGAAGGCACGGTGGATCAGAACGCGCCGCTGGCGCCGGGAGCACATGACGACGGCGAGCCGCGCCCGCACGCCACGTTGACAACGCACACATGAGCCCCAGACTGTCTCTCACGTAAATATCACGCGCACAAAAATTCCGGATGCCGCAATTTCTGCGGCATCACGGCGCGCGGATCCACGGGAGAGAAACATGACGACCAGCATTTCCATGTCTCGTCGCCGCGCGCTGGCCTTGCTCGGTGCATCGATTGCCGCACCGCATGTCGCCAAAGCGCAGGCGGCATGGCCGAACCGCAGCGTTCGCTACACTGTCGGCTTCGCGGCCGGCGGCGCCACCGATACGCTTTCGCGCATCTACTGCCAAAAGATGTCCGAGCTGACCGGCCAGCAATTCGTCGTCGAGAACCGCGGCGGGGCAGGCGGCGTGCTCGGTGCCGATGCCGTCGCGAAGTCGCAGCCCGATGGCTATGGCCTTGGGATGGGCTCGATCGCGACCAATGCGATTGCCGTCGGCACCTACGCCAAGCTGCCGTTTCATGCGGGCAGGGACTTCACCTTCATCAGTGGCCTCTGGACATTGCCGAATGTGCTGGTGGTGAAGAAGGAACTGCCGGTGAAAGACCTCAAGGAGTTCATCGCGCTGGCGAAAGCCAATCCCGGCAAATACAGCTACGCATCGCCGGGCATCGGTACGACGCTGCATTTGTCCGGCGAGATGATGAAGAGTGCAGCCGGCATCGATCTGCAGCACATCACCTATAAAGGCGGCAACCCGGCGATGGTCGATCTGCTTGCTGGTCGCGTCGATTCGCTGTTCGACAATCTTCCGGGCTCGCTGCAGCAGATCAAGGACGGCGCGGTCCGCGCGCTTGCCGTGACGACGACCAATCGTAGTCCGGCGATCCCCGACATTCCGGCGATGGGTGAGGTCCTCTCCGGATATGAGCTGACGTCCTGGGTGGCCGTGTGTGGACCTGCTGGTATGCCGACGGATATCGTCGCAAGGATCAACGAATTGTCGGTGCAGGCATTGAAAGATCCGGCGCTGGCAGCGAAATACGCCGAACTCGGCGCGCAGCCATTCCCGACCTCAACTGCAGATATTACCGCCTACCGCGACAAGGAAGAAATGCGGCTGCTCCCTGTGATCAAAGCCGCCGGAATTGTTCCAAGCTGACAAGGTGCGCTTTTCTTCATTGCGCAACTTCGGCTAGATTGCTGTTGGCGCAGTGGGGAATGGTCAGTGCGGACCGGATTTTACAAATGCGAGTATTACGTCGGCGAGGCGCCCGGGCGCAGCGTGATGTATGTTCGCGGCGGCACCATGCTCGGCGGCAATTCCGGTTTTGCGCATATCGGTACCTATCGCTTCGAAGGCGACAAGGTGTTCGCGGAGATCGAGAGCCGCCGTCATTGCTTCGATCCCGGCTATCAGTCGCTGCTCGGCCATGACGTCGCGACCATCAAGGTCATCGGCCGCGCCTGCGGTGATACCTATCGCTTCGAGGGCGGATCGCCGCAGATGCCCGGTGCTGCGTTTCGCTCGCTGATGACCAGTCTCGACGAAAGCGAATTGCCGCCGGCGGGCGAGGTCGGCGAAGGCGGTATCGCCAATGGTCTCTATTCGATCCACCTCCGCACCCTCGATGGTATCGATGGCGGCCTTACCGGCGTGATGCTGTTGCAGGATGGCTGGATCCTCGGCGGCGACGCATCCTTCTATTATCTCGGCTCCTATTCGTCTGCCGACGGCCGGTGGAAAGGCGAGATTCTCAATCAGGAGCATACGCCGTCGCTCGGTGAGGTTCCCGTATTCGGCGGTTATGAGATCGGCATCGGCTTCTCCGGCACCTGCGATGCCGAAGGCGCCGAGCTCGAAGCCACTGCGCTCGCCGGCAAACGCAGCCTGCGTCTGCAGGCGAGCCTGAAACTGATCCGCAAGGCGGAACTGCTGGCGCCCGAGATCGCCTGAGGCGGGCAACCATTTGTTTCAAATTGGCTGGATAGGGTGCCCCGACTGAGTCGCCATCGCGATTCTCCCGGAGTTGCCCGTGAACGAGAGCCTGATTGCCGTCTGCCAGCTGTTTCTGGTCCCGCTGACCATCCTGTTCGCCGCGGTCGGCGTTGCCAATGCGCGCTTCGTGAAGCTGCTGGTGTGCCTGCTCGGTGTCGGCATCGCCGGGCTCTGGCTGTATCGCATCTATCTCTGGACGGGCCTGTCGTTGATCGATCGTCGCACCGGCTACGGTCTCGCCGGATCGTTCGCGCTGTGCTGGGTGCTGACGCTGCTCCACCAGATCAAGATCAGCTTTGGCGGCGGCGGGCGTTAATTAGCCTGCATCAGGCAATCCCGAGCGAGAAAGCCAGCGTACCGATGGCCGCATGCGACAGGATCACCGGCCAGATGTTGCGCATCCGCAGATAGGCAAATCCCCACACGATGCCGACGAGAAAAGTATTGATCAGCAGGACGCTGTCGCCATAGGCGATGTGGATCAGCGAGAATACCGCCGACGAATAGATCACATACGTCCACGGGCTGACCTGTAGCCGGTCGGTCATGAGCTTCGGGATCGATCGGCACAGCACCTCCTGACAAGGGCTGGACACCAGCACATAGAACGGAGCGAAACCGAGCCAGGCCGGCGGTGTATGACCGAAGGTGAAAAATCGTGTTTGCGCCACCATGATCGCCGCGACGCCCGCAGTGATCGCTGCGCAAAACACCCAATGGCTTCGATCGGATGGGCGGCTCAGTCCCAATTCGGCAAAGGAAACACCCGCCATCAGGCAGAGCGAGATGCAAAGTGCGGACACCAGCAGCAAGGCATGGATCCGGTATTCGAACGGCAACAGGCCCCAGTGAATGGCAAGGCCGGGCGTCAGCAGCAGCGCCGCGAACCCGGTCAGCGGCGCAATCAACCGCCACTGAAGCTGTTGCTGTCGCAAAAATGTCATCCAGCTCTATAGCTGAATCCCTGTGGTCATTTCAGGGCGACGCACAAAACGGTGCGGCGAAAGAGGCATGCTTGCCTTCATGCGCCGGCACTTGCTTACGCATCCGTCCATGACGTGAAAAGCGCCGCCTGACCGCGGCGCCGACCTTGCTCGTCGGCCAGCTCCCACACGACGCCGCCCTCGATCCAGAAGCGGCGGCCGGATTTGGCGACCCGCATGCCGCGATAATCGTCGATGAAGCCGTTGCGGGCGACAGCGTCGAGCAGACGTTGCCGTTCCTCGCGATTGGGCGCTTCCGCAGACAGGCGTGAGGGAATGGTGATGAATTCGTCCCAGCCATATTCGAAGCAGCGTTGCGCCGTGCGATTGGCGTAGACGAACACCGGATCGGCGGCGGTGCTGTGCGCGAGCAGGGCAAATGGTGCGTCGCTGTAGAGCCATGCTGCATCCTGTCCGCCATCGACCAATGGCTTGCCGACCGTGCGCCGGTAACTATCGGTGAGGAGTTTGAAGAACGCCGGAGCAAGTGCGGCGGCAGGCGGGGGTGTCGCGTCGATCACGGTCATCTCGCATCATTCAGTGACGTCGAGATAGCCTGTGCCGCGGCCTGAGACATCGGCCAAATCGGTGGTGCTGCGTTACTCCGGACGCATGGTTGCCATCGTCAGCAAGCGCTTGCGCAATGCGTCGCGTTCGATGCGCAGATCGGTCGGCACCTGCTGCAGATCGGCCAGCCAGACGCCGTCGGCGGCGTAGCGCACGATCTCCAGCGCGGGCGCAGCGTCCGTTGCGTGGTGGCGCTCGAGGCGGGCGCGCAGCCAGTCCGCCCAGTGCGTGCGCGCGACGGGATCGGTGAGCAGCGCAATGCAGGTCGATTCCAGTGCGGGCGCATATTCGGCCATTGAGAGATTGGCAATCACGTAAGCGCGCGTGAAGCAGCCATAGCTGTCGTCATCCTGCGCCAGCGTCGCCTCGATGACGGCGTCGAACCTGTCGAGCTGATCCTTGAGGACGGCTTCGATCAGCGCCTGCTTGTTGGGGAAGTGATGAAACAGTCCGCCTTTGGTGACGCCGGCCGCGTCCGCCACAGCCTGCACGGTCACCGCCTGCAGGCCGCATTCGGTCGCCAGGCGCGCCGCGTGGTCGATCAGCGCTCGGCGGACCAGTTCGGGTTGTTTTTTGCGTTCGTAGCCTTCGCTCATCGGATCATCTGGCCGGGCAGGGGTTGTCGTTGCAAGCGCTATTGGCAACTGCGTTCCGCATGCTGCAATGCAAACATAAGGGTTGAAACGCAAACCAACC
Source organism: Pseudomonadota bacterium (assembly GCA_023449855.1). Taxonomy (GTDB): domain Bacteria; phylum Pseudomonadota; class Alphaproteobacteria; order Rhizobiales; family Xanthobacteraceae; genus Tardiphaga. The sequence continues at coordinate 14,033 of JAEXHR010000117.1, read as the reverse complement.
AGATGGTATGTTTCGAATCCTCGCTCGAATCCGGCGAGTTTTCAGGCCGAGAGAGCGCTGTCTGCGGTTTCGGCTTCCCGATCGATGGTGATTTAAGTGTTTGGCAAGACGAAGAATATTGCTCCGTTCGCGGCGCTCTCGGTGGCGGCTGTCCTGCTTGCGGGCTGCGGCGAAGGCAAACAGGCTGCGAATGGCCAGGGAGCGCCGGCGACGAGCGTCAGTGTGGTGACCGTCAGCCCGCAGACGCTGCGGATCGTCAACGATCTGCCCGGCCGCATCGCGCCGACGCGGATCGCCGAGGTGCGTCCGCGGGTCGCCGGCATCGTGGTCGAGCGGGTGTTCAAGCAGGGGACCATCGTCCGTGAGGGCGATGTGCTCTATCGCATCGATCCCGCGCCGTTCCGTGTGCGGGTGAACAGTGCCAAGGCGGCCCTGCAGCGGGCGGAGGCCACGCGCGTGCTCGCCAAACAGCAGGCCGAGCGCCAGACGCAGCTCAAGGAGCGCGACGTCACCACCGGTCAGCTCTATGACCGTGCGGTCGCCGAACTGGCCCAGGCCGAAGCCGACGAGGCGTCGGCGCGGGCGGGGCTCGAAGCTGCTCAGCTCGATCTGCAATATACCGAGGTCCGGGCACCGATCACCGGCCGTATCGGCCGCGCGCTGATCACCGAGGGGGCGCTGGTCAGCGTCGGCGGCAGCGAGAGCCTCGCCACGATCCAGCAGCTCGAACCGGTTTATGCCGACTTCACCCAGTCGGCCAACGAACTGCTCGCGCTGAAGCGTGCCGCGCAGGCGAATGCGAAGGAGCAGGGCGGCGATGCCGCCGAGGTGCGCCTGCGCTTTGACGATGGTTCGGACTATGCCCATCACGGTCGCCTGCTGTTCTCGGAAGCCGCAGTCGATACGAGCACCGGCCAGATTACGCTGCGCGGCGAGTTTCCCAATCCGGACGGCGATCTTCTCCCCGGCATGTATGTCCGTGTGCAGATCGTGCAGGGCGAGCAGCAGAATGCGCTGTCGGTACCGGAGCGCGCTCTGCAGCGGGATCCTGGTGGGCAGGCCCAACTCTATGTCGTCACGGCCGATCGCAAGGCCGAGCTTCGTAACGTGACGCCGTCGCGCCTCGTCAACGGACGCTGGATCATCAAGAGCGGGCTCAACGCCGGCGACAGCGTCGTTGTCGAGGGCTTCCAGACGCTGGCGCCGGGGGCGACTGTCGATCCGAAGCCCTGGCGCAGCCAGTCGGCGGCGAATGCCACCGCTGACGCACAGCCAAGCAAGTAGGACGCGCCGTTCATGTCGAATTTCTTCATCGCGCGGCCGATCTTTGCCTGGGTGGTCGCGATCTTCATCATGATTGCCGGCGCGCTGGCGATTCCGAATTTGCCGGAGGCGCAATATCCGAGCATCGCGCCGCCGCGCATCGCCATCACGACCAATTATCCCGGCGCATCGGCCGAGGAGATCTATCAGGGCGTGACGCGGCTGATTGAGGATCAGCTCAACGGCATTCCCGGTCTGATGTATTTCGAGTCGACGGCGGATGCGACCGGCGCGATCCAGATCGACGTCACCTTCCAGCCGGGTACGACCATCGCGCAGGCGACGGTGGATGTGCAGAACCGCATTCGCCGCGTGGAGTCGCGGCTGCCGCGCGCCGTGACCCAGCAGGGCATCATCGTCGAAGAAGGTTCGATCGCATTCCTGCTGTTCATCTCCATGCAGACCACTGACGGCAGCATGGATAGTATCGCGCTTGGCGACTACATCACGCGCAACGTGCTCAGCGAAATACGGCGCGTTCCCGGTGTCGGCAAGGCGCAGCTGTTCGGCACGCAGCGCTCGATGCGCGTCTGGATCGATCCCGACAAGATGCTCGGCCTCGGCCTGACATCGTCCGACATCACCGCCGCGATCTCCGCGCAGAATGCGCAGGTCTCGGCGGGCCGTATCGGCGCGACGCCCAATCCGGTGTCGCAGGAAGTCTCGGCACCGGTGTTGGTGAAAGGACAATTGGGCACGCCCGACGAGTTCGGTTCCATCGTCCTGCGCGCCAATCGTGACGGCTCCTCGGTGCGGCTGCGCGATGTCGCGCGGGTCGAGGTCGGCGGCGAGGACTACAATTTCGCGAGCCGCCTGAACGGCAAGCCGGCGGCGGCCATCGGCGTGCAGATGTCGGCGACGGGCAATGCGCTGGCGACGTCGGAGGCGGTCAACGCCAAGATGAAGGAGCTCTCGAAGTTCTTCCCGAAAGGGCTGACTTACGAAATCCCCTATGACACGACCCCCTTCGTCAAGGCGTCCATCGAGAAGGTGCTGCACACGCTGGCTGAAGCCATCGGTCTCGTCTTCATCGTGATGTTCCTGTTCCTGCAGAATTTCCGCTACACGCTGATCCCGACCATCGTGGTGCCGATCGCATTGCTCGGCACCTGTGCGGTGATGTTCGCGACCGGTTTCTCCATCAATGTGCTGACCATGTTCGCCATGGTGCTGGCCATCGGCATTCTCGTCGATGACGCCATCGTGGTGGTGGAGAATGTCGAACGGCTGATGGCGCAGGAAGGGCTGTCGCCGCGCGCCGCGACCATCAAGGCGATGAAGCAGATCAGCGGCGCCATTGTCGGCATCACGCTGGTGCTGACGGCGGTGTTCGTGCCGATGGCATTCTTTCCCGGAGCGGTCGGCATCATCTATCGGCAGTTCAGCCTCACCATGGTGGTATCGATCCTGTTCTCGGGCTTCCTCGCACTGACGCTCACGCCTGCGCTGTGCGCGACGTTCCTGAAGCCGATTCCGGAAGGCCATCACGAGAAGGGCGGCTTCTTCGGTTGGTTCAACCGCAGCTTCGATCGTCTTGCTGGCCGCTATCGCTCCAGCGTCGGCTGGGCGACCAGTCGTACGGGCCGGATCATGGTCGTCTATCTCGCGTTGCTGGTCGGCCTCGGCTGGGCCTATGTGCGGCTGCCGTCGGGCTTCCTGCCGACGGAAGACCAGGGCTATGTCATCACCGACATCCAGGCGCCGCCGGAAGCGAGCCAGTCGCGCACGCTGGAATCCGTGAAGCAGGTCGAGAGCGTCTTCATGAAGGAGGAGGGGGTCGCCAGCATGTTCACCGTGCTCGGCTTCAGCTTCTCCGGCAACGGCCTCAGCTCGGGCATCGCATTCCCGACGCTGAAGGACTGGAGCGAACGCAAGGCCAAGGATGCCGCACCGGAGATCGTGAACCGCGCCAATGCTGAATTCGCCAAGATCGGCGATGCGATGGCCTTTGCGCTCTCGCCACCGCCCATCGAAGGTCTCGGCAATTCGACCGGCTTCACCTTCCGCCTGCAGGATCGCAGCAATCGTGGCTCGGCGGCATTGTCAGCTGCTGCGGCCCAGTTGATGGCGGCGGGTGCCAAGAGCCCGGTGCTGGTCGGCCTGCGCATCGAGGGGCTGTCGAATTCGGCACAGCTCAATCTGGTCATCGATCGCGAGAAGGCGAATACGTTCGGCGTGTCCTTCGCGGACATCAATGCCACCGTGTCTGCGAGTCTCGGCTCGTCCTATGTCAACGATTTCCCCAATGCCGGGCGCATGCAGCGCGTCACCATTCAGGCCGAGGATGATCGTCGCATGCAGGCCGACGATCTCCTGAAGCTCAATGTCCGCAATGCCAGTGGCGGCATGGTGCCGTTGTCGGCCTTTGCCCGGACCGAGTGGGCCAAGGGACCGGTGCAGGTGGTCGGCTTCAATGGCTATCCGTCGATCCGCATCTCCGGCGACGCCGCGCCAGGCTATTCGTCGGGCGACGCCATCAAGGAGATGGAGCGGCTGGTCGCGCAATTGCCCGATGGCTTCGGTTATCAGTGGGCCGGGCAGTCGCAGCAGGAGATCGAGTCCGGCAATCAGGCGCCGTTCCTGCTCGGGCTGAGCGTGCTGTTCGTCTTCCTGCTGCTAGCGGCGCTCTATGAGAGCTGGTCGATTCCGCTTTCGGTGATGCTGGTGGTGCCGCTCGGTATCGTCGGTTCGCTGCTGGCGGTGATGCTGCGCGACATGCCGAACGACATCTATTTCAAGGTCGGCCTGATCGCCATCATCGGCCTGTCGGCGAAGAACGCGATCCTGATCGTCGAGTTCGCGAAAGAGCTGCATGCCGAAGGCAAGCCGCTGCGCGAAGCGGCCATCGAGGCGGCATTCATCCGCTTTCGCCCGATCCTGATGACGTCGCTCGCCTTCATCCTCGGCGTGACGCCGCTGGCGATCGCTACAGGCGCCAGCGCCGGCAGTCAGAACGCCATCGGCACCGGCGTGCTCGGCGGCATGATTTCGGCCACCGTGCTCGCGGTGCTGTTTGTGCCGGTGTTTTACGTGTTCGTCCTCAACCGGATGCCGGCGAAACGCCAACGTCACGATGCCGCGCCGGCGCTATCCGAGGACGCTGCGTCGCGGACGAACTGACGGGAGATAGCTATGCCTCGAACCATGATTGATGAATTCGATCGAGAGCTCGATCCCGATCGCCTGACCTATGGGGACCGGGTGCGCATGTCGCGGCTCGGTCTTGAGCGGCATCCGAGCTACGGCGCCCGTGAGGGAGTTATCGTCGGGATGGGCTCGCCGAACAGCATGCGGGTGAAGTTCGATGACCGTGTTACGGTTCAGGCGATCCACCGCGATTATCTGGAGCGTGCGGCGAATGCGACACCGAAGAAGCGCCAGGCGAGGCTGACATCATGACCTATCTCTATCTTGCGGTGGCGATCCTGTCGGAGGTCGTCGCTACCAGTTTTCTCAAAGTGTCCGACGGATTCACCCGGCCGGTGCCATCGGCGATCACGGTCGCTGGCTATGCCATCTCGTTCTATTTCCTGTCGCTTGCGCTGCGCGACATTCCAACCGGCATCGCCTATGCGATCTGGTCGGGCGTCGGCATCGTTCTGATCACCACCATCGCCTGGGTGTTTCAGGGCCAGAAGCTCGATGCGGCGGCGCTGGGGGGCCTCGGCCTTATCGTTGCCGGCGTGGTCGTTATCAATGTGTTTTCGAAGGCCACCGCGCACTGATCGGCACGCCTCATATTCCGATGGCTGATCGGCTGATTTAGCCCTCGCATCGTTTTCGCTCTTGCTCTAGCTTCTCGCAAAAATGCCGGCCCGCGTCGTCAGACGCGATGGATCGGCAGACAATGGGAGAGAACGTGAGCACCAAGACAGCCCGATGCATCGCCATCGCCGCGGCCGTTGCCGCATCGCTGATATCGGTCGCGCCGGGGCAGGCGCAGTCATACCCGGATCGCAACATCACCATGGTCGTGCCATTTCCGCCCGGCGGAACGACCGATATCGTTGCACGCATTCTCACCGAACAGCTCAGCGCCGATCTCGGCAAGCAGGTGATCATCGAGAACCGCGGCGGCGCCTCGACCTCGATCGGCGCGCAATATGTCGCCGGTGCCGACAAGGACGGCTACACGCTGCTGTTCGCCAGCGCGACCACATTCACGACCAATCCGCATTTGCTGGCCTCGATCAAATACAAGCTCGAGGATTTTGCGCCGGTCGCCATGGTGGTGAAGGTGCCGTTCGCTTTCGTGGTCAAGAAGGACTTTCCGGCCGCCGACGTCGCCGCGTTTCGCGCTTACGCCCTGGCCAATCCCAGCAAGGTCAACAATGCCACTAATGGGCCGGGCAGCACGGTGCATCTGATGGGCGAGGTGGTGGCGCGCGGACTCGGCGTGAAGCTGCAGCACGTGCACTATCGTGGTGCTGCGCCGGCCATGAACGACATGCTGGCCGGCATCGTCGACAGCAATGTGGAAGCACTGACCAACACGGTGCCCAATCACAAGGCGGGCATGTATCGCGCCATCGCGGTTCTGTCGGAGGAGCGCCTGCCGCAATTGCCGGAAGTGCCGACATTCAAGGAACTCGGTTTCCCGAGCATCGTCGGCGCCACCTGGTTCGCGGTGTTCGCGCCGGCCGGCACACCGCAGCCGGTGGTCGACAAGCTCAGCGCTGCCATCAACAAGGTGATCAGGACGCCGGAATTCGCGAGGAAGATGGAGCCGATCGGCAATCAGCCCTGGCCGATGACGCCCGCCGAACTCGACACGCATGTGAAGAGCGAGCGCGACCGGCTGGGCAAGCTCATCCGCGAAGCGAACATCACGGTCGACTGACCGTCGAAACGAGATCAAGGGAGAGAACCGATGAATGCAGCCGTAAGTGCCCCCGCCGTGAAGGTCGTCCGCTCCGTGCAGGAGCAAGTGAGTCCGGAGGAGTGGCAGTCGCGCGTCAATCTTGCTGCCTGCTATCGTCTCACGGCGATGTACGGCATGACCGAGATGATCGCCAACCACATCTCCTGCCGTGTGCCGGGCACGGAAGATCAGTTCCTAATCAATCCCTATGGCATGCTCTATGAGGAGATCGATGCATCGAGCCTCGTCAAGATCGACCTCGACGGCAACACGCTGTTCAATGCCTCCGACTACAGCGTGAATGCCGCCGGTTTCGTGATCCACAGCGCCATCCATATGGCGCGGCACGATGTCGACTGCGTCGCGCATACGCATACGGTGGCAGGCATGGCCGTCTCGGCGATGGAATGCGGCCTGCTGCCGGTGGCGCAGACCTGCATGCGCTTCCTCCATGTGGCCTATCATGACTTCGAGGGTATTGCGGACAATCCCGAGGAGCGCGAACGCCTGATCGCGCATCTCGGCGATCACGAGGCCATGGTGCTGCGCAATCACGGTCTGCTGGTGGTCGGCAAGACCATTGCGTCGGCCTTCAACGTGCTGTTCCGGATGGAGCGCGCCTGCGAGGTGCAGGTGGCTGCGTTGTCGTGCAACACCAAGCTGGTGACGCCGCCGCAGCACGTGTTGCAGGACACCTATGACCGCATGAAGCCACGCGACAATGTTCCCGGCCTCAGCGGCGAACTCGCTTGGCCGGCGCTGCTGCGCAAGCTGGACCGGGCCGATCCGTCCTATCGCAACTGAGTTTGCGCTGCAGGCGTGGCATTCAGATGCCGCGCCTGCAGGTCAGCCTACGGCTTGAAGAACGAGACCGGCGTCATCAGCTGGTTTTCCTGGCTGATGAGATAGGCGGCCTCGGCGCTGATCTTCAGGTAGCCGGCCCATTCCGGGTCCTTCTGCAGCGCCTGACGCTTGGCCTCGCGATCGGCGGCGCTGTCATAGACCCAGATGTGCATGTAGCTGTTGACGTTGCCGGTCTCGATTTGCGCATAGGCGAGCGGCTTGCCGAGATGGCGGCTCTGGATCTCGTAGCCGTGCTCGGCATATAGCGCGAGGTGTTTCTTGATCGTGCCGGGGCGGCAGGTATAGGTGCGAACGTCAAGCAGCATGGGGTGTCCTCGTGCGGTGGCGGATCGACAGGGTCATTCGGCCGTGGCGCCGGATTGTTTGACGAGCACGGCCCAGCGGGCCACCTCGTCGTTCACGTATTTATGGAATGCCGCCTGATTGTCGCCGACAGGATCGGCGCCGAGCCCTTTGAGCTTCTCCTGGACGGCGGGATCAGCCACGCTCTGGACGATGGTCTGCGACAGCTTCTCGACGATAGCAGGCGGCGTGCCGGCCGGTGCGAACAGGCCGAACCACGAGCGGAGGTTCATGCCGGGATATGGCGTTTCGGAGAAAGCGGGTACGTCGGGCAACGCCGCATGACGCGTGCTGCCGGTCACCGCGAGCGCCTTGAGCTTGCCGCCCTGTACCAGCGAGAGAACTTCGGGCAGGTTGGCGAACATGATCTGCACCTGGCCGCCGATCATGTCATTGAGCGCCTGCGCGCCGCCCTTGTAGGCGACATGCGTGATCTTCGCACCCGCGAGTGTGCTGAACTGTTCGCCGGAGAGATGGGACGCTGTGCCCACGCCGCCCGAAGCATAGTTGATGCGCTCCGCATTCGCCTTGGCGTAAGCGGCGAGTTCGCTCACCGAATTGACCGGCACCGACGGGTGCACCACCAGAAGCAAAGGTACCGACGCCAGATTCGACAAGGCCGCGAAATCGCGGGTGAGGCTGTAGCTCAGATTCTTGTAGAGCGACGCGTTGATCGCGTGGCTCGATGTGGCCATCAGCAGCGTGTAGCCGTCGGGCTCCGAGCGCGCCGCCGAGGCGCCGCCGATATTGCCGTTGGCGCCGGCCTTGTTTTCCACCACGATCGACTGGCCGAGCCGGACCGACATGGCTTGCGCCACGGTGCGCGCGGTCACGTCGGTGGCGCCACCGGCGGCGAATGGCACGATGACGCGCATGGGGCGATCCGGATAGTCGGCCATCGCGCTGACGGAGGTGAGGGCCAGTGTTGCGGCCACGACGAGGCTCCGCAACGGAGTGATTGCCTTGTACATTCGTTTCCTCGGCCTTTTGTTTTTATGTTCTGTCGACATGCGCTTGCGAACGCGCAAATGGCGACGGCAACGCCTTGATCAGGCGTCCATGCGGAATACTCTATGCAGCCGCACGGCGGCGGCGCTAGGACGGATCGGACGTTGTGTTGGACTTTTTCGCGTGTCAGTCCAGCGGACGGCAATGCTTCTTCCGGAAGTCGCCCGGCGTGAGGCCGGTCTGCTTCTTGAAGAAGCGTGCGAAGTAGGCGGGGTCCTCGATATTGAGGCGGAATGCGATCTCGGCGATTCCCGTTTCGGTGTTGCTGAGCCAGCGCTTGGCTTCTAGCACCACGCGCTCCTGCACCAGCTGGCCGGCGGTGCGCGCCAGCGTTCGCTTCACCGCATCATTGAGCTGACGCTCGCTCACGCAGAGCGCCTCGGCATATTGGCCGATGGTTCCGAAGCGCAGATAGTGCGTTTCCACCAGCATCGCGAAACGGCGCGCGAGCACCTGGTGTGGACCGATGTCGCCGGCGGGCTCGCTATCGGGGCACAGACGGCCCAGGCGCGTCAGCAGGATCAGCAGGCAGGACCGCACCACATCGGGGAAACCCGGCTGGCGATCGCGTGACTCGCTTTCCATCTCGCGGAGCAGCGGCAGCATACCGTCATGCTGGTCCTGTGTGAGATAGAGCGCGCTGTTGCCGCGCGCAGGTTGAAAGAACGGAAGTTTCGCGACATCGTCGGCGCGCGGAAACATCCGCGCGAAGAAGTCGGTGCTGAAGTTCAGCACGTAGCCGTGCGGCTTGACCGATGACGTCCAGGCATGGACCTGGCCCGGCGAAAGAAAGAACACCGAGTGGTCGCGCACGTCGAAATGCGCGAAGTCGAGCGTGTGCGTGCCGCTCGCCCGGGTCATCCAGAGCAGATGGTAATAGTTGTGCCGGTGCAGGAAACCGCGCGGGATGTCGTCGCGATCTTCCAGTCGCACCAGATCGAAATAGAACGAGCCTTCGCCCGCGAAATCCGACGTTTCAAAGGTTGGAAACTCGTCGGAGCGGGCGGAGGTGAGAGCTTCGGGCAAGTGAAGATGTCCTTGCGGTTTGGGGTCCCGGTGACCGCCGCCATCCTATCGCAAAGAGCCGGAGAGTACGGGGACGTGATGGAACGGACCCAGATGGCAGGTGGTCGCAACCGAGTTTGCGCTGGATCAATTCCGCGGGGAAGGGCGGTTGCCGCCGCAGCCCCCGTAGCCTACATCAGGCGCATGACTGAGACGTCCGCCATCGGTTTCACCAGCTTCCAGCCGTCCCTGAACGAGGAGAATATCGCGCTTCTCGTGCGCACCTTCTACAGTCGCGCCCGCGAAGACGAGGTGCTTGGCCCGATCTTCAGTGTGGCCGTGGCCGACTGGGATCACCACCTCTCGCAGATCAGCGATTTCTGGTCGTCGATGATGCTCAAGACCGGCCGCTATAACGGCCGGCCGATGCGGCCGCATCTGATGCTGCCGCTGACAGGGGCGCATTTCGACCGCTGGCTGGCGCTGTTTGAGCCGACGACACGCGAGATCTTCGACGCCGACGTCGCCGATGCCATCATCCTGCGGGCCCGGCGCATCGCCGACAGTTTCGAGATGGGGATCGCCACCACCCGCGGCGAAATCGCCCGGCCGCGGCACAGCGTCTAAAAACGGTAAGCCGGTGCGCGTTGCTGCCATTGCAGCGTCGTGCGGTTGCGCTAGGTTGTGGTTCCAACAAACCGGGAGTCGGTCCATGAAACGCCTGTCTGCTCTTGTTCTTCTCAGCATGTTCGCTGCCGCGCCTGCCATGGCACAGAATGCGGCATGCACCGCCATGTCCGCCGACGGCAAGCCGCTCGCCGGCGCGGCCAAGACGAGCCACATGAAGAAGTGCTGCGAGGACAATGCCAAGAGCGCCGAAGGCAAGCCGCTCGCAGGCGCCGCCAAGAAGAGCTCCATCGACAAGTGCATGAAGGGCTAAGCGGTCGTTCGTAGCCCGGATGGAGCGCAGCGCAATCCGGGATTCAGAGCTTCCTCATATCGCAGGTCCCCGGATTACGCTGCGCTCCATCCGGGCTACAGATGATGTGAAAAAGCCCCGCTTATGCGGGGCTTTTTGGTGCTGATCAGGCCTTGCCGGTCTGCGCCTCGATCTTGTCCTGCGTGCTGGTCTCGAAGTCGCTGGCGTCGTGGCGTTCGCGGAGCTGCCCGGCGGGATCGCCCGATGTGCGATTGACCATGCGGCCGCGCTTCACCGCCGGGCGCGCGCCGATCGCCTTGGTCCAGCGCTGCAGGTTCTTGTAGCTCTGCACATCGAGGAAGGTCGCCGCATCGCCATAGATCGCGCCTTCGGCGAGGCCGCCATACCAGGGGAAGATGGCCATGTCGGCGATGCTGTAGTCCTTGCCGGCGATGAATTCGTTGTTTGCGAGCTGGCGATCGAGCACGTCGAGCTGGCGCTTGGTCTCCATGGCATAGCGGTCGATGGCATATTCGATCTTGCTGGGCGCATAGGCGTAGAAATGCCCGAACCCGCCGCCGAGGAACGGGGCGCTGCCCATTTGCCAGAACAGCCAGGACAGGGTTTCGGCGCGCGCCTCGCCGTCCTTTGGCAGGAAGGCGCCAAATTTCTCGGCGAGATGCATCAGGATGGCGCCGGATTCGAACACGCGGAACGGCTTGTCGCCGCTGCGGTCCACCAATGCCGGGATCTTGGAATTCGGATTGATTTCGACGAAGCCGGAGCCGAACTGGTTGCCGTCGATCCTGATCAGCCAGGCGTCATAGTCGGCGCCCTTGTGGCCGGCGGCGAGCAGTTCTTCGAACATGATCGTGACCTTCTGCCCGTTCGGCGTCGCCAGCGAATAGAGCTGGAACGGATGCTTGCCGACCGGCAGTTCCTTCTCATGGGTCGGGCCAGCGATTGGCCGGTTGACCGAGGCGAAGGCGCCGCCGCTGGGCTTGTTCCAGGTCCAGACTTTCGGGGGCGTGTAGGGGGCGTCGGTCATCATGCTGCTCCGGAGCACAGGAAAAGGTCCGAAACAGGTAGGGTTGGATGCAAATGCATGCAAGTGGCGGTCGGCGACTTTTGGTGCCTACCAGTCCACCATTCTGTCTTCGCCGCCAAAGGCTGCCGGCATGGTGGCAAAATGGGGCAGGCCGTCCTTCACCGGCGCGACGGCTTCGCGGCAATGGATGTGCAGGCTCGGCCTGAAGCCCTCCTTCAGGAGATAGCCGTTGACTGCGCGCATCTCGATCTCGGCGAGATCGACGACCAGCCGCGTGCCGCATGTCGCGCAGCTGATGCGCGGTGTCGTCTTCAAGGCGAAGCTCGTTGTCTCGCCCGAGACGATCTCGACACCGGCGGCAGGATAAATCGATTCCGCCGCATAGGCGGCGCCATGGACGGTCTGGCAGTCGGCGCAGTGGCACCAGAACTGGGCAATGGGCTCGCCGGAAATCCGCAGCGTGACTGCTTTGCAGGGGCAAGTGAGTTCCATAGGCGCGCCTCCATCGATGCGCAAAACTATCCGCTCTGCATCGGCGCGAGCAATCGCCGGCGGCTGCGGCAAATCGCGTAGGCCGCGAACGCTACAGGCTGGTCGGACGATCGATTTTCCGAGCGAGCGGGATCGGTGTCTCCGCTATCTCCGGCTCCGGCGCCTCCGCGCTGAGTTCCGTGCGCCGGTCGGTCATGGCGCGATGCAACTGCGTCAAAACAAGATCAACGGCTTTCAGATTGCCCTCGTCAATCGCTCCGTCGTCATAGCAATCGAGCGTCTCCTGCAGCAGCGCGTCGACATCGCTTTGCAGCCCCTTCAATTCGGCGAGCGAGCCGGCGGAGCGAACGCGCGCGATCGTGCCCATCAGCCGGTCACGATGCTCGGTATTGACGCTCTTCTCGTCGCGCTTGAGATAGTGGCCGATCCACGCGCCGGCCGAACCCAGGATCGACAGCAGCAGAATGCCGACCCAGAAATAGTCGCTGTATTTCTCGAGAAAAGTCCGCTCGGTGCCGTCGATATAGGCGGCAGCGCCGGGATGCGCGGGCAGGGCGGCGTCCTTGTCGGTGTCCGGCTTCTCGATCTTCGATGCATCGGGATTGTCGCGGGACAGGCGCTGGCGAACGGTCAGGAGCTGCCGCGTGAAGGCCGCCGCAGCGGTGTCCGGCAAGTCGCTGCGGGCGACGATCAGGTGATTGACGCTGACGGTCTCGATCTCGTCGTCGGGACGTGCCGGCTTGCTGCTGAAACTGCTCGCTGGGATCTTGCCGGATTCGTAGAGCGGTTTCTTGCGGGCAATCGTGTCCGAAACATCGATCGGGATGAAGGTGAGTTCGCGTTTCGGCTCGGCGCTGATGGCGATGGCATCCGCAGTGATCTTGCTGTCGAGCGGGCCGACTGTCATGAAGGCGTCGAGGCCGGGATCACGTGCCATCTGCGCGACCTGATCGGTCGCGAATTGAACGATCTTGACCTTGTCCGGCGCGACGCCGGATTCCGTGAGGATGACTTTCAGCAGCTTGAGATTGGCGTCGCTGCGGCCGACCACGCCGATGCGGCGGCCGGCGAGATCGCCGATCTCCTTGAGCGCGACTTTGCGCTTTCCAGAAGCGCTGCGCCCGGATGGCGACCAGATCACCACGACATTCTTGCGCATGATGGCGAGCGACTGCGCGTCGCGTGGCAAATCGAGATCGCCGCGCGCGACCGCGATGTCGGCCTTCCCAGCCGCGAGCAGCGCAATGCTCTCATTGCCGCCCGGCGTGATCCGCAGCGACAGGCGGATCGGGCTGCGATCCCTCGCGAATTGCGCAGCGATGACCTGGATCAGGTTCTTGTCGTTGCCGTCGGCCGGCCCCACGGCGATCCGCAAGGTGACGGGGCGTGTCGTCACATAGGCGATGGCTGCGATCGCGCTGAAGACGAGCAGGCCGACACCGACGAACAGGAACAGCGTCGTCCGGCGTCGCCGTGGCCGTGGTTCTCCCTGGGGACTGGATGCGGCCATGACGCGACTGGTTTGGCGAAGCGGCTGACGCCCCGCGATGTCCAAGATGCCGCCAAGCTAGCGCCGGCCATGATGCGACTCAACCGCCGGCGCTGCAGCGCGCGGCCGGCGGCATCCGGATGCCGCGGTTAGGCTTAATGACCGGCGAGCATGATCGCGCGCAATGGCGGTCGGCTGTGTGAAGATACCGCTCGTGCGGCTACTTCGCCTTGCGCTTCGCAGGCTTGCTGGCATTCAGGGCCGCAGCCGCCTTGATCAGCGCCTTGAACGCCTTCTCGTCGATGGCATCGCCTTCATGCAAATCGATGGCGCGGCGGACATTGCCGTCGAGGCTGGCATTGAACAGGCCCTTGGGATCGTCGAGCGCGGCGCCCTTGGCGAAGGTCAGCTTCACTGCGCTCTTGTAGCTCTCGCCGGTGCAGATGATGCCATTGTGTTCCCACACCGGTACGCCGCGCCATTTCCACTCCTCGACGATGTCGGGCATCGCCGCCTTGATCAGTGCGCGGACATGCGCAAGCGTCTTGCCCCGCCAGTCGCCAAGCTCCTTGATGCGGGCATCGATCAGGCTGGACGGTGCGGCGCTTGCGGTCATCGTGGTCGGACTCGTCGTGTCATCGGTGCGATCGAAGCGGGATCGGAGAGGGTGGTTCTACAGGAG
>JAEXHR010000343.1 GCA_023449855.1 Pseudomonadota bacterium | reverse complement strand
GGGGGCCCCGCGAACGCGATCGCCGCGCTGGCGGCGGTAGCGGAGGGTGGGGCGAGAGTGGCGGTGCTGGAACGGGGGATGGGAGACCCGGATGCGCGGGTCAGGGATGATTGTGCGCGGTTGGCTGGGGCTTTAACTCCACGCTTTCGTCGTTCGCGCGGATGCCTCTTCGCGCGCCGATTCACCGCACGAAAATCCCTTTCCTACATTATTCCGCTATGCCAGCCTTTTGCTCTGGCTCTTTGATTTGGTAGAAACTGGCTGTCTCGTCGTGATCACGGCATCGACACGATCGCGTTCGTTTTTGGGCGCGGCAACCGCGAAAAGGCGATGCGCATAAGGCTGAACTTTCCTGAACTTTGGATCGCTAAAGCCACAAAGTACACAAAACCGACCCGCGCACGCGGGGCTTTTGTGGCTTTAAGACCCTGCTGACAGCGCGGCTTTCGCCTGCTAACGCGCCGCGCATGACCACGCCTCTTTCGCATATCCGCAATTTTTCGATCATCGCGCACATCGATCACGGGAAATCCACGCTCGCCGACCGGCTGATCCAGTTCACCGGGGGGCTGACCGCGCGCGAGATGTCGGCGCAGGTCCTCGACAATATGGACATCGAGAAGGAACGCGGGATCACGATCAAGGCGCAGACGGTGCGCCTGAAGTACAAGGCGCACGACGGCGAGACGTATGAGCTGAACCTGATGGACACGCCCGGCCACGTCGACTTCGCCTATGAGGTCTCCCGCTCGCTGGCCGCCTGCGAAGGCGCGCTGCTGGTGGTCGACGCCTCGCAAGGCGTCGAGGCCCAGACGCTTGCCAACGTCTATCACGCCCTCGACGCCAATCTCGAAATCGTCCCGGTGCTGAACAAGGTCGACCTGCCCGCCGCAGAACCCGATCAGGTCAAGAAGCAGATCGAGGACGTCATCGGCATCGACGCCTCCGACGCGGTGATGATCTCGGCCAAGACCGGTCTCGGCGTGCCCGACGTGCTGGAAGCCATCGTCACCCGCCTGCCGCCGCCGCAGGGCGACCGCGACGCCACGCTGAAGGCATTGCTGGTGGATTCCTGGTACGACGTCTATCTCGGCGTGGTCGTGCTCGTCCGCGTGGTCGATGGCGTGCTCAAGAAGGGCCAGCGCATCCGCATGATGGGCACCAACGCCGCCTACGACATCGAGCGCGTCGGTTACTTCACGCCGAAGATGGTCAATGTGGACGAACTCGGCCCCGGCGAGATCGGCTTCATCACCGCAGCGATCAAGGAAGTGGCCGATACCCGCGTCGGCGACACCATCACTGACGACCGCAAGCCGATCACCGAGATGCTGCCGGGCTTCAAGCCCGCCGTGCCGGTGGTGTTCTGCGGTCTCTTTCCTGTCGATGCCGACGACTTCGAGACGCTGCGCGCCGCCATGGGCAAGCTGCGCCTCAACGATGCGTCGTTCTCGTTCGAGATGGAAACCTCCGCCGCGCTCGGCTTCGGCTTCCGCTGCGGCTTCCTCGGCCTGCTGCATCTGGAAATCATCCAGGAGCGCCTTTCGCGCGAATTCGATCTCAACCTGATCGCCACCGCGCCGTCGGTGATCTATCACATGCACCTGACCGACGGCACCGAGATCGAGATCCACAATCCGATCGACATGCCCGACGTGGTGAAGATCGCCGAGATCCACGAGCCGTGGATCGAAGCCACGATCCTGACGCCAGACGAATATCTCGGCAGCGTGCTGAAGCTGTGCCAGGAGCGCCGCGGCAATCAGAAGGAACTGACTTACGTCGGCGCCCGCGCGATGGTGAAATACGAGCTGCCGCTCAACGAAGTGGTGTTCGATTTCTACGATCGCCTGAAGTCGATTTCCAAGGGCTATGCCTCGTTCGACTATCATCTCACCGACTACCGCGCCGCGGATCTCGTGAAGATGCAGATCCTGGTCAATGCCGAGCCGGTCGATGCGCTCTCCATGCTGGTCCACCGCACCCGCGCCGAAGGCCGCGGCCGGGCCATGGTGGAAAAGATGAAGGAGCTGATCCCGCCGCACATGTTCGTCATCCCGATCCAGGCGGCGATCGGCGGCAAGGTGATTGCCCGCGAAACCGTCCGCGCGCTGCGCAAGGACGTGACCGCGAAGTGCTATGGCGGCGACATCAGCCGCAAGCGCAAACTTCTGGAGAAGCAGAAGGAAGGCAAGAAGAAGATGCGGCAGTTCGGCAAGGTCGACATCCCGCAGGAAGCGTTCATTGCCGCGCTGAAGGTAGATAGCTGATCCGACTGCTCCACTCCCGATTGCATTACCAATCTACCTGTAGCTAGATTTGCCCTGGTTTCGGGGCAGCCATCATGTCAAAGCCACTGGTTCTGACACATCATGCGCGTATCCGCATGGCGGAGCGAAAGCTCCCAATGTCGTGGGTCGAGCAAACCGCCCGGTATCCTGAATGGATCGAACCGGACTCATCTGGATCAACGGTCCAGCGTCGTTTTCGCGCAATCCCCGAATTCGGCGGCCGCATATTGCGCGTCGCTTGTGTTGAGACAGACTTCGACATTCGGATTATAACAGTTACCTTTGATCGTGATGCGAGGCGCAAGCCATGACCAACATGACCTACGATCCAGAAGCCGATGCCATTTACATTCGTATTGGACAGAGAGGCAAAGTGGACCGAACGGAAGAAGCTGGACCGTTCATCTACGACCTCGACGCCGAAGGACGTATCCTCGGCATCGAAATTCTTTCCGTAAGCACCGCTCTCGCTCCGGGAGATTGGCAAAAGGCACCAATGCCGGGCAACCATTCGGCCGACGCTGCGGAGTAAACCCACCGACGACATTGCGAGGAGCGCAGCGCTCCCCGCGACGTTGACAGCGGCGCGTTTAAAAGCGGCAGTTCGGCAAGGTCGACATCCCGCAGGAAGCGTTCATTGCCGCACCGAAGGTGGATAGCTGATAAGGCGCCAATCGCCATTCTGATCGGAGGTCCTGCCAGTGGCTACGAGACGGAATGGGAATACAGTGCAGGAGCAGCCTCGCCCCGCCTTCTCGAGCCCGGCCATCGCGGCGGCCTTCAATCAACATCCGAAGGCGATCAGGACCCGGCTGCTGGCGCTCCGGCGCCTCATCTTCGAGACCGCTGCCGACATCGATGGCGTAGGGCCCCTCGAAGAGACGCTGAAGTGGAAGCAGCCCAGCTATCTCACGACGGCGAGTGGCAGCGGCAGCACGATCCGGATCGACCGGATCAGGGACACCGACGATTGCGCGCTTTACTTCAACTGCCAGTCCAATCTGGTTGAGACCTTTCAATCGCTTTATCCGCACGACTTCGGCTATGGCGGAAACCGAAGCATCCATCTTCCGGTCGGCAGCGATCTGCCCGAACCGGCCCTGCTCCATTGCATAGGCCTCGCGCTAACCTATCATCGAAACAAACGCAAACCGCTCTGACGCATGTCACAGTTTGGCGTTTTCGGGTCGCGGCAATCCACCGCCCAAATTCCGCTCTTGCCTCCCCCCGTCCCTCATTCTCCTCACACGACGCCGAAAACTGCGCGTTTAAAAATCTGGCGAGGACACTATGACCGCGCCGTGCGCTGGCGGCGATATCAGTCGCAAGCGCAAGCTTCTGGAGAAGCAAAAGGAAGGCGAGAAGAAGATGCGGCAGTTCGGCAAGGTCGGTATCCCGCAGAAAGCGTTTATCGCCGCACTGAAGGTGGATAGTTAATCTCACCTTTAGTCGTTATACTAAGATTGAGTGAGTGGAGGGAAGGGATTTTCACCGTCGCGTGGGTGCAAAAACAGGTGATCTACTACTGTTGCATGCCACACGATACCCAAATTCATATTCTGTAGCTGACTACTTCCTACCACTCCAGAATATACGCCCGCAAATTGTAGTGAATGCACATCAGGTGCTTCGACAAGCTCTTTTGGATCTATCTGCTTGATTAGATCGAGCGCACTAACGTCTCTTCCTGCTGAATTCAGGAGGTCGTATGTCTTTTTAGAAACCTGCCTGCCCTGCGCGATCATAAATACGGGGGACCCTGACATCCCGGGGCGTCCTGGAGTATCCACCAGGTACTTCGGCAATTCGCCGTCAAGAATTGACGGCTCAGAGGCAACGTAACCACGTTTCCATATCGGATATGGATTCTCCGGCCTTATGCCGAAAGGGTATCCAATTATAACAATTTCCCGCCCTACACGAAGCCTTTGATCGTGCTGTGGCGAGAACTCGTCGATGCGGACAACCAGAGGACCATCCCCAAAGTCGAAAGGTAAAGCAACCAGATCAATTCGCTTCGACGTGTGGTTGAAGCTCGTCTCCAACCAGTTTGGTCTTCCGTTCGTGTACAGAGGGAATGTAACTGAAGGTCGGAAATGGTTTTGGTCATCTATAGTAGGCAGATGCAACCTAAAAGCCGAAGGAGAATCAGGATATCCCGCCAACAGCTCGCCGGGGCTATCTGGATTGCGCCCCGTCACAACATGCCAGTTTGTTACAAGAAAGTCCCGATTAGCGGATCGATGGATAAAGCCTGTTCCGGAGCCAATTTTTCTCTCGCAGCCCGCTGTATCGATACCTATTAGATCAATGCACACGACCAGTCTCGAAGCACGGTTTACACCATTCTGGATGATCGGCTGTTTGACAAGCATCTGAATGCGTCCTTAGCGCCTCTAAGAAATGTCTGAGCTCTCTTGAACTCGCGACCCTAGACATAAACTGCAGGTTGAACTCCTTGGCATAGATAACGCACTCCATGCCGGAGATATACACCGCCCAAACTCCCCTCTTGCCTCCCCCGCCCGCGCCCCTCATTCTCTCCCCACGACGCCGAAAACGGCGCGTTTAAAAATTTGGGGAGGATATGATGACCGCGCACCGTGCGCTGGCGGCAACGACGTTTGCCGTTTCACTGCTTTTCGGCGTTTCCGCCGGGGCCCAGCAGCCCGCAACACCCGCCAGTAACGCACCGCTCAAGATCGGCATTCTCGCCGATTTCGCCTCGGTCTATGCCGATATCGGCGGCCAGGGGAATGTCGAGGCGGCCAAGATCGCCATCGAGGAGTTCGGCGGCCAGATGTTCGGCAAGCCGATCGAACTGGTCACCGCCGACGCCCTCAACAAGGCCGACGTTGCCGCCACCATCGCGCGCAAATGGTACGAGGCCGAGAATGTCGACATGATCATCGACCTGCCGACCTCCGCCACCGCGCTCGCCGCGATGGAGATGTCGAAGCAGTTCGAGAAGATCATGATCGTCACCGATGCGGCGTCGTCCGACATCACCGGAAAGTCCTGCTCGCCATATACGGCGCACTGGACCTACGACACCTATGGCAATGCGCAGACCGTGGGCAGCGCCATCGTCAAACAGGGCGGCGATAGCTGGTACTTCATCACGGCCGACTATCTGTTCGGCCATTCCATCGAGCGCGACACCGGCGATGTCGTCCGCAAGGCCGGCGGCAAGATCGTCGGCAGTTCGAAGCACCCGCTCAACACTGCGGACTTCTCGTCCTTCCTGCTGCAGGCGCAATCGTCGAAGGCCAAGATCGTCGGCATGGCGAACGGCGGCGGCGACACCATCAACACCATCAAGCAGGCCTCCGAATTCGGCATCGTCGCCGGTGGTCAGAAGCTTGCCGGCATCGTGATGTTCATCTCCGACATCCACTCGCTCGGCCTGAAGATGGCGCAGGGCCTGATCATCACCGAGGCCTATTACTGGGACCTCAACGATCGCACCCGCGCCTTCGGCAAGAAGTTCTTCGACAAGATGAAGCGGATGCCGACCATGAACCAGGCCGCGACCTATAGCGGTACACTGCATTATCTGAAGAGCGTGCAGGCAGCCGGCACCCGCGCGACCAAGCCGGTGCTCGCCAAGATGCGTGAAATGCCGATCCGCGATGCCTTCACCGACAACGGCTTCCTGCGCGAGGACGGCCGCATGGTGCACAGCATGTTCCTGCTGGAAGTGAAGAAGCCGGAAGAGTCGAAATATCCGTGGGACTATTACAAGGTGCTCGCGGAAGTCCCCGGCGACCAGGTGTTCCGGCCGCTGAAGGATGGCAATTGTCCCTATGTGAAGAAGGACTGAGACGGCGCCCCGCGCTCAACTGTCGTTG
>JAEXHR010000338.1 GCA_023449855.1 Pseudomonadota bacterium | reverse complement strand
CGTCGCCAAAACTAATTGGCTTTGCAAATTCGTTTGGGCTCCTCGCAATGACAATGTTTACGCCGCGCCATCCCGCATCGGCGGCTGGAACGACAGGCCGAGATCCCACGGGAAGAAGATCCAGGTGTCCTGCGAGACTTCGGTGATGAAGGTGTCCACGAGCGGACGGCCCATCGGCTTCGCATAGACCGTCGCAAAATGCGCCTGGGGCAGCATGTCGCGCACCATGCGCGCGGTCTTGCCGGTATCGACGAGGTCGTCGACGATCAGGAGGCCCTTGCCGGTGCCGCCTCCGAGCTTCTTCGTGGCGTCGGAGACGCCTTTCAGCTCCAGCAATTCACCCTGCTTGTTGTGGTCGTAGCTCGCGATGCAGACCGTATCGATGACCCGCACGCCGAGTTCGCGCGCCACGATCGCCGCAGGCACGAGGCCGCCGCGGGTAATCGCCACGATAGCCTCGAACGGGCCGTGGCTGTTGAGCCGCCAGGTCAGTGCGCGGCAGTCGCGATGAAACTGATCCCACGACACCGGAAATGCCTTGCCTGCGCGCTCCTGCGCGCTCAGCTCCGGATGCAGTGCCATATCTTACTCCTTGGAAAACGCACGTCTGTTATTTTGTGGCCGCAAGTCCGGCAAGCATCGCCTTCACCGCATCCATGGCGGCATCGAGCTTGGCTTGATCGCGCGAGCGCACCACGAGATTGGTGTTCGGCTTGCCGGCCTCGTCCATGAACGGATAGCTGCCGATGATCGTGTCAGGATGCGCCGCGGCGATCTCACGCAAGGGACCACCGACATCGCCCTCGCGGGCATTGGCCTTCACGGTGTCGGACAGCATGCGCAGGCCCGACTTCAGCTTGGGCGCCACGATGTCCATCATCGCCTGCATGATGCTGGGCACGCCGGCCATCACGATGACGTTCTCGATCTTGAAACCCGGCGCGAGAATCGTGGCGCTCTGGATCAGATCGGCGCCGTCGGGGATGCGCGCCATGCGCAAGCGGGCCTCGTTGAGGTCGGCGCCGAAGCGCTCCTGAAAACGCGCCACCACTTCCGGGTGATGATCGATGCTGACCCCGAACGCCTTGGCGACCGAGTCCGCGGTGATGTCGTCATGGGTCGGGCCGATGCCGCCCGTGGTAAAAACGTAGTCGTAGCGTTGGCGCAGCGCATTGAGCGCGGCGACGATGTCGGCCTCGTCATCGGAGACCACGCGGACTTCCTTGAGGTCGATGCCGATATTGGTGAGGTATTCGGCGATATAGCCGATGTTCTTGTCCTTGGTCCGGCCAGAGAGAATCTCATCGCCGATCACCAGAATGGACGCGGTCACGATCTCGGTCATGTCTCATTTCCTCGCCTGTACCGGGACCATGCGCAGGCGCGGCCCCGATGTCATCCGGTTATGCCGCCCAAATGTGCAGCGTCCAGCCGTTTTTTCGGGCAGCGCCTCGGCATCCCCTACGAATTGCTCGCCTATAATGCATATCGTGCTGGCCCGCCCCTTGCTACCGTCACGTTCAGTCGTGCAATCTTGGGTACGGCCTCGAACACAGTCAGGGGTATATGGCAGTCGCGTTCGACGAAATGAATGGGCTCGATGGCGCTCTCCGTCCGGCCTATGAGGAGCTCTCCCGCTGGCTCGAAGAGACGCCGCCGGACGCACTCGACCATCGCCGTGAAGAGGCAGAACTGCTGTTTCGCCGCATCGGCATCACCTTCGCCGTTTATGGCGAGGCGGAATCCACCGAACGATTGATCCCTTTCGACGTCATCCCGCGCATCATTTCCGGCAAGGAATGGACGCGGCTGGAAAAGGGACTGAAGCAGCGCACCCGCGCCATCAACATGTTCCTGAAGGACATCTATCACGGCCGCGACATTCTTCGCGCCGGTGTGGTGCCCGACGATCTCGTTTTCCAGAATCCGGTATTCCGGCCGGAGATGAACGGCCAGGACGTGCCGCACGACGTTTATGTGCATATCGCCGGCATCGATATCGTCCGCACCGATCCCGACGAATTCTACGTGCTTGAGGACAATGCCCGCACGCCCTCCGGCGTCTC
The DNA here is from genome assembly GCA_023449855.1 of Pseudomonadota bacterium. Classification (GTDB taxonomy): domain Bacteria; phylum Pseudomonadota; class Alphaproteobacteria; order Rhizobiales; family Xanthobacteraceae; genus Tardiphaga. The sequence continues at coordinate 18,220 of JAEXHR010000338.1, read as the reverse complement.
TTATATGCTGGAGAACCGCGAGATCATGATGCGGCTGTTTCCCGACCTGTTCGCGCGACATCGCGTCGCGCCGGTGGAGAAATATCCGGACGAACTGTTGTCCTGCCTTCGCTCGGTGGCGCCGCGCTCGGCCTCGACGGAGCCGACCGTCGCGCTGCTGACGCCCGGCGTCTACAACTCTGCCTTCTACGAACATTCGTTCCTGGCCGACAAGCTGGGCGTCGAACTGGTCGAGGGCCGCGACCTCATCGTCAAGAACGACGAGGTGTTCATGCGCACCACCGAAGGACTGAAGCGCGTGGACGTGCTGTATCGCCGGCTCGACGACGACTATATCGACCCCCTCACCTTCCGGCCGGATTCCGCGCTCGGCGTGCCCGGCCTGATGTCGGCCTATATGGCCGGCAACATCACTCTGGCCAACGCTGTCGGCACCGGGATCGCCGATGACAAGGCGATGTACAGCTACATGCCGGACATCGTGAAATTCTATCTCGGCGAAGAGCCGATCCTGAAGAACGTGCCGACCTGGCGCTGCCGCGAGGCCAACGATCTCGCTTATGTGCTCGACAATCTCGGCGATCTCGTCGTGAAGGAAGTGCACGGCTCCGGCGGCTACGGCATGCTGATCGGCCCTGCCGCCACCAAGGCGACCATCGAGGCCTTCCGCGACAAGCTGAAGCGCGAGCCGGCCGGCTTCATCGCACAGCCGACGCTGGCGCTCTCGACCTGCCCGACATGCACGGCGAGTGGCCTCGCGCCGCGCCATGTGGATCTGCGGCCATTCGTGCTGACGGGCGCGAGGGAAAGCCGGATTGTCCCCGGCGGCCTGACCCGCGTGGCGCTGCAGGAGGGGTCGCTGGTGGTGAATTCGAGCCAGGGTGGCGGGACGAAGGATACGTGGATTTTGGATGAGTAAACTCCGTCATTGCGAGCCCCACGAAGAAAGAAAGACTGGATTGCTTCGTCGCTTCGCTTCTCGCAATGACGGCTGATAGTATTTGAGAAAGACCAAATTGACCCATGCTGTCGCGCACCGCTGAAAACCTGTACTGGCTGGCCCGCTATATCGAGCGCGCCGAATATCTCGCGCGCACCATCGAGGCGACATTGCGTGTCACCGCGCTGCCGAGCGCCTATATCGGCCAGACCAATGAATGGGACTCGGCCCTGCAGACCGCCGGGATGAATTTCGGCTTCCACGCGCAATACGAGACAGCCGACGAAGCGGCCGTGATCGAATATATCGCCTTCGCTCAGGACAATCCCTCATCCATCCGTAATTGCATCGAAGCTGCACGGCTCAATGCGCGCTCGGTGCGCACCGCCCTCACCGGCGAGATGTGGGACACCATCAACGGCGCCTGGCTGGAACTGCAGTCGGTCTGGAGCAACGGCGCCAAATCGCGCGAGCAACTGGCGCGCTTCCTGCGCTTCGTGCAGGAGACCTCGCTGCGCTTCGACGGCTCGGCCTATCGGACCATGCTGCGCAACGATGCCTACTGGTTCTCGCGGCTCGGCCTGCATCTGGAGCGCGCCGACAACACCGCGCGCATTCTCGACGTGAAGTATCACCTGCTGCTGCCGCAGGACGAGCATGTCGGTGGCCCCCTCGATTACTATCAGTGGACCTCGATCCTGCGCTCGGTGTCAGCGCTCACGGCCTATCACTGGGTCTATCGAGAGACGCTGAAACCGTGGCTGATCGCAGACCTCCTGATCCTCAACGACACGTTGCCGCGTTCGCTGGCGAGCTGCTACGGCAATCTCGTGCGCAATCTCGACCAGATCGGGGTGGCCTATGGCCGCCAGGGCGCGGCCCAACGCCATAGCCGCGGTATCCGCAACCGGCTTGAACACAGCCATATCGACGATATCTTCCAGCGCGGCCTGCATGAATTCATCCAGGAATTCATCGCCGACAACAATCGGCTGGGCGAAATCATCGGCAAGCAATATTTGATCTGACATCGATTTGAAGCAAACATGCGCCTCCGCATCGCCCATTCCACCACCTATCGCTACGAGCCGCCGGCTTCCGGCGTCATCCAGATTCTGCGCATGACGCCCGGCAGCCATGACAGCCAGTATGTGGCCGACTGGCAGATCGACGTCTCCACCGACTCGCGCCTCGACAAGCACGAGGATGCGTTCGGCAATGTCACCCATGTGCTGACCCACGGGCCGCTGTCGGACCTCACCATCAATGTGGAGGGGCTGATCGAGACGCAGGACACCGGCGGTATCTTGCGCGGCACCGATGAACGCTTTCCGCCGAGCCTGTTCCTGCGCCCGACCGACCTCACGGATGTCACGCCAGCGATGGAGGCCTTTGCGCGCGAACTGACGCCGACGGCCGGGAGCGACCCGCTCGGCTATCTGCATGCGCTGATGCTCGGCATCAACACGCATATGACCTTCGACACCGATCCGACCAGCAGCGGCACCACCGCCAGCGAAGCCTTTTCGCTGAAGCGCGGCGTGTGTCAGGACTACGCGCATATCTTCATTGCCTGCGCCCGTATCGGCGGCCTCCCCGCGCGTTTCGTCTCTGGCCATTTCTGGCGCGCCGACGGAGCGAATCAGCAGGAAGCCGGCCACGCCTGGGCCGAGGCCCATGTGCCCGGGCTCGGCTGGGTCGGTTTCGATCCCGCCAATGCCATCTGCACCACCGACGCCCATGCCCGCATCGCCATAGGCCTCGACTACCTCGGTGCTGCGCCGGTGCGCGGCACCCGCTATGGTGGCGGCATGGAGACGCTGACCGTGGCGGTGCGCGTCGACAAGGTCTCGGATCGCGGGCAGTCGCAATTTCAGAGCTGAAACGACCCGTAGGGCGGATGAGGCGAAGCCGTAATCCGCCGCAGAGTTTCAGCCATGAATTCGGCCGGCGGATTACGCTACGCTCATCCGCCCTACGGTTACGGACTGCCCATTTTCTAGCCGGACGAGGTTGCCCGTCCGCCCGTCGGCGCGTAAGACGCTTTCCAGGTTCAGGGATCAGGCGATGACGTACTGCTGCGGAATTCTGGTGAAAGACGGTCTGGTGATGATCGCGGACACGCGCACCAATGCCGGGCTCGACAATGTCTCCACCTTCCGCAAGCTGCACATCTTCAACCAGCCCGGCGACCGCATCATGGCGATCGCCTCCGCCGGCAATCTCGCCATCAGCCAGTCGGTGATTTCGACCCTCAACGAGGGTCTCGAGAATCCGGAAACCGGCGAGGTCGAGACGCTGATGAACGCGCCGACCATGTTCCAGGCGGCGAAGCGGATCGGCCGCGCGATCCGGCATGTCTCCTCCACCGAGGGCAAGGCGCTCCAGGCCGAAGACATCAGCTTCGACGTCTCGTTCCTGTTCGGCGGCCAGATCGCCGGCGCGAAGATGCGGCTGTTCATGATCTACCCGGCCGGCAATTTCATCGAATGCACCGTGGACACGCCGTACCTGCAGATCGGCGAGCACAAATACGGCAAGCCGGTGCTGGACCGCGCCATGCATTACGATGTCGAGCTCTATGAGGCGCTCAAGACCGGCCTCATTTCGATGGATTCGACCATGCGCTCGAATATCGGCGTCGGCCTTCCCATCGACGTGCTGGTGGTCCGCACCGATGTTTGCGACGCCGACCTCAATCACCGCATCGAGGCCGGCGAGCCCTATTTCCACGACCTGCGTTCGCGCTGGTCGGCGGCGCTGCGCGCGGCGCATCAGAACATTCCGCGTCCGCCGTACAAGCAGGACTGAGGCCCATCAGCCGCCGGAGTATGTGAGTGATGGGTATCGCTGCGCTCAACCCATCCTACGCATGGCGTCCGATGACCGCTGCGGATCTACCCGCGGTCAAACGGCTCGCCGACACCATCCATCCCGCCTTCCCCGAAAGCGCTGCCGTGTTCGCCAATCGCCTCACGCTGCATGCGGACGGCTGCGAGGTGCTGGATGGCGACAACGGTCTCAAGGGATATGTGCTCAGCCATCCCTGGCAGGATCGCAGCCCGCCCCCGCTCGATGCAGTGCTGCAGCCTGCGGCGTCGCCATCGACCTACTACATTCACGATCTCGCGCTGCTTCCGGAGACGCGCGGCAGCGGCGCCGGCACGGCGATCGTCGCGCTTCTCGCGGCGCGTGCACGCGCGCTTGATCTGCCCAACATGACCCTTGTTGCCGTCAACAATTCGGTTCATTTTTGGCAGCGGCAGGGCTTTACCGTCACTCATGATCCCGCACTCGATGCCAAGCTTGCAAGCTACGGCGATGAGGCGCGTTTCATGACGAAAGACCTCTCCTAAAACACGTCGTTCAAAAACCAGGGAAGAAACCAGATGACCGCCAAAATCGCCATCGTCACCGGAGCCGGCACCGGCGTCGGCCGTGCCGCCTCGCTCGCGCTGATGAACGCCGGCTTCACTACCGTGCTCGCCGGCCGCCGCCTCGAGCTCCTGCAGGAGACGCAGAAGCTCGGCGCCGCGACTGGCGGCAAGAGCCTGCCTGTGGTCGCCGACATGCAGGACCCCGGCTCGATCGCGGCGCTGTTCGCCAAGACCGTGCAGGAATTCGGGCGGCTCGACCTGCTGTTCAACAATGCCGGCATGGGCGCCCCCGCGATCCCGTTCGAGGATCTCGGACTCGAACAATGGAAGGCGGTGGTGGACACCAACCTCACCGCGCCGTTCCTGTGCACCCAGCACGCCTTCCGCATCATGAAGGACCAGACGCCGCGCGGCGGCCGCATCATCAACAACGGTTCGATCTCGGCCCATGCGCCGCGCCCGTTCTCGGCGGCCTATACCTCGACCAAGCACGCCATCACCGGCCTCACCAAGGCCAGCAATCTCGACGGCCGCGCCTATGACATCGCCGTCGGCCAGGTCGATATCGGCAATGCCGCGACGCCCATGACCGACCGCATGGTCAACGGCCCCGGCGTGCTGCAGCCCGACGGCACCTCCAAGCAGGAGCCACGTATGGACGCCAAGGCGGTGGGCGATGCCGTGGCTTACATGGCTGGCCTGCCGCTCGATGCGAATGTGCTGACCATGACGGTCATGGCGACGAAGATGCCCTTCGTGGGACGCGGCTAGCCGCCCCTCCTCAACGGCCCCGACATTGCATGACATCTCCAGCCGCGGCATCATTGCTGCGGTTTCGGGGGATTCATGCTTCAGCTTCAGTCGGCGTTCGGCGTCATCGCACTGCTCGGTCTTGCCTGGCTGTGCGGCGAAAATCGCAGCAAGGTGTCGTTGCACAAGGCCGCGATCGGGCTCGCTGTCACCGTCGCAACTGCCGTCGTTCTCCTGAAGCTGCCGGTCGTGACGCGCGCCTTCGGAGCGATCAACGATGCGATCTCCACCATCGCCGCCGCATCGCGCGCCGGCACCTCCTTCGTATTCGGTTATCTCGGTGGCGGCGCGCTGCCCTTCGATCTGAAATCGCCCGGCGCCGATTTCGTGCTCGCGCTGCAGGCGTTGCCGGTGGTGCTGGTCATCAGCGTGCTGACGACGCTGTTATTCTACTGGCGCATCCTGCCGCCGATCGTGCGCGGCATGGCCTGGCTGCTCGAGCGCACGCTGGGCATCGGCGGTGCGGTCGGCCTCTCCACCGCCGCCAATATCTTCCTCGGCATGGTCGAGGCGCCGCTCTTCATCCGCCCCTACATCGCGCAGCTCACGCGCAGCGAATTGTTTCTGGTGATGACCGGCGGCATGGCAGGCATTGCCGGCACGGTGCTGGTTCTCTACGCCACGCTGACGGCGCCGCTGCTTCCGGATGCTTCGGCGCATTTCGTCATCGCCTCGGTGCTGTCGGCGCCCGCCGCGATTCTCGTCAGCCTGATCATGGTGCCCGAAACGGAAGATCGCCGCACCGGCGGGCTACTCGCCAATCCGGAAGCCCCTGCCACCAGCACCATGGATGCCATCGTCAAAGGTACGACCTCCGGCATCGAACTGCTCGTCAACATCGTCGCGTTGCTGCTGGTATTCGTGGCCTTGATGTATCTGATGAACGCCATCCTGATGCTGCTGCCTACCGCGAGCGGCACGCCGCTCACCGGCCAGCGTATCGTCGGCTATGCGATGGCGCCGGTCTGCTGGCTGATGGGCCTGCCGTGGGACCAGGCGCTCACCGCGGGATCGCTGATGGGAGTCAAGACGATCCTCAATGAGCTGATCGCCTATGTGCAACTGTCGAAGCTCGGCCCGGATGCACTCGATCCTCGCTCGCGCCTGATCATGCTCTACGCGCTATGCGGCTTCGCCAATTTCGCCAGCCTCGGCATCATGATCGGCGGGCTCGGCACCATGGCGCCGGAACGCCGCGACGAAATCAATGCGCTGGGCCTGAAGTCGATCCTGTCGGGCACGCTGACGACCTGCCTGATGGGCGCAATCGTCGGCGTGCTGAACTGATCACTCAGCCCTTCACTTCCACCGTCCTGAACTGCGCCGGCAGAATCACTTCGAGCAGTTCGCAATTGTCGGAATAGTCGCGGATCAGATGCTTGATGCGCGGCGGCTGAGTCCAGGACGAGCCCTGCCGCATGGTCTGCTCTCCGACGCCGTCCATATAAGTCTTCACCCAGCCATTCAGCACATAGACGAGCTGAAACTCGGCGTCGTGATAGTGCAGCTTGGAGACTTCCGCAGGGTCGCACGGCCCGATCAGCCGGATCACATGGGCTTGCGCGAGACCACCGCTCGCTTCAGCCACGCCGAGATCGCGATACTTCGCATAGGCGCGCAAGCCGCCGGCAAAATCCTCTTCGCGATAGTGGCTGATGGCCGGCCGCTGCTTGCGTCGCTTGGCGGGCTGAGACGGAGCGACAATTTTTTTCGCGACCGTTTGGGCGGGCCTCCTAGCAGAGGCGATTGTCTTGTCAGCCTTCGCTGCACTTGCCTTGCGCGCAGCCGCCTTCGGCGCAGCGCGTTTCGCTACCTTCGTCGCCCCGCTCTTTGACGCTCGCTTCTGCTTCGCCATTATGTACTTCCCAGCTTCCGCATGTACCGAACAGCGGCGCACGCAGCCCGCGAAACTAACTGCAGTTCGGCGCATCGGCAATTCGTTGGATGTGTTGAGTACCCCGACACTCTGCAACCCTGAAACGCAGGATTGCGTAGCACGCAGCGAGCCCGGATCGCCCCCTGCGATGCGGGATCGGACTTCACATTCAATTGCTTTGCGCCAAAGGACAGCGCGACAACAACTTAAACTTGCATATCCGGCATCCGGTCGTCATGATCCGCGGATCGAATTGCATCACGACCGGGAAGCGCTGCACTCCATATTTCCTGTAGCCGAACCGGTCGAAGCAGCGTTCCCCCAACAAGGCGGCCATCGCAACGCCCGTCTGAAGATCAGGAGAAGCGCCATGCTATCGGCCGCAACCACACGCCTGTTCGTAGCTCTCGCCATCGTGATCGCTGGCCCGGCGACAGCAGCGGCAAAGGAACCGAAGCCGTGGAAGGTCGAAGGAAAACTGCTCGGCGAGGTCGATGGCAACGACGTCGCGAAATCCAAGGACGTCAGCGGCCTCGCATGCGCGCCGGGCGCCAGCCTGCCCCGCCTCTGTCTCCTGGTCGATGACGAGACCCAGGGCGCGCAGATCGTGCTGCTCCACAAGAACAGCCTGACCGCCGGCGAATTCATCCGCCTGATCTACAAGCAGTTCAAGGGCGAGCCGCTCGAACTGGATGCCGAAGCCGTCGCCTTCGACAACGACGATGGCAAGAGCGACGACAACTTCTATGTGGTCGGCTCCCATGGCCGGGCGCGCCATGAACAGAATGACCCGGAGAAAGAAGCAGAGAACAACGCCAAGGCCGAAGCCAGCCGGCACATCTTCCGCATCGGCCTGACGGCTGCCCAGGTCGATATGTCCACCGGCAAGCTCAGTGACAAGCCGACCATCTCGCAGCCGAAGACGCTGACAGACATTCTGCAACGCCATCCCGAGATCGCAGCCGCCCATGACCGGGCATTGGCCGATAACGGCCTGACCATCGAAGGCATCGCCGTGCGCAAAGGCCGGCTCTATATCGGAATGCGCGGCCCGGTGATCGGCGACGACGCCGCGGTGGTCTCGGTAGCCATCGCATCCGTGTTCGATGGCGCGCCGGCGGACTCCAACCTGCACAGGCTGAAGCTCGATACCGACAAGCGCGGCAAGGTTCGCGGTATCCGCGACATCGTGCGCCATGGCGACGGCTTCCTTGTGCTGGCCGGGCCCGTCAACGATCCCAAGGGAGGTGACGTCGAGGATGGCGACTATTCGATCTATCCCTGGGACGGAGCCAGCCAGCCAAGCGCGCGCGCCGATCTCAAATCCTTCGGCGAGAAGGTAAAGCCCGAAGGTCTGCTGCCGCTGGACGGCGACACCGCACGCGCCCGCGTCCTCGTGCTGTTCGACGGCCCCAAGGAGGGCTCCCCGACGCCGCTCGAGCTGGAGTTCCAGTAGCTCCCTCGCCGGCTGACGCGCACGAAAAGCCCGCGATCACATCGACGCGGGATAACCGCGCGGCGCCATATGAGCATGCGAGCCAATCTCCTGCCGGCGCGCCCCGTGCCCGCACGCCCGCACCGCTTTCCCCCCGTTCGAAGGTATCGATTTCTGCGTCCAAGCCGCGATCCGTACGGGCCCGGAGCAAGCCTTTTTGCCTTCGTTCGGTCGGTACCTTTTAACCAATCTGGCACCCGTCACATTTGAGTGCCAAATAATTTGCTACAGCACCTTGCCCGTCGGGAACGATCGGCCTATCTCCGCACCAGTCGCGCTGGCACTTTCGGCCCGCGACTGCCAATTCCTTAAAATTGGCGAGTAATCGCAGAAACTTAGGAGGACTGCATGAAATTCCGTCCGCTTCACGACCGCGTCGTGGTCAAGCGCATCGACGCCGAAGAGAAGTCTGCTGGCGGCATCATCATCCCGGACAGCGCCAAAGAGAAGCCCTCCCAGGGCGAAGTCGTCTCCGTCGGTCCCGGCGGCCGTGACGAAGCCGGCAAGCTGGTCCCGCTCGACGTCAAGGTCGGCGAGCGCGTGCTGTTCGGCAAGTGGTCGGGCACCGAGGTCAAGATCGACGGTCAGGATCTCCTGATCATGAAGGAAAGCGACATCATGGGCGTCCTCGAAGGCGCCGCCGCTCCTGCCGCCAAGAAGAAGGCCTAAGGGCCTCTCCTTCCTTCCCCTCACCTCCTGAAATTCAAGGACAAGCAACATGGCTTCCAAAGAAGTTAAATTCGGCGTTGACGCGCGCGACAAGATGCTGCGCGGCGTGGACATCCTCGCCAACGCAGTGAAGGTCACCCTCGGTCCGAAGGGCCGCAACGTCGTGATCGAGAAGTCGTTCGGCGCACCGCGCATCACCAAGGACGGCGTCACCGTCGCCAAGGAAATCGAGCTCGACGACAAGTTCGAGAACATGGGCGCCCAGATGGTGCGCGAAGTGGCTTCGAAGTCGGCTGACGCAGCGGGCGACGGCACCACCACCCCCACCGTGCTGGCCCAGGCCATCGTGAAGGAAGGCGCCAAGTCGGTCGCCGCCGGCATGAACCCGATGGATCTGAAGCGCGGCATCGACCTGGCTGTGGAAGCCGTGGTCGCCGACCTGCAGAAGAATTCCAAGAAGGTCACCTCGAACGACGAGATCGCCCAGGTCGGCACCATCTCGGCCAATGGCGACAACGAAATCGGCAAGTTCCTCGCCGACGCCATGAAGAAGGTCGGCAACGAAGGCGTCATCACGGTTGAAGAAGCCAAGTCGCTCGAGACCGAACTCGACGTCGTCGAGGGCATGCAGTTCGACCGTGGCTACATCTCGCCCTACTTCGTCACCAACGCCGACAAGATGCGCGTTGAATTCGACGACGCCTACATCCTGATCAACGAGAAGAAGCTCTCCTCGCTGAACGAGATGCTACCGCTGCTCGAAGCCGTCGTGCAGACCGGCAAGCCGCTCGTCATCGTCGCGGAAGACGTCGAAGGCGAAGCTCTCGCCACCCTCGTGGTCAACCGCCTGCGCGGCGGCCTCAAGGTTGCTGCCGTCAAGGCTCCGGGCTTCGGCGATCGCCGCAAGGCCATGCTGCAGGACATCGCGATCCTGACCGGCGGCCAGGCGATCTCGGAAGATCTCGGCATCAAGCTCGAAAACGTGACCCTGAACATGCTGGGCCGCGCCAAGAAGGTGATGATCGACAAGGAAAACTCCACCATCGTGAACGGCGCCGGCAAGAAGGCCGACATCGATGCACGCGTGGCGCAGATCAAGGCGCAGATCGAAGAAACCACTTCGGACTACGACCGTGAGAAGCTGCAGGAGCGTCTCGCCAAGCTGGCTGGCGGCGTCGCCGTCATCCGCGTCGGCGGTGCGACCGAAGTCGAAGTGAAGGAGCGCAAGGACCGCGTTGATGACGCGATGCATGCGACCCGCGCAGCGGTTGAAGAAGGCATCGTCCCCGGCGGCGGCGTCGCTCTGCTGCGCGCTTCCGAGCAGCTGAAGAACATCAAGACCAAGAACGACGACCAGAAGACCGGCGTCGAGATCGTCCGCAAGGCCCTGTCGGCTCCGGCTCGCCAGATCGCCGTCAACGCAGGCGAAGATGGTTCTGTCATCGTCGGCAAGGTGCTCGAAAACGCAGCTTACGCCCACGGCTTCGACTCGCAGACCGGCACCTATGGCGACATGCTCAAGAAGGGCATCATCGACCCGACCAAGGTTGTCCGCACCGCGATCCAGAACGCAGCCTCGGTTGCTTCGCTGCTGATCACGACCGAAGCCATGGTCGCCGAACTGCCGAAGAAGGGTGGCGCCGGCCCCGCAATGCCCCCGGGCGGCGGCATGGGCGGCATGGACTTCTAAGTCCACGCTACTCAAGGCTAGCTACGAAATGCAGAACCCCGGCAGCGATGCCGGGGTTTTTGTTTTGTTTGCTCGAAAGGTAGCTCGCAAACCGCCAACAACCAACAACACCGGATTGCACTCACATCCGACACCACTAAAATGAGAGAACAGCTTTTCAGAAGTGTTGGGGGGATAGCGTGCCAGAAATTACGATATCGAGGACAGCCTCTCATATTCGAAAGCTGTTCGAAATACTCTTGCAGCATCCAGATGGCCTGAAAGCAGCTGAAGCGCTCAAAGCATTGGCTGAGGTGACGCAACTAACTCCGTATGAGCAAGGTACGTATGCCAGCACTGGGGGCAGACGCTTCGAAAAGATCGTGAGATTTGCGACGGTAGATTGCGTCAAGGCAGGCTGGCTACTGAAAGATCGAGGTGTATGGACGGTTACCGACGCCGGTCGTTCGGCCATGTCGGACTATCCAGAATCTGAAGCATTTTATCGCGAAGCTATTCGCCTCTATAGAGCTTGGCGCGATGCGGCTGCTCCCGAAGAAATAGATGAGACATCAGAAAGTGTTGACCAGGCAGAGATTGAATCCACCGGCGATGCTCGGATCACATATGAGCAGGCAGAAGAGCAAGCATGGGCTGAGATTGAGTCTCATATTCGAACAATGCTCCCATACGAGTTTCAGGAGATGGTGGCAGATCTTCTAAAAGCGCTAGGCTATCATATCGCTTGGGTGTCACCGCCTGGCAAAGATGGAGGCGTAGATATTATCGCGCACGTCGACCCACTCGGAACGCAATCGCCACGGATCAAAGTCCAAGTGAAACGAGTTGCACACCGCGTCGATCTTCAGACCCTGAACTCTTTTCTAGCAATCATCGAAACCGATGATGTCGGGCTCTATGTATCGACCGGCGGCTTCACGAGAGATGCAGAAGAAGCCGCGCGTAGGCAAACAGCGAGAAAAATAACGCTAATAGACCTAAATCGCTTGGTCGATCTCTGGATCGAAGCCTACGAAAAGCTCGAAGAAAAAGGTCGAAGGCGACTACCGCTATCTCCGATCTATTTTCTAACCCCAGAAGTCTGAGGCATTAACACCCTACCACACTCACATGCCCCTGCTTCCCGTAGTCCAGCAGCACCTTGTCGCGCGTGATCAGCGTCGCACCGAGGTCGCGCGCTGTTGCGGCGATGATGCGATCCGCCGGATCGCGCGGCGGCTTGCCCGGCAGCACCGATGACGCGATCAGCAATTCAGGCGGCATCGGCGCCAGCTTTACGCCCTCGATCTCCAGCAGCTTTGCGAACCAGCGTTCGGGCGCCAGTTGCAATTGCAATCTGCCACGCGCCGACAATAGACCGACCTCCCAGGCTGTGATCGGCGAAACATAGGATGGCGTTCCATCTCGATAGGCCGCTGCGAGCAGATCGAGCGCCGGCTTCGCCAAAGGTGCTTGATCGAGAATCCAGATCGCAGCGCAGGTGTCCCACAGAAGCGAGCGCATCTCAGCGTCGCTCGTCAGGTGACTTTCCCCAATCCGGGTCCGCGGGAGCTGTGAGATCGGTCGCCGGCATGATCCGCACCATGCCCTTCAATGCGCCATACGCGGGATGGATGACGCTCTCACGCTCCGGCTTTGCCGGCGCTGCTGCCACCCTTCGGAAAACCAGCGTCTGCCTTGCCATGTCGACCTGCTCGCTTTCGAAGCCGGCTTTCAACCATACCCGCGTCATCACGCTGTTGTGGGGATTGTTGCTCCACCACGGCCTGTGCTTGTGCGCTGACTTCGGGAGCGTCACCTCTGTCAGCCGTTCGATATCTGCAAAAGACATCGGAACGCGTTCAACATTCTGTTTCTGCAGAAACTCGCCGAGACGATCGTATTTCGACATACGAACCTCCATAGTTACTACATAACTATGGAGCAGATTTTCTAACTTTCAATAGTTACTTCCCGTCGGCCTTGCCGTCAGCCTCAGCCCCCGCCCCATCGCTCATCGAATGCGCCAGGATCGCCATCAGCAGCCCCGGAAACCGCTCTTCGATATCGGCCGCCCGCACAGCATTCTGATGCTCGACGCCCTTCTTGCTGGTCTGCACCAGGCCAGCCTCGCGCAGCACGCGGAAATGGTTTGACAGGGTCGACTTCGGAATGGTCGGGCATGGCGCCGCCGCGGTGCAGGACAGGCAGCCGCTCTCCTGCAAAAGACCCCGGACGATCTGCAGCCGAATGGGATCGGCCAACGCCGACAACACGCCCGAGAGCGTGATGTCCTTGGTCGCGGGGTGAACGAACTGAACCATAAAAAAGATATAGGCGCCCCCTTGCAGTGGTTCAATAGTCCCATATTTCCGAACTATTGAAGCATCCGAAAGGGATCACGATCATGACCAAGACATTCGAAGGCAAAGTCGCACTGGTAACCGGTGCCTCGAAGGGCATCGGCGCCGAGATTGCCATCAAGCTCGCTGCCGCAGGCGCTGCGGTCGGCGTCAATTACGCGTCGAGCAAGGCGGGCGCGGAGAAGGTCGTCGCCGCCATCACGGCGAAGGGCGGAAAGGCGGTCGCAGTGCATGGCGACCTCGCCTCCCCCGGCGCGGCTGCTGCGGTGGTGGCTGAAACGGTCAGGGCGTTCGGCCCGATCGACATTCTCGTCAACAATGCCGGCGTCTACGAATTCGCGCCGCTCGATGGCATTACGCCGGAGCACTTCCACCGCCAGTTCGATCTCAACGTGCTGGGGCTGCTGCTGACGTCGCAGGAGGCCGCCCGGCATTTCAACCCGAACGGCGGCAGCATCATCAATATCTCGTCCGGGGTCTCTACCATCGCTCCGCCGAACAGTGCGGTCTACACCGCCACCAAAGCCTCGGTGGACGCCATCACCTCCGTGCTCGCGAAGGAGCTCGCGCCGAAGAAGATCCGCGTCAATGCCGTCAATCCCGGCATGATCGTCACCGAAGGCGTGGTGTCGGCAGGCTTTCACGAAGGCGAAATGCGCAACTGGATTGAGACCGCAACGCCCATGGGCCGCGTCGGCAAAGCCGAAGAGATCGCGGCTGTCGTCGCATTTCTTGCTTCCGACGGCGCATCCTATGTCACCGGCGAAACCCTGCACGTGACGGGCGGTCTCAAATAAGCTGAACCCGTCGCGACATTTGCAACTTCGGAAGCCCGGCATGATGTCGGGCTTCCTTTTTGAAATTCGCTTTTCACGCCGCGCTCAGTTCTATGTTCGTCGCAAAGCGTCGCACCACACGCCCTCTTCCCGCCGCATTTTCTTCAGTTTCGGTTCACTCGCGGCACGTAACTGTGGCGCACTGGCCGATAACGTGCATCGGCCTTGGACTGAAGGAGAATGCCGTGAAGAAATTTGCTTTTGGAATTGCCGCTGCCACTGCGATCGGTCTGGCCTCGATGGTCGCGCCTGCTTCAGCAACGACGATGGTGCAGACCAGGACTGTTGCACCGCTCACGGAGTTCTCGTCGCAACATCGTCACCACGCGCATCGCACGACGATCATCCGCCGCGGCCCGGTCTGCACCGTGCGCACCGTCGTGAAGCGCGGTCATCACGGCCGCCGCATCGTGAACAAGGTTCGCGTCTGTCGCTAAGCGTCAGCACTTACGAACATGTCGAAGGCGGCGCGATAAGGCGCCGCCTTTTTCATTTGGGATAAGCGGTTGCGCTACTCGTCGTCCTGCTCCGGCCCCGGCGGCATTTGCGGCATCGAGGGGTTTTGCGGGCGCATCGGCGCAGAGGGCTGCATGCGGTCGCGCATCGGGGCCTGGCCGCGGGTGATCTGCTCGGGCGCTGCCGCCTCCGGCGGGAAGAACACGTCGTAGCAGGCGCGGCTGAGGCGCGGGCCGGCGGCGCGCAGGCAGTTCTCGACGCGCTTCTCGTCGGGCATCGCCATGGTGCAAAGCCTGAAGGCATCGGGCGTGCAGGCTTCGCGCTGAGCCTCGCTGCCGGCGGCGAAAACCACGGACGGCAGCGAACTCATCAAGGCCAATGACGCAAGCACGCCGGCAGTGCGCGGCGTGATCAGACGGGGTGCGAGCGAGAGAGCCATCTTGCGATCCCATGTTGCGACAACATGACAGATCAAGTAGCCGGCAACGCTGCGGTTCCGCGCGGCAACAATTCAGGCTGATGAAAATTCAGGCTGTCATCGTCCGCATTGCAGACGATTCAAATGCGACCGGGTTCAGTTGAGCCCGGCGACGACCACGATGCGCTTCACTTCACCGCGGCGATAGGCCTGGATGAACTTGTCGTATTCCTTGAAGGAGATACAACCGTTGGAATCGCCGTTCGGTCCGAGCAGGTAGCTGTGTGTCAGCAGACCGTTGCGGCCATAGATCGCGCTCTCGCCGCCGAGCGGCGTCATGCGCAGCGCGGGCACGCCGTGGAACAGCGCTTCGCGCGGCTTGAGGTCGTAGATATGCGGCGGCGTCACGCCGCGCATGCGCTCATGGGCGTAAGCGGGATTGTCCATGCGCGAGCCGAGACCGGAATGTGCCTCGAGCCGGGTGCCATCGGGCATGTAAACGCGCTTGGCGGTGATGTCGTAGACCGCGGTCAGGCGATCCATCTCGTTCGGCTGGTTGGCTGCGTGCTCCGCATCCTGGCCGTTCGCAAGCACACCGCCGTCGGAGCCGGCATAAGCGAGCACCGGGCCGCTCTTCGGCGCGTTGCCGCCGAACAGTTTCTCGAAAATGTTGAGATCGGCGTTCTTCGGCTGCGTGGCCAGCGCCATGCGGGCGCGCTGCACCAGCGCGTCGTGACCATAGACGCCGCCCTTCGGCGTCGGCGCTATACGCGACGACGGGCCCTGCTGCTCGTTCTGCGCCGTTGCCGGCGCATCCTGCGGACGCACGGCCGGCATCGGAATGCTGGCGATGAGCTGCTTCACCGTCGGCGACGGCTGCATCAAGGCGACTTCCTGCGGCTTCACCGCCGGTGCCGGCACGGTCGGCTCATCCGCGACGCGGCGGGCAAAGCGATCCGGCACGGCGCCCATGGAATTCGGTGCGAACCAGGCGACCTCGCGATCGGACTTCGGCGCTGCCATCGGCGCGGAGCCGGCCAGCGGCGTGCGGCGCGCGGGCTCGAAGCGATCGGAGAAATTGGCGTTGGGCTCGGCGCGGACAATGCGCTGGTTGAAGCGCTCGGCGAAGGACGAAGCGGACACACCAGCATCGGGCGTCAGACTGGCGGTGACCATCGACGGTTCGATGTCGCTGCCGTGGAAGAGTTTACCGGCGAGAGTCCAGCCACCGGTGAGAGCCACGGCAGCCAATGTAGCGCCGGCCCAGAAGAACGTACGTGAATTGGAGTGCGACGTCGTGCTCGACACTGCTCGGCCTTGGCGAGAGGGCGCTTGAGAA
The DNA here is from genome assembly GCA_023449855.1 of Pseudomonadota bacterium. Taxonomy (GTDB): domain Bacteria; phylum Pseudomonadota; class Alphaproteobacteria; order Rhizobiales; family Xanthobacteraceae; genus Tardiphaga. The sequence continues at coordinate 1,972 of JAEXHR010000338.1, read as the reverse complement.
TTCAACGCACGTCTACGGTCACTCATACGCCTGGCGTCCACACAAAATGACTGCGCGTCCTGCGAGCGATGCGCCGGCGGATCACAAAATCCACGGCAGCAATCCCGCAGGAATGCGGAGCGCCATTAAGGCGAGTTTTAGTTAAATGCGGATTAATCGGATCGTCCCCACCAAGTCCCCATTGCTGTCTAACAGCCTGCCAATCATGGCCTTTTTGCGTGCCTGAAGGCAAGGCTTCACGTCTCTGTGACAGCTTTTTTGCCGTCCCGTTTCGGGACGCCGGTCGCTGCCCGAGAGGCGTGTGGATGGTTTTTGCCGAGCCTAGGCGGCCCGGCTTGCCCCGGGCTTGCCCCTCATCGTGACGTCTCCCCGGCAGAATCGCACGGCCGGCCAGGGAGAGCTAAGCTTCAGTAATCGTTAATAATTCAGCTTGGGATACCAATCTGTTCCGCGCCCCTCCGGGGTGCAATCGAGGACAGTCCAGATCGGCATCAGGTCCGGAGCGCCGCGCGGATCCTGGCCCGGATCGGCGGTGGCCCCGCTCATTTCGCCGGCCCAGAAATGCCGGATGGAACCGTCCCGCCGGGTAAAAATATTGAAGGCCGCATCGTCCCCGCCATCTTTGGTCATCCCCAGATAATCCCGGCTGAACGCCCCGGTGGGGTCGGAAAACAACGGCAGGTGGTGCCAGCCGCGCTCGCGCTTGAAGGCACTGAGTCGCTCGATCGGCGACCGCGCGATCACTGCCAGCGCGACCCGCTGGGTGATGTCGGGCACCTCGCCGTCCCAGGCCGACAGCAGCGACGTGCACATCGGGCATGGCCGCTCGCGCTGCGGGCCGAACATGTAGGAGTAAGTGACGAGGGTCTGCTTGTCGCCGAACAGGCCTTCCAGCGACACCGGCCCGCTCTCGCCGATGAATTGATAGTTCGACGTCACCTCGCCGCCATCGGGCAATGCGCGGCGCAGCTCTGCGACGCGCTCGATGTGACGACGCAGTTCGATCTCCTCGATCAGCAGCGCATTCCGCGCGGCACGGTAATCGGCGCTCTCATTGGGAAAGCGATAGGTGTTCGACTTCACGAGTTCGGCAGCGGGGATCAGGGAACCGGTCATGGCGTGTCCTCCGTGAGTTGATTGAACGTGGCGTGACTGGAAGACGTTCCGGAACCGGCGATGCCGACACCGGCGGCAAAAGAGACTTCGGAGATTGACGCCCCCGGCGCGCATGTCATTGAGTATCCCGATGCGCCTTTTTCACTTCAGCGACGACAGCAATATCGAAGTCTTCATGCCGCGCCCCGTTCGGACGCCGGTGCCGCACGCGATCGGACAAGAGCGGCTGAACCGGCCGCTGGTTTGGGCCATCGATGACTGGCATCAGGCGATGTTCTTGTTCCCGCGCGATTGTCCGCGGATCTTCGCCTGGCCAGTGGAAGCGACGACGCCGGAATATCTCTCGGCCTACAGGAAAATGACCTCCTGCCGCATGGTTGCGCATATCGAGCTCGGCTGGCTGGATCGGCTCTCTCACACCACGATCTTTCGTTACGAACTCGCTGCCGATGGATTTGAATCGCTCGGCGATATGGGCATGTGGGTCTCGTCATCGCCGACCATGCCGGTGAATGTCGAGCGCATCGACAATATGGAGAAGGCCTTGAGCGACGCCGGCGTGGAGCTCCGCGTATTGCCGTCACTGACGACTCTGGAGCCGCTGTGGGAAACATCGCTTCATGTCAGCGGCATCGGCCTCAGCCATGCGAAGGACGGACCAATCACACTGCCGCGGCGGGCGAACTAGCGCGGCGCTTTCTTCCTTGTCCCTCCCCGGAGCGCAGCGACTGGGGAGCGACTGTCTTTCGGGTCAAGCGTTTTTGGGCTGCCATGGCGTTTTGTCCCGGAGGATGGCGTTGAGGATGGTGAGGAGCTTTCGGGCGACCGCGATGATGGCAACGAGCTTCGGCTTACC
>JAEXHR010000311.1 GCA_023449855.1 Pseudomonadota bacterium | reverse complement strand
CTTCACAGCCGCTGGCGACGCAAGCCGGTTTGCGGATGCTGGAGCGCGGCGGCAATGCCCTCGATGCGGCGCTGGCGGCGGCGATCGCGCTGACGGTAGTGGAGCCGACTGGCAACGGCATCGGTTCAGACGCCTATTGCATCCTGTGGGATGGCAAGGACCTGCACGGACTCAACGCTTCCGGTCGCTCGCCCGCAGGCTGGACGCCGGATCGCTTTGCCGGCCGCAAGACCTTCCCGCATCGCGGCTGGGAGAGTGTCACCGTGCCGGGCGCAGTGTCGGCCTGGGTCGATCTCTCCGAGCGTTTCGGCAAGCTGCCTTTCGCACAGCTTTTCGAACCTGCGATCTCCTATGCGGAGAATGGCTTCCATGTTTCGCCGGTGATCGCCGAATTGTGGCGGCGCGGTGCGGAGGAATTGAAGAGCCAGCCGGGCTTCGCCGAGACCTTCACGCCGAATGGCCGCGCACCGTTGGCTGGCGAATTGTTTCGGATGCCGGGGCACGCCTATTCGCTGAAGCTTATTGCCGAGACCAAGGGGGATGCGTTCTATCGCGGCGAACTCGCCGGGCGGATCGCGGATTTTGCGCGCCAGCATGGTGCCGTTCTCGACGAGGCCGATCTCGCCGCCCATTGCAACGACTGGTGCGGCACCATCCGGCAGACGTTCGGCGACACGGCATTGCACGAAATCCCGCCGAACGGGCAGGGCATCGTGGCGCTGATGGCGCTCGGCATCATCCAGGCTGCGGGCATCGATGGTCTGGTCGTCGACAGCGCCGACGCGCTGCATCTACAGATCGAGGCGGTGAAGCTCGCTTTCGCCGATGCCTATGCCTACGCCGCCGATCTCGACTACATGCGCGATGTCACTGTGGCGCATCTGCAGAACCCGTCCTATCTCGCATCGCGCGCGAAGCTGATTGACCGCAGCCGCGCGCAGGACTTCGGCGCCGGTGCGCCGAAGACGGGGGGGACCGTGTGTCTGGCTACCGGCGACGCCTCCGGCATGATGGTGTCCTACATCCAGTCGAACTATTCCGGCTTCGGCTCCGGCGTGGTGGTGCCCGGCACCGGCATCAGCCTGCAGAATCGCGGCTTCGGCTTCGTGCTCGATGAGGGGCATCCCAATCAGGTCGGCCCGCGCAAACGGCCGTTCCAGACCATTATTCCGGGCTTCGTCATGCGTGGTGATCAGCCGCTGATGGCGTTCGGCCTGATGGGGGGGCCGATGCAGGCGCAGGGCCATCTGCAGATGATGCTGCGCATGCAGCTGTGGGGACAGGATCCGCAGGCGGCGGCAGACGCGCCACGCTGGCGCTATGTCGATGGGCTCAGGGTGGCGATCGAGAATGGCGTGTCGGACGAGGTCGCAGCCGAGCTCAAGAGCCGCGGCCATCAGATCGTCCGCGAACCGCCGGACTCGGCCTTCGGCTTCGGCGGCGCGCAACTGGTGCACAGGATCGACGGCGGCTATGTCGCCGGCTCCGATCCGCGCAAGGATGGCCACGCGGCGGGATTTTGAAGCGTAGCTTGTAGGGCGGATGAGCCGGAGGCGTAATCCGCCGGCCGAATGTATGTGGCGACGGCTGCGGCGGATTGCGCTTTGCTCATCCGCCCTACGGCTCACCCCAGTCCCGCAGCGACCGCGACCTTGTACGTGACCAGGCTCGCCAGATAGGCCAGCGCGAACATGTAGAAGAAGGTGATCAACATCCACTTGGTGCCGCCGGTCTCGCGGCGGATCACCGCCAGCGTCGAGGCGCATTGCGGGGCGAAGATGAACCAGGCAAGGAACGACAGCGCCGTGGCGAGGCTCCATTTGCTGGTCAGCGCCTGGCCGATCGCCTCGGCCGCTTCCTTGCCGCCCTCGATCGCATAGACCGTGCCGAGTGCGCCGACCGCGACCTCGCGGGCCGCCATGCCTGGGATCAGCGCCACCACGATCTGCCAGTTGAAGCCGATCGGCGCGAAGAGCGGCTCCAGCGCCTTGCCGATGATAGCTGCGAGGCTGTAGTCGATCGCTGGACCCTCGGCGCCGGCCGGCGGCTGCGGGAACGAGGCCAGGAACCAGATCAGGATCATCATCGACAGGATCGTCGTGCCCGCGCGCTGCAGGAACATCTTGGCTCGCGTATAGACGCCGATGGCGATGCTCTTCAGGCGCGGTAGCTTGTAGTCAGGCAATTCCAGCATGAACGGCGCGGGCTGGTAGTCGCGCAGCATAAAGAACTTGATGACGAAAGATACGAGCAGCGCGCTGACGATGCCGGTGACGTAGAGGCCGAACATCACAAGGCCCTGTAGATTGATCCAGCCGAAGACATTCGTCGCCGGAATAAAGGCTGCGATGATCAGCGTATAGACCGGGATGCGTGCCGAGCAGGTCATCAGCGGCGCGATCAGGATGGTCGTAAAGCGGTCGCGTCGGTTGTCGATCACGCGCGTCGCCATGATGCCGGGAATGGCGCATGCGAAGCTGGACAACAGCGGGATGAAGGCGCGGCCATGCAGGCCGGCGCCGCCCATGATGCGGTCCATCAGGAACGCCGCCCTGGCCATGTAGCCGAAGTCTTCCAGCAACAGGATGAACAGGAAGATGATGATGATCTGCGGCAGAAACACGAGCACGCTGCCGACGCCGGCAATCAGACCGTTCTGAAGGAAGCTCTGGAATATGCCCTCGGGCATGACCTGCGCCACCAGTGTGCCGAGCGCACCGAAGGAATCAGACAGCAATTCCATCAACGGCTGCGCCCAGGAGAAAACCGCCTGGAACATCACGAACAGGATCGACGCCAGCAGGACCAGCCCCCAGACCGGGTGTAGGACCACGGCATCGACGCGGGTCGTCAGCGTGTCCGGCTTTGCGGGCATCGTCACCGTCTCGCGGATGATGCGGTCGGCCTCGCGTTGATAGGCTTTGAGGTCCGCAATGCTCGTCTGCGCCCATTCGCTGGATGCAGCCGGTGCGGGCATACTGGCCGCGAGCTCGTCGGTGCGCTGGCGGAGCGCATCGGCGCCGCCTTTCTTCACCGCGATGGAGGTGATGATGGGAATGCCCAGTGCGGCGGACATGGCTTCCACGTCGATCGCGATGCCGCGGCGCTGCGCGATATCGAACATATTGAGCACCATCAGCAGCGGTCGGCCGGTGCGCTTCAATTCGAGGATCAGCCGCAGCGTCAGGCGCAGATTGGTGGCGTCTGCAATACACAAGATGAGATCGGGCGCTGCCTCACCCGGCCGTTTACCGAGTACGACATCGCGGGTGATGATTTCATCGGGGCTGCGACCGCGGAGAGAATAGGTGCCGGGCAGGTCGAGCAGAGTTACCTGGCGGCCGGCAGGCGTGACGAAGGCGCCGCTCTTCCGCTCGATGGTGACGCCGGCATAGTTGGCGACTTTTTGGCGACTGCCGGTAAGGGCATTGAAGAGCGACGTCTTACCGCTGTTGGGAACACCGACCAGCGCGAGATTGAAACGCTCGCCGGTCACGTCTGAAATCGTCATTTTACGAGAACTGCCATTGCTTCCCGCCGGCGCACGGCGATCGTGATGTTATCGACGCGCACTGCGATCGGGTCTTGCCTGATCGCACCCTGATGCAGGATTTCGACCCGCGCCCCCTCGGTGAAACCCATCTCGAGCAGATACTGTTCGAGTTCGTGCGAGGTCGGCCCGGCGCTTTCGGGATGCAGCGCAACGATGGTGCCGACGAAACCGCGTGGGGCTTCGCCGAGGCGCATATCGCGATCTATCGTTGCAGGTGAAGTGGTCTCAGGGAGCGTCATGCCGGACCTTGTCGAGCAGCCATCAAGTCAGGTCAAGACATACCGAAGTTTTCGATTAGAACCGTTATAAATGGGCCTTTGCGACAATGGGCCGGCTCACAATGGCGTCATGAAGCGCCGCCGTGCTGTTCGCTCGCTGCCGCGGTTGCCCTTGGACAAGCTCCGCATGAAGAGAGCAGGGGGCGATCAGTTCGTTGCAACGAGGCTCGGCAACGACGCGATCTTTCAGCGAGATGATGGTGTCGACGTCGCGGATATGCGGAGCTGCGGCTGCGCAGCGCGTCGGAACTGGGGGTCAGCCGCGGTTCGGATAGGTCGGCGGCCGGCGTCGTCGTGGCGGCGGTGGCGGACGCACTTGCGCGCGGCGACTGTATTCCATCGCAAGATTCAGCAGCCGCTCGCGGATGGCGGGGTCATCGGCCTCGCGCGCGAGTTTTTCGCAGCGCTCGGCCTGCTCGCGAAAATAGGTGGCCTCGTCAGGCAACTTTGTGGGTTTCCCTCGGTGCCGAGTGATACATGAACAGTTCGGAGAGCTGGTTCTTCAACTCCAGCACGCGGCTTGAACTCAGGCCCTGCCGGATGCAGAGCAGGTTCTTGATGGTCGGAAGCTCCGGCAAGTAATATTCCTTTGCCCAGACCAGGCCATTCGGAATCATCCGGCTCGGCATCGCTGTGAGGCCGATGCCGGCCTCGACGGCGGACTTCTTGGCGTCATAGTCCTGGCTGCTGAAAGCGATCCGGTAGGAGAGCCCATGGCGCGTCAGCGTATTGATCATCCAGTCATCATTGGTCCAGGTGACGATCGGGATCGGCGCACCGGGGCTGAGCACGAAATTCTTCGACCGCACCCAGACAAGGCGATCTTCGTATTCATCGACGATCAGTGTGGCGAGGTCGGCATCGATGTCACCGCGCTGATAGAAGCATGCGACATCGATATGGCCTTCGACCAGTGCGCTGGAAATTTCGTGCGAGGCGCCAGCCTGGATGTGCACGTCGCCAAGGCTGTTGGCTTGATGCTCGACGAATTGACGGCTGAGCAGCGAGCTCAATCCAAGCCGCAAGCGCCCCGAATTGCTGTCGGCGCCGCCAAGGGCGAGCACCTGATCATTGGCTTCAATGATCTTGCGTGCCTGCGCGAGCACCAGCTTGCCGAGATCGGTGGGGCAGCTGCCGTTCGGTGTCTTGCTGAACAACGAGCCGCCGACGATCTGTTCGAGGCGTTTGATCTGCGAACTCACTGCGGGCTGGCTCAGGCCCATTTGATCGGCCGCCTTGGTCAGGCTGCCCGCTTCAGAGATCGCAACAACCGTACGCACGATTTCGATAGGAATGTTGTGATGTCTGCGATGCATCGAATCCTCGCCTCTTCGTTGCCTCTGATCAGACTGAGTGTTGCAGTGATTCCCTGCTAATCAAATATCCGTAATTAGTATATGTTATATATTTGATCTTTATGGCATTTCTTCAATTTATGAAGCCATCAGAATCGATGCGGAAATCCGGATATAGCTACCGGAACTGAATGGCGATGATCTGCGCTGCGCCCTTTGTACTGAACGTGAGATGCGGCGTGGTTTCATCCACGACCATCGCATCGCGCGTGCCGAGCAGAGCCGTTGCCGTCGGGGCGACGATCTCAACCTCACCTTGTTCGGTCACGAAGATCGTTCGCGTAGAAACGATAAAGTCCAGGCTTTGTGCGAGTTTTATGCGCCTCACATCGTGATGCACTGCATTGCGACGGCTCATGATGTTGAGATCGATAATCGCTCCACCCACCAATTTGGCCGATGTCGGCCGGTCGCCCGGGAACGAATGAATCCTCTCGCGATCGATCCGCACGGGTGCGCAACCGGCAACGCTGAGGTCGATGCCGTCGCCTTCAAGTACCAGCAAGGTGCGGTCGATGTCGGCAAACAATGAGAACGGGCCATCGCTGGCAACCTGCGCCATACTGACGCGCCAGTCGAAGTCGTCCAGTTTTGCGTCTGCCGGATGGATCGCGATCTCCGTCGTCGAGCCCATGCCGTTCTTCCACGGCATGGTCTTGTAATCGGCGGCACGGAGAATCTGCATCCGTCTGGCTCAACCTTTGGCGTGCAGCGACGGCAGATTGAGGCCGTGTTCCTCAGCACAGGCGATGGCGATGTCATAGCCCGCATCGGCATGACGCATCACGCCGGTGGCGGGATCGTTCCACAGCACGCGTTCGAGCCGCTTGGCGGCTTCCGGTGTGCCGTCGGCAACGATCACCATGCCGGAATGCTGCGAGAAGCCCATGCCGACGCCGCCGCCATGATGCAGCGACACCCAGGTTGCGCCAGAAGCGCAATTCAGCAGTGCGTTCAGCAACGGCCAATCCGAAACGGCATCAGAGCCATCCTTCATGGCTTCGGTTTCGCGGTTCGGGCTGGCGACCGAGCCGGAATCCAGATGATCGCGGCCGATGACGATCGGCGCTTTCAGTTCGCCTGAGGCGACCATCTCGTTGAAGGCGAGGCCGAGGCGATGGCGATCGCCGAGGCCAACCCAGCAGATGCGCGCCGGCAAGCCCTGGAACTGGATGCGCTCGCGCGCCATGTCGAGCCAGTTCACCAGCGCCTTGTTTTGTCCGAGGATCTCTTTCACCTTGGCGTCGGTCTTGTAGATGTCCTCGGGATCACCGGACAGAGCGGCCCAGCGGAACGGACCGATGCCGCGGCAGAACAGCGGACGGATGTAAGCGGGCACGAAGCCGGGGAAGTCGAAGGCGTTATCGACGCCTTCTTCCTTGGCCATCTGGCGGATGTTGTTGCCGTAATCGACGGTGGGCACGCCCATCTTGTGGAAGTCGAGCATGGCGCGGACATGCTCGCTCATGGACTTTCGCGAGGCTTTCTCGACCGCGGCGGGATCACTGTTGCGCTTGGCTTCCCATTCCGCGAGCGTCCAGCCCTTCGGGAGATAGCCGTTCACGGGATCATGCGCCGAGGTCTGGTCGGTCACGATGTCCGGCTTGATGCCACGACGCACGAGTTCCGGGAAGATATCGGCGGCATTACCAAGCACCGCCACCGAGATGGCCTTCTTGTCCTGCTTCGCCTTCTCGATGATCGCGAGCGCGTCGTCGAGATCCTTGGCCTGGACGTCCACGTAGCCGCTCTTCAGCCGCATCTCGATGCGGCTTGGCTGGCACTCGACCGCGAGGCACGAGGCGCCCGCCATGGTGGCCGCCAGCGTCTGTGCGCCGCCCATGCCGCCGAGGCCGGCAGTGAGGATCCAGCGGCCGGAGAGATCGCCATTGTAATGCTGGCGGCCGGCTTCCACGAACGTCTCGTAGGTGCCCTGCACGATGCCCTGCGAGCCGATATAGATCCACGAGCCCGCGGTCATCTGGCCGTACATCATCAGGCCCTTGCGATCGAGCTCGTTGAAGTGCTCCCAATTGGCCCAGCGCGGTACGAGATTGGAGTTCGCAATCAGCACGCGCGGCGCATCCGCATGGGTGCGGAATACGCCGACCGGCTTGCCGGACTGCACCAGCAGCGTCTCGTCATTGTTGAGGTTGCGCAGCGAGGCAACGATCTGGTCGAACGCCTCCCAGCTGCGTGCGGCGCGGCCGATGCCGCCATAGACCACGAGCTCGTTGGGGTTCTCGGCGACTTCCGGATCGAGATTGTTCATCAACATGCGCAGCGGCGCTTCGGTCAGCCAGTCCTTGGCCGAGAGCTCGGTGCCGCGCGGGCTGCGCACGAGGCGCGAATTCTTGGCTCGATCCATGTTGGTGGTCCTCAAGTCGTAATGGTGGTCCGGCCGTGCCGGACGCGCGCGTGAAGCGGATTGAAGCCGACCCGGTAGACGAGTTCGGCCGGTGTCTCGATGTCCCAGATCGCGAGATCGCAGAATTTTCCAGCTTCCAGCGTGCCGATCTCGTTCAGCTTGCCGAGCGCCCGCGCGCCTTCGCGCGTCACGCCCAGCAGGCACTCGTCCACGGTCATGCGGAACAGCGTCGCGCCCATATTCATGGTGAGCAGGAGCGATGTCAGCGGCGAGGTGCCGGGATTGCTGTCGGTGGCGAGCGCGAGATGCGTACCGTGCTTGCGGAACAGTGCGATCGGCGGCGCCTGGGTCTCGCGCAGTGTATAGTAGGCGCCGGGCAGCACCACGGCGACGGTGCCGGCTTTGGTCAGTGCGATGACGCCGTCTTCATCGGTGTGTTCAAGATGGTCGGCCGACAGCGCACCGTAGTCGGCCGCCAGTTTGGCGCCGTGCAGATTGGAGAGCTGGTCGGCATGCAGCTTCACCGGCAGGCCATATGTCTTCGCAGCATTGAACAGCCGGGCCGTCTGCTCGGGCGAAAACGCGATCCCCTCGCAGAAGGCATCCACCGCATCCGCCAGCTTCAGTTCTGCAACCGCGGGCAGGGTGTCGCGGATGACCCCGTCGATATAGGCGTCCCGGTCGCCTTTGGCCTCCGGCGGCATCGCATGCGCGCCGAGAAATGTCGTGACGACGCCGACATCGCGCTCCCGGCCGAGCTGGCGTGCGGCCTTGAGGCAGCGGATCTCGGTCTCCTTGTCGAGCCCGTAGCCGGACTTGATCTCGATCGTGGTGACGCCTTCGGCGATGAGATGATCGAGCCGCTTCAATCCGCTGGCGACAAGCTGCGCTTCGCTCGCGGCGCGCGTCGATGTCATGCTGGAGGCGATACCGCCGCCGGCGCGCGAGATCTCCTCATAGGTGGCGCCTTCCAGCCGCATCGCGAATTCATTGGCGCGGTGACCACCATAGACGAGATGCGTATGGCAATCGACGAGGCCGGGCGTGATCCAGCGCCCGCCGCAATCGATGCGCTTGGCAGCGTCGGTGCCGGGCGGCAGCTCGGAGATCGCGCCGATAAAGGCGATGCGGCCATCCTTTGCTGCAATGCAGCCGTCCTCAATGATGCCAAGGCCAGTCCCGCCCTCCGCCATGGTGGCGAGACGGGCATTGGTCCAGAGGGTATCGAACGAGTGAGTACCGGAGATCATGAGGCGCTGCCGCTCATTTGGGACGTTCTATGTCTATACATAATCAGCGCCCTCGCTTATTGTCGAGCGTCTTTTGAATGCAACGGACCAAGGCCATGCACACGCCAAGTGCTGCAGAAAGTGCTGCAAAAAAGCTGTTCTTCGCCCATGCGCTGCTTCCCGGCGGCTGGGCGCGCGACGTCGTTTTGACGATCGAGAATGGCGCGATCGCGGCCGTTGCCGACAATTCGAGCAGCGCTGGCGCGGAAATTGTCAGCGGTGTCGCGCTGCCCGGGATGCCCAATCTGCATAGCCACGCGTTCCAGCGCGGCATGGCCGGGCTCACCGAGCTGCGCGGCGAAACTCAGGACAGCTTCTGGACCTGGCGGCAATTGATGTATCGCTTCATCGATGCGTTGACGCCTGACGATGTCGAGGCGGTCGCCGCTTATGCCTATGCCGAGATGCTGGAAGGCGGCTTCACCTCGGTGGCCGAGTTTCATTATCTCCACCATGATGAGCATGGCGCGCCCTATGCCGATCTCGCGGAAATGGCGTCGCGGATCGCAAGCGCTTGCGTCGAAACGGGTATCGGCCTGACACTGTTGCCGGTGTTCTACAACTACAGTGGCTTTGGCGGCGCCGCGCCCGTTCATGGCCAGCGGCGTTTCATCAATGATCCCGGCCGTTTCCTTGCCTTGCTGGAGCATTCGCGAGAGACGATCAGGCCCGTCGCTGATGCGGCCATCGGTATCGCGCCGCATTCGCTCCGCGCGGTCACGCCTGAAACGCTTGGTGAGGTTCTGAAGGCTGTCCCCGCTGGCCCGGTCCATATGCATATTGCGGAGCAGGTGAAAGAGGTTGAGGACTGCGTCGCCTGGTCCGGCCGGCGCCCGGTCGAATGGTTGCTGGATCATGTCGCGGTCGATCGGCGCTGGGTCCTAATCCACGCCACGCATCTGACGCCCGAAGAAGCCGCGGGCATTGCCGAAGCGAATGCCGTTGTCGGTCTTTGCCCGCTGACGGAAGCCAATCTCGGCGATGGCATTTTCGAAGGTCCGCGGCTCATCGAGGCGGGCGGTGTGTTCGGTGTCGGTTCCGATTCCAATATCGAGATCAGTGCGCTCGGCGAATTGAAGCAGTTCGAATACAGCCAGCGTTTGCATCATCGCGTCCGCAATGCCGTTGGGCGGCGCAGCGGGGAATCTACCGGCCGAGCTCTTTACGAGCATGCGCTCGCGGGCGGTGCGCAGGCGTCGGGCCGTGCGATAGGAGCGCTGGCGGTCGGTAAGCGTGCGGATATTGTGGTGCTCGACGATACCAATCCCGACCTTTGTGGTGTGAGCGGTGATCGCTGGCTCGATGCTGCGACCTTCGTCGCGGGCAACTCGGCGATTGCTCGCGTCTATGTCGGTGGCCGGCAAGTCGTCGAGAGCGGGCGTCACCTGAAGCGCGGCGATATCACCGAGCGCTATCGCCGCGTCGTCAAACGGCTGGCGGGTTTGTGATGGCGACACGCGCGGCAAAACCCGTCAACGGCAAGGCTGCGCCGCCGGCGCTCTATCAACGCATTCGGGCCGATCTCGAAGAGAAGATCGTGTCCGGCCGCTGGCCGCCCGGCCATCGCATTCCGTTCGAGCACGAGCTGGTCGAGACCTATCAATGCTCGCGGATGACGGTGAACAAGGTGCTGTCCGGCCTGGCCGCGGCGGGCGTCATCGAGCGCAAGCGTCGTGTCGGGAGCTTCGTCGCGAAGCCGGTCGTTCAATCTGCGGTGCTGCATATTCCGGATATTCAGGCCGAGATCGCCAAGCGCGGCGAGGCCTATGAATACGAACTTCTTGCGCGCAAGCGTCGCAAGGCCACCAAGGACGATCTCGATCGCCTCGGTATGGAGCGAGGTTGCGACGTGCTGGCGCTGAGCTGTCGTCATATCGCCAAGGGACGTCCCTTCGCTTACGAGGAGCGTCTGATCAATCTCGATATGGTGCCGCCGGCGGTGGAGATCGATTTCGCCCGCGTGCCGCCCGGCACCTGGTTGCTCGGCCATGTGCCATGGAGCGAGGCGGAGCACCAGATCACCGCCACCCTCGCCGATGACGATGCACGTCAGGCATTGGCTCTGAAGAAGCCAACAGCCTGTCTCGTCGTCGAGCGCCGCACCTGGCGCAAGCGCAAGGTCATTACGTCGGTACGCGTGACCTATCCGAACGATCTGTATCGGCTCACTGCGCGCTTTACGCCGGCGGGGCGTGGGTGATGGAAACGATAGGAATCATCTGTCGCAGCGGTGCTGCGGAAATTGACTCTGGTCATCTACCATGTTGCCGTGCAGTATTATTCTAAACTAGCTGAGGAGAGTGGGTTATGAAGTTGATTGGAGTATCCGTCGCCGCCGCGCTCGCGGCTCTCGTCGCAACGCCTCTTGCGGTCGCGCCTGCCGCGGCGCAGACCAAGGTCACGATCGCTATTTCCGGCTGGACCGGCTTCGCGCCGCTCACGCTGGCCAAGGAAGCCGGCATCTTTGCGAAGAACGGTCTCGACGTCACCATCAAGAAAGTGCCGCAGGCCAGCCGCCACCTCGCAATCGCCTCGGGCGACGTGCAGTGCGCTGCCACCACGGTGGAAACCTGGGTCGTGTGGAATGCCAACGGCGTTGCCACCACGCAGCTGTTCCAGCTCGACAAGTCCTACGGTGCCGATGGCATGGCCGTTCGCGGCAATATCGCTTCCATCAAGGATCTGAAGGGCAAGTCGGTCGCCGCCTCCGCGCCGGGCACTGCGCCTTATTTCACGCTTGCCTGGTTTCTGAAGAAGAACGGCCTCAGCGTGAAGGACGTCTCGGTTGTGAACATGGAGCCCGGTCCGGCCGCGCAGGCTTTCATCGCCGGGCAGAACGATGCGGCCATGACCTATGAGCCTTATCTCTCCGCCGTGCGCGAGAAGCCGGATGCCGGCAAGATCATCGCCACCACGCTCGACTATCCGATGATCATGGACACGTTCGGTTGCGCGCCGAAGTTCATCGCCGAAAACGAGGGCGCGGTGAAGGCGCTCGCCAAGAGCTATTTCGAGGCGGTTGCCATGATCAAGGCCGATCAGGCCAAGTCCTATGAGATCATGGGCGCCGACGTGAAGCAGTCGGGCGAGGCGTTCGGCAAGTCGGCGCAGTATCTGCGCTGGCAGGATCAGGAAGCGAACAAGAAGTTTTTCGCCGGCGAACATGCTGCGTTCTCGAAGGAAGCCGCAGACCTGCTGCTCGAAATCGGTGTGATCAAGCAGCTGCCTGATATGTCCAAGCTCGCCGATCCGCGCTTCATTCAGTAAATCCAGAACACCGTCATGCTCGGCGCTAGGCCGGGCATGACGACCGAATTTGTTGATATCGGCCTGAGCCTCACATGAAACCACTCGCCCCTATCTCCTCGCCTGCGCGCGTGGTGCTCGGCATCTCCTTCTTCGTGCTATTCGTGGCCGGTTGGTCGTTCGCGACCTTTGGCGGCTTCGTCTCGAAGACCTTTCTCGCCAATCCGCTGACCATGGTCGAGGACGGCTGGTTCCTGCTCACCAAGCAGGGTTTCCTGTTCGATATCGGCATGACGATCTGGCGCGTGGTCGGCGGCTTCGTGCTCGCCGCGCTGGTCGCGGTGCCGCTCGGCATCCTGATGGGCGCCTACAAACCGATCGAGGCTTTCCTCGAGCCTTTCGTGTCTTTCGCGCGCTATCTGCCGGCCTCGGCCTTCATCCCGTTGCTGATCCTATGGGCTGGCATCGGCGAAATGCAGAAGCTGCTGGTGATTTTCATCGGCTCGGTGTTCCAGCTCATCCTGATGGTCGCCGTAGCCGTCGGCAGTGTGCGCCGCGATCTCGTCGAGGCGTCGCTGACCCTCGGCGCCAGGGACGACGGCGTGCTCCGCCGTGTCCTCATCCCGTCTGCTGCGCCTGAGATCGCGGAGATCCTGCGCCTCGTGCTCGGCTGGGCCTGGACTTATGTCATCGTGGCCGAACTGATTGGTTCGTCCTCGGGCATCGGTCACATGATCATCGACAGCCAGGCGCTGCTCGCCACCGGTCAGATCATCTTCGGTATCATCGTGATCGGCATCATCGGTCTGATCTCGGACTACGTCTTCAAAGCCGTGAACAAGCGCCTGTTCCCGTGGAGCATCATTTGAGCAAGCTCGTCATCGAGAACGTCTCGCGCGTTTTCCCGGCCGTGCGCGGCGGTTCGCCCACGCGTGCGTTGGAGCCGGCCAATCTCAGTGTCGCCGACAACGACTTCGTCACCATTCTGGGCCCATCCGGCTGCGGCAAGTCCACATTGCTGCGCATGGTCGCCGGTCTGGATACGCCGACCACCGGTCGCATCCTGCTGGATGGCAAGGCTATCACCGGTCCCGGCGCCGACCGCGGCATGGTGTTTCAGTCCTACACGCTGTTTCCCTGGCTGACTGTCGCCGAGAATGTCGCCTTCGGTTTGCGTGAGCGCGGTATCTCGCAAAAGGAGCGCAGCAATATCGCGCGCGATTGGCTCGACAAGGTCGGCCTCACCAGCTTCGCCGGTCACTTTCCCAAGCAGCTTTCCGGTGGCATGCAGCAGCGCACCGCCATTGCGCGCGCGTTGGCCAACGATCCCAAGATGCTGCTGCTCGACGAGCCGTTCGGTGCACTCGATAACCAGACCCGTGCTTTGATGCAGGAGCTGTTGCTCGGCATTTGGGAGCGCGAGCGCAAGACCGTGATCTTCGTCACCCACGATATCGAGGAAGCGATCTTCCTTGCCTCTCGCGTGGTGGTGATGTCGGCGCGACCCGGCCGCATCAAGGCAGACATCCCGGTCGATCTGCCGCATCCTCGCCACTACACGATCAAGACGAGTCCGGCTTTCTCCGATCTGAAAGCGCGTCTCACCGAAGAAATTCGCGTCGAGGCTGTGCTCGCAGCGGAAGCACACTAACGCTGAGCGATCCTTCACTCTGCGGTCCTGCGTCTTCTATCTCACTCAAATGAGTGAAGGCGTAGCCCAAAGCCTCGCTGGATAGTTGTTCTTACGATCATATGCAATCGTGAGGGGCGGCATATTAGCCGCTGCTTAATAATGTTTTTGTTCTGCAAGTAGGTATCCAATAAGCAAACAATTTAGCGGCAACTTTTACATATTATCGCACCTATGTCGGGCAACCGGCGTCCGAGCCATTTGATTCCACTCGGTTTGTGACCTGCGATTGTTTGTGAGCTGCGCTTATGAATTTCGTTGAGCCTCATCGGAGCGATACGACGCGGTCGCTGCTGGCCGCCCTCGAACAGGCCATCGATGCGGTCGTGATGATCGATGCTCAGAACAACGTCACGCATTTCAATGCGGCAGCCGAACAGATCTGGGGTTACAGCCGCGACGAAGTCCTGGGCCGCAATGTCAGCATGCTGGTGCCGATGCCGTTCCGGCGCAATCATGACGAATACATCGCCACCAACCGCACGACCGGCGTTAACCGTATCGTCGGCCGTAGCCGCGAGGTCCGGGTTGAACGCAAGGACGGCAGCGAATTGTGGGGGTCGTTGTCGATGTCGCGCGTGGAGATCGATGGCGAGATCACCTATATGGGCTTCCTGCGCGATGTCACCGCGGAAGTCCGGCAGCGCGAGGAGATCACGCGGTTGTCGCTGGTGGTCGACAAGACCCATCGCGCCATCTTCATTGCCGGCCACGATGCCTGCATCGACTATGTCAATGATGCCTTCACCGAACTGTTCGGCTATACGCGCGAGGAGGCTCGCGGCCTGACGCCCGACGCGCTGCTCAACGGTCCCTATACCGATCCCGCCACCATCGAGCGCCTGCATCATCTCATTCAGACCGAGGGCGCTGCCGAGGAAGAGATCCTCGTTTATGACAAGGCTGGCAACGAGATCTGGGTCTCGACAGCCGTCAACGCGATCCATGACGAGCAGGGCAATCTCAAGCATCTCGTCGCACTGCTGACGGATATCACCGAAGGCAAACAGCTTCAGTCGCTGCAACATCACATTCTGGAAGCGCTTGCCGATGAGAGACCGTTACTGGAGGTCATGAATGACCTGTGCGGCAAGGTCGAACAGCTCGCCCCCGACGTGATCTGCTCGCTCTCTTATATCGATCCGGACGGCAGGCTGCACCCGCTCGGCGGCCCGAGCATGCCGAAGGCGCATGTGCGCTCGATGGAAGGGCTGCGAGTTGCGCCGGAAGGGAGTGACACCGCACGCAGCATCTATCATGGCGAGGCGGTGTTCGTGCCCGATCTGTCGGCATCGGAGAGTTTGCGGAATCACGGTAGCGCTGCGGTAGCTGCCGGGTTGAAAGCCTGCTGGATCACGCCGATCAAGGCCAAGGATGGTCGCGTCATCGGCACTTTCACCTTCTACTATCGGGAGGCGCGCAGTCCGAGCCGATGGCACCAGAGCATCGTCGATGCCTGCGTGCATCTCGGTGCGCTGGCGCTCGAACGCGAAGAGGCGCGAAATCAGATATCGCGCCTCGCCTATTTCGATGCGCTGACGGGTCTGCCTAATCGCACGCATATGCGCCATCTGATGGAGCGCGGTGTCACCGAATGCACGGGTGAGGGGAAGCTCGCGGTGATGTTCCTCGATCTCGACCACTTCAAGGATGTCAACGATACGCTCGGCCATTCGGCCGGTGACGAACTGCTGGTGCAAGTGACGCAGCGCCTGCACAGCCATCTACGGCCGTGCGATGTGCTTAGCCGTCAGGGTGGCGATGAATTCGTTGTCATGCTGCCGGATTGCGGCGCGGACGAAGCTGCAGGGATCGCCCAGCGCATCACCGAGGCGCTGTCGGCGCCGCTGCAGATCGCAGGCAGCAAGGTCGCGATCTCTGTCAGCGCCGGCATCAGTATCTATCCCGATCATGCAGGAGATCTCGACTGCCTGCTGAAATATGCCGACACGGCCATGTACAATGCCAAACAGGCGGGCCGCTCCACCTATCGGTTCTTCAGCAATCAGATGGATTGTGTCGCGCAAGAGCGCCTGGCGCTGAGTACCGCGCTGCGCCATGCGATTGCGCAGGGCGGGCTGCATCTGCACTATCAGCCCCAGATCCGTGCTGCCGATGGTGGTCTGTACGGCGTCGAGGCGCTCGCGCGCTGGACCGATCCGGTCCTGGGGACGATCTCGCCAAGCAAATTCATTCCGCTTGCGGAAGAATGCGGCCTGATCGATCTGATCGGCATCTGG
Organism: Pseudomonadota bacterium; assembly: GCA_023449855.1. GTDB lineage: Bacteria > Pseudomonadota > Alphaproteobacteria > Rhizobiales > Xanthobacteraceae > Tardiphaga. Next base: position 26,755 of record JAEXHR010000311.1, on the reverse strand, counting down.
TCGTTGCGGGAGGCCTGCCGGCAGATTGCGGACTGGCGAAGCCACGGCTTCAATATTCCGTGCGTATCCGTGAACCTGTCGCCGGTCAGCTTCGAGAATCCCGAACTTCCGACATTGATTGTCGACATCATGGCCGAGCATGGCCTGTCGCCAAATCGCCTTGTACTCGAAGTCACCGAGAGCGTGGTGATGAATGAGCGGGCGACGGCGATCGAGACCATGAGGCGCATTCGAGAGGCGGGGATCGGGCTGTCGATGGACGACTTCGGCACCGGCTATTCCAGTCTGAGCCGGCTGGCCCAGCTCCCGGTTCGCGAGTTGAAGATCGATCGCAGTTTCATGCGCGATATCGAAACGAAGGATTGCGCACTCGCAATCGTTACTGCAGTTGTGCGCGTTGGCCAAAGCCTCAACATGACCGTCGTTGCGGAGGGGGTCGAGACCGAGGGGCAACACAAGATCCTGTCGGAACTCGGCTGCGATGTGATCCAGGGATTCATCCACGCGCCCGGAATGGCGCCGTCCGATCTCGAAGTATGGCTCTCCGCGCGTCATGCAGAGCGATGGACAGCCCTCGTTGCCGAGTGCCGCAACGCGCGCACGATACCCGATATCGATGTGCACAGCTCGGATTCGACGGCTGCCTAGAGCAGACTTCCCGAAAATCGGTTGCGTGCCTTTTTTAACAAGATCAGATTTTGGCAGACAGAAAATAGCTCCTATCGGCTTCATGCGTCATTAACTACATCCGGCGTTGTCGGATGATTGGACGCTCACATTCAAACAGTTTGCAGACTGGTGTTTAAGTACGCTCGGCCAAGTCTCTGCGAACCGGTGCATCCGCTCGCCGGCCAGGCGATGCCATTGAGTGAAGGTCGAGTCATGTCGTCGAGTCCCATCGGTCAGCTTCCTCTTGGGCAATCCAACACTGCTGCGCAGGCGCTGTTCTCCACTTTCGAACATGCTGCCGATGCAGTCGTCATGACTGCGGCAGGAGGCGAGATTCGCTATTTTAACGCCGCTGCCGAGCGCCTGTGGGGCTATGGCCGTGGTGAGGTCGTCGGCCGCAAGGTCAATATGCTGGTGCCGAACGATATGCGCGCCGATCTCGATGGCGTCATCGCGCTGAAGGCGGCGCTGCCCGCAAACGCGCCCGTCAAGGGGCGACGCGAATTCCGCATCTGTCGAAAGGACGGCAGCGAGACCTGGGGAGCATTCTCGATCTCGCGGGTCGAATACGGCGGGAAGACCCTCGACATCAGCTTTGTGCGCGATGTGACCGATGAGGTGAGGCTGCGGGAGAAGAACGCCTTGATGGCGCTCGTCGCAGAAAAGACGGACCGCGTCGTGATGGTGACGGATCGGGATCTGCACATCACCTATGTTAATAAAGCCTTCACCGAACTGTTCGGCTACTCATTGATGGAAGCGCTGGGGAGGCATCCCGAACAGCTGCTGACAGGCGAGTATACCGATGGTGAGGCGCTGGCCCGCTTTCATGAACGCATCTACGCCGACGGACATGGCCAGGAGGACTTGCTCGTCTATGACAAGGATGGCGAGGAGATCTGGATTTCAACCAACGTCAATGCTGATCGCGGCGACAACGGTGAGGTGAGAAACTTTGTCGCCGTTCTCGTGGATATCACCGAGAGCAAGCAGATACATTCGCTGCAGCACCTCACGCTCGAGAACCTTGCCAATGACATGCCGGTGCTGGATGTCATCGGCGATCTCTGCCGCCGGGTCGAGGCGATCGCGCCCGATGTGGTGTGCTCGGTGCTTCATGTCGATCTCGACGGCTTGCTGCATCCGCTTGGCGGCGATCGTCTGCCGCCGCAATTCTCGACGTCGATCGACGGTCTCGTTCTCGGTCCCGATGTCGGGAGCTGCGGCGCGGCCGCATTCAGTGGCGAGCCGGTGCTGTCCATCGATCTCGCGACCGATCCCAAATGGTTGCTGTACAACGAGCTGCCGCTGAAAGCCGGTCTGAAGGCGTGTTGGTCGACACCGATCAAGGCCAAGGACGGTCGCGTGATCGGTGCCATCGGCTTCTACTTTCGCGAATCCCGGACGCCGACCCGCTGGCACCAGACGATCGTCGACAACTGCGTGCATCTGTGTGCCCTCGCTATTGAGCGTCACGAAGCGCGAAGCGAGATCGCTCGCCTCGCTTATTTCGACGCGCTGACCAAGCTGCCGAATCGGGCCCGGTTGCATCAGTTGATGACGCAGCAGATCGATGCGGCGGGAGTGGATGAGAAGATCGCAGTCATGTTTCTCGATCTCGATCATTTCAAGGACATCAACGATACCCTTGGGCATTCGGTCGGCGACGATCTTCTGGTCAGTGTGACCCAGCGCCTGTGCAAACATATTCGTCCCGGCGACACGCTTAGCCGCCAGGGCGGCGACGAATTCGTCGTCGTGTTGCCGAGGTGCAATGCGGATGATGCTGCAGCCATCGCCAGCAGGTTGCTGGAATCGCTGCTGTCGCCGATTCAGCTCAATGCGAAAACGGTGCCGATCTCGGCCAGTATCGGCGTCAGCATCTATCCGGACGATGCGCGCAATATCGACGATCTGCTCAAACACGCTGACGCGGCGATGTATCAGGCGAAGCTTGCCGGCCGCTCAACCTATCGCTTCTTTAGTGCGGACATGAACCGCGTCACGGAGGAGAGGCTTGCTTTCAGCACGGCGCTTCGCAATGCCATTATCCAGGGTGTGCTACGCCTGCACTATCAGCCGCAAGTTCGCATCGACGGCAGCATTTATGGCGCCGAGGCGTTGACGCGCTGGCGTGATCCGGTGCTCGGCGATGTGCCGCCGTCGAAGTTCATTCCGCTTGCCGAAGAATACGGCCTTATCGAGCTGATTGGCATGTGGTCGCTGCGCGAGGCCTGTCGGCAACTCGCCGCGTGGCACCGTGCCGGGCTCGATGTGCCTTGTGTGTCCGTCAACATGTCGCCGATCAATTTTCAGAATCGCGATCTGGCAGATCTGGTGGGGAAAATTCTCGCCGAGAACGAACTGACACCCGACATGCTGATGCTTGAGGTCACCGAAGGCGTCGTCATGAGCGAGCATTCCACGGCCATCGACACCATGGAAAAGATTAGGAGATCTGGTGTCAGGCTGTCGATGGACGATTTTGGCACGGGATATTCGAGTCTCAGCCGGCTCGCCAATCTGCCGGTGCGCGAACTCAAGATCGACCGTAGTTTCATGCGCGACATCGAGAGCCAGGCCAGTGCGCTTGCGATCACGCGCGCCATCGTCCGTGTCGGCCAGAGCCTCGATATGACGGTCGTGGCTGAGGGCGTCGAGACCGAAGGCCAGCGCCGACTGTTGACCGAGCTCGGCTGCGACGTCATCCAGGGTTTCGTACACGCGCCGGCGCTATCGGTGCCGGATTTCGAGCGCTGGCTGGTGCAGCATGAGGCGACACGCGGGGCGCTTCCCTCCTTCGGTACAGTCTCGAGCTGCGCATCATAGTCTAGCGCTTGTCGAGCATCTCCCGGATCTTGCCGCCGAGCGCGGCATGCGTGACCGGCTTCTGTAGTAGCGACACGCCGGGATCAAGCCGCCCTTGATGTACGATGGCGTTGCGTGAATAGCCGGTCATGAAAAGAACTTTGAGGCCAGGCAGCAGCTTTGTCATTTCGTCCGCGAGCAATCGTCCGTTCATTCCAGGCATCACGATGTCGGTCAGCAGCAAGTCGAACGGTTCAGGGTCCTCGGCAAAGTCGCGCAAAGCGGCGTCGGCATTGCAGGCGGCGCGAACCTGATAGTTGAGGCCCTCCAATATCTCGACGAGATAGGAGCGCACATCCGGATCGTCCTCGACCACCATGATGATCTCGTCGCCTTTGCCACCGATGATCTGGTTCTGGTTGTCCGTGGTGTCGTCCGGCTGACGCGTGTTGCGCGGTAGGTAGACCTTGATCGTCGTGCCTTCGCCGACCTCGCTATAGATCTTCACGTGTCCGCCGGACTGCTTGACGAAGCCGTAGACCTGGCTGAGGCCCAAGCCTGTTCCTTGTCCCGGTTCTTTGGTCGTGAAGAAGGGATCGAAGGCGCGCTCCTGCACGTCTTTCGGCATGCCCGGCCCATCGTCGGTCACGGAAATCAGGACGTATTGACCGACATCGATATTGGACTGCTGCGCATAGGCTTCGTCGATGAAGGCGTTGCTGGTCTCGATGGTCAATTTGCCCTGGCTGTGCATTGCGTCGCGCGCATTGACGACGAGATTGAGGATCGCCGCTTCCATTTGGCTCGGGTCGACCTCGACCTGCCACAGGCCGGCGCCGCCAACGATTTCCAGATGGATGTTTTCGCTCAGCGTGCGCTGGAAGAATTCGGACATGCCCTGCAGCAGTCCGTTTACATTCACGATCTTCGGATCGAGCGGTTGTCGTCGTGCAAAGGCGAGCAGCCGCTGGGTCAGCACCACGGCGCGCTGGGCGCCGCCGGCAGCACTGGCGATCACGCGTTTTAGGCGGTCGCGGGAAGCGTCGGTCCAGTTGGTAAGGCTCTGCTCGGCGATTTCGAGATTGCCGCTGATGATGGTCAGGAGATTGTTGAAGTCATGCGCGACGCCGCCGGTCAGATGGCCGATCGCTTCCATCTTCTGGGTATGGCGCAGCAGATCTTCTGCCTCGCGACGATGTCGGCTTTCCTCGATGAGCGCAGCCTCGGTCTCCCGCAATTGCGCGGGGGAAGGAATTGCCAGCAGTCTCGGCAACAGCGGCCACAGCATTGCGGCCGTGATCACCGAAGCGACGGCGGTCATCGCCTTGACCAGGCCTTCAAGGCCGTAGGCGGGCACCCACAGCGTATAGATCGACATCACATGGGTAAGGCCGCAGGCCATGATGAACAGGGCGAAGGCCCAGAACACCCAGCCGAATTCCACATCGCGCCGCTTGGCGACGAAAATCGTGAGCGCGACGGGAATGGAAAAATAGGCGAGGGCGATCAGAGCGTCGGCGCCGACATGGAGCCAGATCAGACCAGGGTCCCAAAGCAGGCAGATGCCATGCGGTGCAAAGACTGAACTGTCGAGAAAGCGCTGCAGCGATGCCCACATCGATTGCCCCCGCCAGAAGCTGGTATGCTGGAACCAGCGTGGCCGGGTCGTAGGAGGGCGTCAAGCTTCAACGCTCTGCAACACACGCTAAAGGCGGGCGGCTGTTGAAAGTCCGGCGAGCATGTCGACGAGCTGATGTTGCCGATAGGGCTTGGGGATGAACCGACCGCCGCTGGGCAGATCGGTTTCGCTGACCCTGAAATGGCCCGATGTCGCAACGATGCGCACCGGCGGCCAGCGATTGGCCACCGCATGGGCGAGCGCCAGCCCGTCCATCGAGCCGGGCATGTCGATGTCTGTGAAGATCAGGCGGATGTCGTTGCGGCTTTCGAGCAGCCGGATCGCCGTGTCTGCATCCGGTGCCTCGATCGCCCGGAAGCCGGCTTCCTCGATCATATCCACCGCGTTCATGCGCAACAGCGGATCGTCTTCGACCACCAGCACCACGGCCGTGTCCAGCGGCGTTGCACCGGCGGAAAACGGCTCGTCAGCATCGATTCCGGGCGCGAAAGGAGCGTTGGGACTGCGATGGGAAGAAAAAGCCATGCTCGAAAACATTGTGTTGAATGGGCCTGAGGTCGTCCGCATAGGCTGCATGTGAGCGCTACAGCTCTCCTAAGAGCTGGATCGCTTTTTCGTTCCGCAATTGCGAGCGGTATTCTTGGCCTGTCGCTGCCGGGTCAGCTTGGCTGGCGTCCCTTGTCGGCGGTATCGCGCATGACCTTGAACACGCCATGAGCGGTCGCGACCACATGACCGTCGCCGACACTCACTTCAGTCGTCATGAAAATCAGACTCTTCGACGTACGCACAGCCCGTGGCCGCGACACGATCAGGTCGCCGATCCGGGCCGCATCAACGAAATATGTATCCATCTGCACCGTGGCGAGCGCTTCGACGCCGGCTGCGGCACGGGCGCCCATGCCGCAACTGCGATCGGCCAGGGTCATGACCGCGCCGCCCTGCACGACACCGCGGCGATTGCGGTGCTTTTCCTGCCCCAGAATCGCGAATTCGTGCGCGCCGTTCACTTCCCGATGCCACATCGGTCCGACGAGCTGGATGAAGCCGTCGTCATGCATGATGGCCCAGCCGGCGGCTTCGAGGTCGGCGTCAGTCATGCGAATTCCTTGTGGCGGTATCTGGGTGGTGCGGTCTGCTGCTTCGCGCGATGTCTACAGAAGCAGCGATCCGCGCACCAGAGGCCGCACAGCGGCACAGCCCTGCATCGTCAGAGAAAGCTGAACGATTTCAAGTCTTGCTGCGGGACGCTAGCGCATCCGCGACCGCAGTGCGGATGTCGGCCACGGAGAACGGCTTCGTCACCACGTCATGCACGATCGCATTGAGGCCGGTCGCGCGCTCGCGCTGGTCGGCATAGCCGGTCATCAGCAGGATGGTCAGGTCGGGAAAATCGCGCGCGGCGGCCAGCGCCAGCGCGATGCCGTCCATGATCGGCATCTTGATGTCGGTCAGGAGGAGGTCGAAACGACCTTCCTGTTCGTTAAGGATTTCAAGGGCTTCAGCGCCGTCTTCGGCTGTGACGATTTCGTGGCCGTCCATGGCAATGGCGCGCCCGACCAGCAGGCGCAGCGGCTCCTCGTCATCGGCGATCAGGATACGCGACATCGTTATTCCTCAGACACTTAAGCGCCGGCAACGTCGCGCTTGTTGAAAAAGCGCACGTCGATGCTGCGGCCTTCCGCCGGCGGCGAGGCCAGGCGGGACTTGAACCAGGTCTTATCACCTGGATTGAGGCCGGGCTGCTCCAGCACGGCGCTCCAGGCGTAGATTTCGGTGCCCTTGTCGTCGCGGACCACAAATCGGAGGCGCGGCATGGCGGTGGGTACGCGGGTTTCCGAGACGATATAGCCTTCGATCAGCATCACCGGCTTGCCGTCGACGGTTTCGGTGGTGACTTTGACATCCTTGAAGGCAAGGCCGCGGGTGTTCACGTCGATGCCGAAGGCCTCGTAGAACGCAGCGGTTTGCGGCATCAGGCGCACGATATCGATCCGCCAGATCAAAATCGCCACGGCAAATGCCGCCATTGCGGCGGTGATGATCGGCAAGATGTGCGATCTGTTGAGGCCGCTGTGCGGCATCTTTGGGGCTAGGTTGCGAAGCTTGCCCCGGCGCGTCGGCCTGGGTTCGCGCAGCGGTCCGGCGTCGTCGCGCGCCGCGACCGTCCAATCGGTATCCTCAGTGCGCGATTGGAACTTGGATTCCGCCGGCCAGTCCGCCGAGATCGACGGGCTCTCGACCACGGGCACGTCAGGCTCGCGCGTTTCCTCCGCGGTGACGCCCCAGGCGCTGAGATCGTCGTCCGGCTCGGGCGGGGAGAGGCTTTGCGGCTTGGCGAGCCAGGTCTCCTTGCAGCGGGCGCAGCGGACGGTGCGGCCGGCATCGCCGAAGCCCGCCGGATTGACGGCATAGGACGTCGTGCAATGGGGACAGACGATATGCATGGTACCGAGAGCCGCTGACATGTGCGGTAAACTACGCGACGACCGTTAACGAATCGGAAACCATAACGGCCGCACAAGCGAATGACCGATATCTTGAGGCTGAGTGAACCCGTCGAACGGAGCTGCACGTGGTCCGGTTCGAAAATGTAGGCCTGCGATACGGGCTTGGTCCGGAAATCCTGCGCGATCTGAATTTCCAGATTCCCGCGCATTCCTTTCAATTCCTGACCGGCCCCTCCGGCGCCGGCAAGACGTCGTTGCTGCGCCTCCTGTTCCTGTCGCTGCGCCCGACGCGCGGCCTCGTCAATCTGTTCGGCCAGGACATTTCACTGCTGGCAAAGGACGAGATCGCCGACCTGCGCAAACGCATCGGCATCGTGCTGCAGGATTTCCGCCTGCTCGATCACATGACCACCTATGAGAATGTCGCGCTGCCGTTCCGGGTGATGGGCCGTGACGAATCCAGCTATCGCCGCGAAGTCATCGATCTGCTGAAATGGGTCGGCCTCGGCGAGCGCATGGATGCGCTGCCGCCGATCCTGTCGGGCGGTGAGAAACAGCGCGCCGCCATTGCCCGCGCGGTGATCGCGCGGCCGCAATTGCTGCTCGCCGACGAGCCGACCGGCAACGTCGATCCGACGCTCGGCCGTCGTCTGCTGCGGCTGTTCATCGAACTCAACAAATCCGGCACGGCGGTGATCATTGCCACCCACGATATCAACCTGATGGACCAGTATGATGCGCGCCGCATGGTGCTGCATCAGGGCCGGCTGCACATGTATGAATAGGCTTTGCTTGAACAGGTTAGAGGCGTGAGCAGGATCGGCGACGAGCATGGACCGCTGATGGATCTCGGGCAGGAACGCCCGCAGGTCCCGGCGAAGGCGCGCAATGCGTCGCCCATCGTGCCGAGCGGCCAGATCGCCGGGCGTGCGCTGGTCGCCGTGGTGGCGATCATGACGTTCCTCGCTTCGATCACCTCCGGCGCAGTGCTGCTGATCAGCGCATCGGCCTCCGAATGGCAGTCCGAGGTCGCCAGCGAAATCACCATCCAGGTGAAGCCGGTTGCCGGCCGCAATCTCGACCGCGACGCGCAGGCGGCAGCCGACGCGGTGCGTGGTCAGCCTGGCATCGTGGAGGTGCTGCCCTATAGCAAGGAGCAGTCCGCGCAATTGCTGGAGCCCTGGCTCGGCACCGGCTTGTCGCTGGATGAGCTGCCGGTGCCGCGCGTCATCGTGGCGCGCGTGACGCCGGGCACGGCGCTCGACATCGTCGGCCTGCGGGCGCGGGTCGCGCAATTCGCGCCGACTGCGAGCGTGGATGATCACCGCGCCTGGGTCGAGCGGATGCGCTCCATGACGTCGGCGGTGGTGCTTGCCGGGCTTGGCATCCTTGCACTCGTCATCGTCGCCACCATCATCTCGGTGTCGTTCGCGACCCGCGGCGCCATGGCGGCGAACAAGCCGATCGTCGAGGTGCTGCATTTCGTCGGTGCCGGCGATCGCTACATCGCCAATCGCTTCTTCCGCCACTTCCTGCGGCTTGGCCTGCAGGGCGGCGTGATCGGCGGCGGCATCGCGATGCTGATGTTCGGCTTTTCCGAGTCCATCGCGAGCTGGTTCTCGGGCACGCCGGTGGGCGATCAGTTCGCGGCGCTGCTCGGCACCTTCTCGCTGCGCCCGTCCGGCTATCTCATCCTGGCGGCGCAGGCACTGGTGATCGCGGCCATCACCGCCGCCGCCTCGCGCCGGACACTGTTTGCGACGCTCAATGATATCGACTGAGTATCGTGTCCCGGACGCGATGCGGCGCGAAGTGCCGCTTCGCAGAGCCGGGACCGCCAAAACCGCTGGAGCTTGGAACGGTCCCGGCTCTGCGGAGGAGCGCAAGGGCGCTGCACCGCGTCCGGGACATGTTACAATCGAGGACGAAATTGCTCTAAAATTGCGGCGACAACGCCGCGCACCACAGCCATGACTTTGTTGGACGACCAGAACCAGACCGAGGACGCGCCCGCGCGACCGCCGCCTCCCAGGCGGCGCCTGATCCGCGCGGCGATCGTCGGCGCCGTGGCTGTTTCCTTCATGGCCGGTATCGTCGGTTTCGTCGCTTTCCTGTCGCAGCTCCGCAACGGCGACGTCACGCCCTCCACCAAGGCCGATGGCATCGTGGTGCTCACCGGCGGCTCGTCCCGCGTGGCCGATGCGCTGGATCTGCTCGCCAGTGGCTTCGGCAAGCGGCTCCTGATTTCCGGCGTGCATCCCACCAATGGTATCGGCAATATCCGGCGCTCGCTGCCGGACAACGATCAGCGCCTGCTGGCCTGCTGCGTCGATCTCGATCGCAGCGCCACCGATACGCGCAGCAATGCGGTGGAGACGCGGCGCTGGGCGCGCAAGCAGGGGTTCCGTTCGCTCATCGTGGTGACGTCGAACTATCACATGCCGCGGGCGCTGGTGGAACTGTCGCATGAATTGCCGGATGTGGAGCTGATCCCGTTTTCGGTGATCGGCGACCGCTGGCGCGATGAGGCGTGGTGGACCAGTGGCACCACGCTGCGTTTGCTGTTATCGGAATATGTCAAATACCTCGCCGCCGAGCTGCGCGCGCGCCTCGCCGATATCGGCATCGATCTGATGCCGGACAGCGGCGAACCGTCCTCCGAGGCGGTGCGCAAGCCGGCGACTGCCGCAGCCAACTGATCGAAGCGACTTTTCATGACATCGATATTTTTGCGTTCGCTGATCTATCAGGTGCTGTTCTACGCGCTGCTGATCTTCTGGATCCTGGTCGCGATCCCGACCTTCCTGATGCCGCCGCGGGCCATCCTGTTCATCGCCAAGACCTGGTCGCGGCAGAGCGTGGTGCTGCTGCGCTGGATCTGCGGCGTGAAGTTCGAGGTGCGCGGCGCTGAGCACATTCCTGCGGGGGCTTTGGTGGTCGCCGCCAAGCATCAGTCCATGTGGGAGACGTTTGCGCTGCTGCCGTTCTTCGATTCGCCGCTGTTCATCTACAAGCGCGAGCTCGGCCGCATTCCGTTTTTCGGCTGGTATCTGCGTTTGGCGGACATGATCGACGTCAATCGCGCCGGCGGCGTGCGCGCACTGATGGACATGGCCAAGCGTGCCAGGAGCGAGGTGCAGAAGGGCCGCCAGCTCATCATCTTTCCCGAAGGCACGCGCCGTCCCGTTGGCGCCCCGCCCGATTACAAGAGCGGCGTCGCGCAGATCTACGCGTTGTGCCATGTGCCATGTCTGCCGGTGGCGCTGAATTCCGGCCTGTTCTGGCCGCGCCGCACCTTCCTGCGCTATCCCGGCACACTGGTGGTCGAGTTCATGCCGCCGCTGCCGCCGGGACTGCAACGCGAGGAATTTATCGCGGTGATCCGCGAGAAGATCGAGACCGCGACGGAGCGGCTGGTGGCGGAAGCGCGCGCGGAGCAGGCGGAGATTTTTGGGCGCGTGCCGGATGTGGCGGTGAAGAAGTAGGATGGGTTGAGCGGAGGCGCGCAGCGCCGGAGCGATAACCCATCGGCGGAGTTTGCCACGACGACGGTCAGCATGGGTTTTCGCTGCGCTCAACCCATCCTACGGCTCGGCATGCAGCATCATCGCCAGCCTGTGCAGCTGTGCATCCTTGAATCCCTGCGCCTCGATCGATTTCACCGTCGAAAGCACATAGTCGCGGTTGTTGCCGGACCGGCCGTGGCCCTGCCGCACGCAGCGGAGCTGTTCGGGCAGTGACAACCGGCCCGCATACTGCACATGGCTGCGATCGGCCACATAGGTCAGCGCGCTGACGCGCGAGCGCGCGTCGTCGTCGAGCCAGACCGACCGCATCACCTCGCGATAGACGCCCGTGGTCTGCTCGCGCTCGCGCAGATAGGCGATGGTCGCATCGCGCTTGCCGGCTTCGACGCGGAAGGCGATGCCGCGGCAGGCGCCGCCGCGGTCTAGGCCGAGCACGAGGCCGGGTTTTTCCGGCGTGCCGCGATGGTCGAAGGAATAGACACAGAGGGCGCGATGTTCGCCGATCAGGCGGGCCGGCATCTGCTCGATAAAATCGAAGCCGGGCCGCCACATCAGCGAGCCATAGCCGAACACCCAGAGGTCATGATCGGAAACAGGCGCAGGCGAGCTCAGAGGGGTCATGTTGCCGCACTAGCATATGATGACGTGACGTGGAACCAAGCGTCGTCATTGCGTGGCGCACTGGCAGAAATCAGTCGATCGTGCGAAGGGGTGTCGCAACCGCCGTTTCGACAAATTCCTGCGCTCTAGGGTCCGTCATGTCAGACATTCTTCAGCCCCGCCGTCGCCGCCTCTGGCCGGTTTTCGTGATGCCCGGCCTCGTCGTCGTTCTCGCGGCGGCATGGACCGGGTTCTGGTTCTTTGCGGCGTCCAAGATCGATGAGAATGTTGCGCTGTGGCAGGCGCGGGAAGCTGCGGCCGGCCGCAAATATGACTGCGCCAACCGTTCGGTGTCGGGTTTCCCGTTCCGGCTTGAAGTGCGTTGCGACGGCGTCAGTGTCGCGCTGCAGGCGCAGACCGCGACGCAGAGCGTCACGCAGATTCCGGTGACGGCAAAGCTCGGCGAGATTCTCGTCGTCGCGCAGATCTATACGCCGCGTCTTCTGATCGCCGAATTCAAGGCGCCAGCGGTGATTTCGCAGCAGGGCCAGCCCTGGATGGCCATGGCCTGGAGCAATGCCCGCAGCAGCATCACCGGCCTGCCGGGCACGCCCGACAGCGGCGATCTCGTCTTCGACGACCTCTCGCTCGATCGCTTTGTCGGCGCTGCCTCGGCGCCGGCGGTGCGCGCCAAGCGCGTGGTGCTCAACGGCAGGACAGCGCCGACATCGACACCGGAGAAGCCGGTGATCGAAACCGCCCTGCGCATCACCAGCGGCACCATTTCTGACGTGCATCCGCTGCTCGCCGCGCCCTTCGATACGGATATCCGCGCGCAGATTTCCGGCCTCAGCGATCTCACGCCAAAGCCGTGGCCGCAGCGGTTTCGCGAGATCCAGGCGGCGGGCGGCCGGCTGGAGATCACGCAGTCGCGCGTGCAGCAGGGCGATATCATCTCGCTGGCGACAGGCTCGCTGGGCATCACGGCCGCGGGCAATCTCGATGGCGAATTGCAGATGACGGTGACCGGGCTCGACAAGGCGGTGAATGCGCTGGGCATCGACAAGTTGCTGGAGATCGGCGTGCCGCAGGAAACGCTGGATCGCCTGGCGCCGGGCCTGAAGTCGCAGGACGTGAACAATATTCTGGGTGCGCTGGATCGCGCGATTCCGGGCCTTGGCAATTTCGCGCGCAAGAATGCGGGGGCGGGGCTGGCGGCGGGCGTCAATTCCATCGGCACCGCGGCGACGCTGGAAGGCAGGCCGGCGCGTTCGTTCCCGCTGAAATTCGTCGACGGTGCGGTGTTCTTCGGCCCGCTGCGGGTGGCGCAGATTCCGCCGTTGTTTTGAGAGCGGGCCGCTCTCCTTCGTCATTGCGAGGAGCGTAGCGACGAAGCAATCCAGAAAGCTACAAGTAAGAACTGGATTGCTTCGCTGCGCTCGCAATGACGGCTGTTAGGTCTCCGTCTTCTTCTTCAACGCCGCATGCTTGCGGCCGAAGTCCGCTGCCGCTTCATCCTGGCCGAGATTCACGATCCCTCTGCGGATCGCACGCGTCCGCGTGAAATGCTCGAACAGCGTGTCGCCATCGCCTCGCCTGATCGCACGGGTGAGCTTCGACAGGTCTTCCTGGAATGCGCCGAGCATTTCCAGCACCGCGTCCTTATTGGTCAGGAACACGTCACGCCACATGGTGGGATCGGAGGCGGCGATTCGGGTGAAGTCGCGGAAACCGCCGGCAGAGAACTTCAGCACTTCCGAACGAGTGACATCTTCCAGCTCGTCGGCCGTGCCTACGATTGTGTAGGCGATGAGATGCGGCAGGTGGCTCGTCACCGCGAGCACGAGGTCATGATGCGCGGCGCCCATGATCTCGACATTGGCGCCGAGCGCGGACCACAGCGCCGAGAGTTTTTCGACCGCTGCAGGATCCGCGCCGTCCGGCGGCGTGAGGATGCACCAGCGGTTCATGAACAGTTCGGCGAAGCCAGAGTCCGGACCGGAATTTTCGGTGCCGGCCACCGGATGCGCGGGAATGAAATGCACATTGTCCGGCAGATGCTCGGACATCGCCGACAGCACCGAGGCCTTCACCGAGCCGACATCGGAGATGATGGCGCCCGGCTTCAGATGCGGTGCAATGCTTTGCGCGACATCGCTGGCGCGGCCGACGGGGACGCAGGAGATGATCAGGTCGGAATCCCGCACTGCCGACGCATTGTCGTCGGCGATGCGATCCGCGAGTTTGATCTCGGCGGCACGCGCGCGCACCTCCGGCGACGCGTCGGTGGCGACGAGTTCGCCGGCGAGGCCGAGCTGCTGGATGCCGCGCGCCAGCGACGAGCCGATCAGGCCGAGGCCGATCAGCGTGATGCGTGGAAAGAGCGGGGCGTCAGTCATTGCGCAGCATGAATTCGCGCAAGGCGGCAAGGACGAGTTCGTTGGCTTCCTCGGTGCCGAGCGTCATGCGCAACTGCTCGTGCAGGCCGTAGCTCGCGACCGCACGCAGCACGAGGCCGCGCTTGGTCAGGAAGGCATCGGCCTCGGCCGCCGTCTTGCCAGGCGTGGTCGGGAAATGGATCAGCAGGAAATTCGCCACGCTCGGCGTCACCTTGAGGCCGAGCTTGGTGATTTCCTCGGTCAGGATCGCGCGCCACTTCACCGTGAAGTCGTGCGACATCTGGACGTGATTGGTGTCCTCGATCGCAGCGACGGCGGCGAGCATCGCCGGGGCCGACACGTTGAACGGACCGCGCACGCGGTTCATCGCATCCACGATGTGCGCGGGGCCGAACATCCAGCCGATACGCAGCGCGGCGAGGCCGTGCACCTTGGAGAAGGTGTAGCAGACCACGGTGTTCTCGGTGGTCTGGGCGAGTTCGAAGCCGCTCTCATAGTCGAGCTTCTCGACATAGTCGGCATAGGCGGCGTCGAGCACGAGCAATACGTGATCCGGCAGCGACGAACGCAGGCGCTTCACTTCCGCATAGGGCAGATAGCTGCCGGTCGGATTGTTCGGGTTTGCCAGCCAGACGACTTTCGTCTTCGGGGTCACCACTTTCAGGATCTCGTCCACGTTGCACGTGAAGTCGATTTCCCTGGCGACGACATTGGTCGCGCCATTGCCCATGGTGGCGATGGGATAGACCAGGAAGCCGTATTGGGTGTGGATCGCCTCGTCGCCGGGGCCGAGATAGACATGCGCGATCAGGTTCAGGATCTCGTCCGAACCGGCGCCGCAGATGATGCGATCGGGATCGAGGCCGTAGCGCTTGCCGATAGCCTCGCGCAGAACCTTGGACGTGCCTTCCGGATAATCCTCGAGATGCGTGCCGACGCGGGCGAAGGCTTCCTTCGCATGGGGCGAGGGACCGAACGGCGTCTCATTGGCCGACAGCTTGAACACCTTGCGGCCGGCTTCCGGCACGGGGGTCTTGCCCGGCGTGTAGGGCGCAATATCGAGAATGCCGGCTTTCGGCACGGGGCGGGACATCTTGTAGCTCCGGATAGTCTGGAAAAGGTCAGGCGTTCGGCGCGCCGTCTGCGGGCACCGTATAACGGGTTGCGTGGCTGCCGACGAGGGCGGAGGACCGCACCGAGGCCCCCGCTGCGATCAGGGCAGCCTTGATGCCATCGAAGGACGAGGGCGCGCTGATGGAGACCAGCAGCGAGGCACCGTCGAAGGCGGTATCGGGCACCACCACCACATCGGCCAGCGGCGCCAGCGCGCGGGCGATCTCGGCGTTCCAGCCGGAAACGCGGACGCTCCAGCATTCCACCTCGGTCACCATGGCGCTGTCGGCGACGCGCGAGACCACGAAGACAGGCAGCGCGGCCGGATGGTCGGCGCGCTCGATGAAAGGCAGGCGGGCGATGATCTTCGGCACGCCCTCGGCTTCGAGTTCATGCCACCACGGGGTCTGGCCGGAGGTGGCCGAGACCAGCGCGAGGTCGCCCTTGGATTTGGCCACGGCCTCCACGGCGGCGGCGGCGCTGAAATGCGCGATGTACGGCACCGTGAAGCCGAAATGGAACCGGGCGGAATCGCGCATGGCGCTCTCGCCGAGCGACAGATCCGCATGCAGCGAGAACGGCGCCTGCACATAGGTGAAGGTGGAGATGATGACGCGCCAGATGCCCTCGACGGTATCGATGGGCAGGATGCCGCGGTGGCGCTGCACCAGCCGGCGCATCATGTCGGCCTCGCGGGCCGGGCGGAAGGCCGATCCGACCTCCTGGGTCTGCTTCACCGAGATCAGCCGGTCGATGATGTCGCCGCGCGACATCAGCAGGCGATGCACCTGCTCGTCGATGCTGTCGATCTCCTGGCGAAGCTCGTTCAGGGACGGCGGGGCGGGGGGCAGTTTCGACATGAAAACGGACCTTGGTCGACCTTGGGCTGACAGGGCCCCTGATTAGGTAAGACGGTGCCTGAAAGCAAAGAAAACATGACAGCTATTCTAAGGGCTGACGCTTGGGCAAAGCGTCCATGCCAGCCCTATATTGACGGTCGGCCGAGGTGGGACTACGATCCCTGCCTACTCCGTGGTCATTTGAGCCGGCCGGCTTGCAGCCACGTTAAACAACTCGCTAAACAGGCCGGGGACGATTGCTCCCGGCCGAACCGTATGTTCAGGCCGGGTTTTTCATGCCCGGTCTCGATGTGGGAGGACTCCCGCGAGGGAGCCGGGTATCGAGATGGTCAACGTCCAGCCCTTGAAGAGCGTCTCGGTCCGCGCCGAGGACCGCAGCCAGGAGGCCAACAATCCGAGTTCGCTGGTGGCGAAGTTCGGCGTTGCAGAGCCGCTGCGGCTCGATTGCGGCGTCGATCTCGCCCCGTTCCAGATCGCCTACCAGACCTACGGCACGCTGAACGCCGACAGATCCAATGCCATCCTCGTTTGCCACGCCCTGACGGGCGACCAGCACGTCTTCAATACAAATCCCGTCACCGGCAAGCCGGGCTGGTGGGGGACCATGGTCGGGCCGGGCAAGGCGCTGGATACCGACCGCTACTTCATCATCTGCTCCAACGTGCTCGGCGGCTGCATGGGCTCGACAGGCCCGGCCTCGGTCAATCCCGCCACCGGCAAGATCTGGGGCCTCGATTTTCCGGTCATCACCATCCCCGACATGGTGCGTGCCCAGACCATGCTGATCGACCGTCTCGGCATCACGCAGCTGTTCTGCGTGGTCGGCGGCTCCATGGGCGGCATGCAGACGCTGCAATGGACGGCAGCCTATCCCGAGCGCGTGTTCTCGGCCCTCGCGGTGGCCTGCGCGACCAAGCATTCGGCGCAGAACATCGCCTTCCACGAGCTTGGCCGTCAGGCCGTGATGGCCGATCCGGACTGGCGCGGCGGGCGTTACTTCGAGGAAGGCACGCATCCGCATCGCGGCCTCGGCGTCGCGCGCATGGCGGCACATATCACCTATCTGTCGGATGCCGCCCTGCATCGCAAATTCGGCCGCCGCATGCAGGATCGCGAACTGCCGACGTTTTCGTTCGATGCGGATTTCCAGGTCGAGAGCTATCTGCGCTATCAGGGCTCGTCCTTCGTCGAGCGCTTCGATGCCAATTCCTATCTCTATCTCACGCGCGCGATGGACTATTTCGATATCGCGGCGGACCATAACGGTCATCTCGCCGAAGCCTTCCGCGATACGCAGACGCGCTTCTGCCTGATGTCCTTCACGTCGGACTGGCTGTTCCCGACCGCGGAATCGCGCGATGTCGTGCATGCGCTGAATGCCGGCGGCGTGCGGGTGTCGTTTGCCGAGATCGAGACCGACAAGGGCCACGACGCCTTCCTGCTCGACGTGCCGGAATTCCTCGATATCGCCGACGCGTTTCTGAATTCGGCTGCGGCGGTGCGCGGCCTGCCGGTGGAGGCCCGCGACAAATGAACGTCCATCAGCAAGGCCTCGATATCAAACTCGCCAGCCCGGCATCCCCTGCGCTCGAAAGCTATCGCGGCGATCATCTGCTCGTCGCCGGGATGATTCCCGCCGGCGCGAAAGTGCTCGATGTCGGCTGCGGCGATGGCGATCTGCTGCAACTGCTTGAAAGCCGCGGCATCGATGGTCGCGGCATCGAGCTGTCGCGCGAGGGGGTGAATCGCTGCGTCGGCAAGGGCCTCGCGGTGGTGCAGGGCGACGCCGACACCGACCTCGTCAACTATCCCGACGACGCGTTCGACTATGTGATCCTGTCGCAGACACTGCAGGCGACGCGGCAGCCGCGCGTGGTGCTGGAGAATCTGCTGCGCATCGGTCGCCGCGCCATCGTGTCGTTTCCGAATTTCGGCTTCTGGCGGATGCGGCTGCAACTGCTCGTCGGCGGGCGCATGCCGCGGACGGAAAACCTGCCGGCGACATGGTACGACACGCCAAATATTCATTTCTGCACCATCAAGGACTTCGTGCATCTGTGCGACGAGATCCATGTGAAGATGGAGCGCGCGGTGGCGCTCGATCTTTACGGCCGTCCATTGCGCCTCAATGCACCGTGGTGGTTCTGGAATCTGTTCGGCGAGCAGGGGGTGTTTCTGCTGCAGCGGGCAGAGAAGTAACTCCGCCCCTCATGGTGAGGAGCGGCCACAGGCCGCGTCTCGAACCATGAAATGTCTTGGCGCTGATGTTCGCAGCCATCCTTGGAGACGCCGCTACGCGGCTCCTCAGGATGAGGGCGGAGCTAGGCCAAACCCTGGCGAAATCGTCATTCTCAATAGTCGTAAGGCGGATGAGCGCGGCGTAATCCGCCCTACGACAGCACCGTCTTTGCATACGGTTGCAGCGGCCAAAATCTCGCGGGAAGCAATTCTTAATAGCTAATTAAAATAGGTATCTCGGGCCGGCCCTGCGCTAGGAGACCATCCCCTATGTCTATACGTATGGTTTCTATTGGGTTTAGCCCCATCGCGGGGCGGTCGGGCCTGAAATGAGCTCGTTTCGACCCGCTCGCCGTCTTGTTTCCGTCACATCCGGACTGTTTTCACACAGCCCTCAAAAACTTGGAGCGTGTTTCCGATCGGGGGATCGGGGGTATTTATGAGGGTTAACTTTCTATGTTTGAGTTCGTTGCGTATCGCCGTGCACTTCGCCTCTCCGCTTTGGCGCTTTGTTCGGCAGCAGTCTTCGCGTCAGTCTCGCCGGCTTCGGCCCGGCCCCAGCACGGCGCCGCGCGTCACCACGCGCATGTCGGCAAACACACTTACAGCTCTCGTCATTACGTCCGCCATCGCGCGCGGATTGCGCGCCGGCACGCCGCGCGCGCGGAGCAGCAGGCGCCTTCGTTCGGCGACGCTGCGAATTTCGCGAATGCCAATGCGAGCATGAACCAGCCTTCGGGCGGCTTCGGTGGCTCGGGTCTGGTCGAGGCTGCGCGCAGCTTCATCGGCCGCGGTAATCCCACCGACCGGCGCAGCCTGTGGTGCGCCGCTTTCATGAATCTGGTGCTGAAGCGCACCGGCCATCAGGGCACGGGCTCCGACATGGCACGATCGTTCTCGAGCTACGGTCATCGCATCTCCGGCCCGCAGGTCGGCGCCATCGCCGTGATGTCGCGCGGCCGCCGCGGCGGCCATGTCGGCGTCGTCTCGGGTGTCGATGCCAAAGGCAATCCGATCATCGTGTCGGGCAATCACGGCAACCGCGTCGCTGAGTCCACGTACTCCAAGGGCCGAATCTACGCTTACGTGATGCCGTCGAGCTGAGGCGCGTCAGTTCTTGCGTAGGGCGGATTAGGCGAAGCCGTAATCCGCCGCGGAGTTTCAACAATGAACTCGGCCGGCCGATTACGCTGCGCTAATCCGCCCTACGCTTCAATCTCAATCCGATCCCCGGCGGCGATCCTGCCGCCGTCGATCACCTCGGCATAGACGCCGCAATCGGCGTGCCCATAGGTCTGCAGCAGTGTCTTCGGGATCGTCAGGTCACGGGCGGCCGTATCCGGGTCGACATTTGTCGCGGCGCAGCGGACGATGCGCTTCACCACCTTGAGCCGGACATCGCCGATCTTTAGCGTGCGCTCCAGCAGCTCGAATTCATGCCAGGCCGGCCAGCCCTCGACATGCAGGTTGCCGCGAAAGCGCAGCGGATGGACCGGTTGGCCGATCGTCTTTTCCAGATCGGCGACGCTGGCGAGATTGATGATCGAAACCACCTTGCGCGGCACGTCGGAAAAACTGTGCCCCTCGGCAAACAGCACCTTTGGCGGGCCACGAAGCTCATCGGCAAAATCGGTGGCGAAATACGCCTCGATCTCGCGGCGGCCATCGGCTGACCGCAGGTCGGCCCGGGCCACCTCATCACCGTCCTTCCGGATCGTCAGCGTGTGATTGGCGTCGTCATAGTGGCTGCGCAGCGCCGCCAGGCGCTCGTTGCGCATCAGCATCAGGAACTGGGTCTTCGGGAAATACTGCGGCGCCGCCGGGTCGAAACCGATCGGGCCGTTCTCGATGGCATAGCGGCGGTCGGCCGGCAGGGTCTGGCCGGGCGTCAGCGCGACGTCGGTCAGCGGTTCGGGCGTCAGGCCCTTCACGGGGTAGCGATAGATGCTGGCGAGGCTGGCATAAGGCTGTTCGGTCATGGTTCCAGCCATAGGAGATTTGGGGCCGGGGTGCCACCGCCAGGCCGGCTGGAAATTTATGCGGGCCTCTTCCTTTTCAGGAACCGTGTGCCCACATTTGCGTCAAGCTGGCTTTCGCGCCAGTGACGACCGCGGCCGGTTGACGACCATCAATGCGTCCCGCGGAACCCCCAATGAAGATGCCGATATCGTGCTTTCGAGGCGATGGCGGCAGGCCGAGGGACAACAAACGATGAATATTGAAAAATACACCGAACGGGTGCGCGGCTTCATCCAGTCGGCGCAATCACTGGCCGTGCGCGAAGGCCATCAGCAATTCACGCCGCTTCACATTCTCAAAGTCCTGCTCGACGACAGCGAAGGTCTCGCCGGCGGTCTGATCGACCGTGCCGGAGGGAATTCGCGCGCGATCCTGAAGGCGACAGAGGACCAGCTGAACAAGCTGCCGAAAGTCTCGGGATCCGGGGCAGGGCAGGTTTATCTCGCCCCCGCCACGGCGCGCGCACTCGATGCCGCTGAACAGGCGGCGGACAAGGCCGGCGACAGCTTTGTCACCGTCGAGCGCCTGTTGCTGGCGCTGACCTTGGACAAGGATTCCGAGGCCGGACAGCTCCTGAACAAAGGCGGCGTCACCCCGCAAAATCTCAATGCCGCGATCAATGCGTTGCGCAAGGGCCGCACGGCGGATTCCGCCACGGCCGAAAACGCCTATGACGCGCTGAAGAAATATGCCCGCGATCTGACCCAGGCCGCGCGCGACGGCAAGCTCGATCCGGTGATCGGCCGCGACGAGGAAATCCGCCGCACGATCCAGGTGCTGTCGCGTCGTACCAAGAACAATCCTGTCCTGATCGGCGAGCCCGGCGTCGGCAAGACCGCCATCGCCGAAGGTCTCGCGCTGCGCATCCTCAATGGCGACGTGCCGGAGAGCCTGAAGGACAAGAAGCTGCTGTCGCTCGATCTCGGCGCGCTGATCGCCGGCGCAAAGTATCGCGGCGAGTTCGAGGAGCGGCTGAAGGCCGTGCTCGGAGAGGTCACCGCGGCCGAAGGCGGCATCATCCTGTTCATCGACGAGATGCATCAGCTGATCGGCGCCGGAAAAGGCGACGGCGCCATGGATGCGTCGAACCTGCTCAAGCCCGCTTTGGCGCGCGGCGAGCTGCACTGTATCGGCGCAACGACGCTGGATGAATATCGCAAGCATGTGGAGAAGGACGCTGCGCTGGCGCGGCGCTTCCAGCCGATCTTCGTGGCCGAGCCCACGGTCGAGGACACGATCTCGATCCTGCGCGGGCTGAAGGACAAATACGAGCAGCATCACGGCGTTCGTATTCAGGACTCGGCGCTGGTCGCGGCGGTGACGCTGTCGAACCGCTACATCACCGATCGTTTCCTGCCCGACAAGGCCATCGACCTGATGGACGAGGCGTCGGCGCGGCTGAAGATGCAGGTCGATTCCAAACCGGAAGAGCTGGATTCGATGGATCGCGAGATCATTCGGCTGAAGATCGAGCAGGAGGCGCTCAAGAAGGAGAGCGATGCCGGCTCCAAGACCCGGCTCGAGAATCTCGAAAAGGAACTGGCCGAGCTCGAGGAGAAATCCGCGGCGCTCACCCAGAAGTGGTCGGCCGAGAAGAACAAGCTGTCGGATGCGCAGAAGCTCAAGAGCGAACTCGATGGTCTGCGTCTCGAACTCGCTGATGCGCAGCGCCGCGGCGAATATCAGCGCGCCGGCGAGCTGGCCTATGGCCGCATCCCGGAACTGGAGAAGAAGCTCGCCGATATCGAGGCCAGCGAGAACAACGGCGAGATGATGGAAGAGGCTGTCACCGCCAACCACATCGCGCAGGTGGTCTCGCGCTGGACCGGCGTGCCCGTCGACAAGATGCTGGAAGGCGAGAAGGACAAGCTGCTCCGCATGGAGCAGAGTCTCGGCCAACGCGTCGTCGGCCAGAGCGAAGCCGTGCGGGCGGTGGCGACCGCGGTGCGTCGTTCACGCGCGGGCCTGCAGGATCCGAACCGGCCGATCGGCTCGTTCATGTTCCTTGGCCCCACCGGCGTCGGCAAGACGGAGCTCACCAAGGCGCTCGCCTCCTATCTGTTCGACGACGAGACGGCGATGGTCCGGCTCGACATGTCCGAATATATGGAGAAGCACTCGGTCTCGCGGCTGATCGGCGCCCCTCCGGGCTATGTCGGCTATGACGAGGGCGGCGCGCTCACCGAAGCCGTGCGGCGGCGGCCTTATCAGGTCGTGTTGTTCGACGAGGTCGAGAAAGCGCATCCCGATGTATTCAACGTGCTGCTGCAAGTGCTCGATGATGGCCGCCTGACCGATGGTCAGGGCCGTACCGTCGACTTCCGCAACACGCTGATCATCATGACCTCGAATCTCGGTTCGGAATTCCTGGTCAACCAGCCCGAGGGCGAGGACACGTCCGCTGTTCGCGAGCTGGTGATGGGCAATGTGCGTGCGCATTTCCGCCCGGAATTCCTCAACCGCGTGGACGAGATCATCCTGTTCCACCGGTTGCAGAAGAGCGAAATGGGAAGGATCGTCGAGATCCAGTTCGCACGGCTCACCAAGCTCCTGGACGATCGCAAGATCGTGCTGGACCTGGATGGCAGCGCGCGTGACTGGCTCGCCGAGAAGGGCTGGGATCCCGCTTACGGCGCCCGTCCCCTGAAGCGCGTGATCCAGCGCAGCGTGCAGGATCCGCTGGCGGAGATGATCCTCGCCGGCGACGTCAAGGACGGCGATCACGTCGAGATCGGTACGAAAGGCAATGTGCTGACCTTCAACGGCACGCCGGCGGCTGGTACGGAGATCGAGGAGTTCGACGTGCCGGCGAAGCGGATGCTGAACTGAACGTCGATAAAGTAGATTGAGAGAAACGGCCTGAGCTTCACGGTTCAGGCCGTTTCCATATCCGGAGGGGAAAGATGACACGCATTCTGGTGGTTGGCGCCACAGGTCTCGTCGGTCGTCACGTCGTCGCTCAGGCGCTGGCGGACGAGCGCATCACGCGGCTCGTTGCACCGACCCGTCGGCCGCTCGATGCGCATCCCAAACTCGACAATCCGCTGGTGGATTTCGCGCGGCTGCCGGCTGAGGCGGAGTGGTGGGGCGTCGGTGGCGCGATATGTGCGCTCGGCACGACGCGGGCTACGGCCGGCTCCGACGAAGCCTTTCGCATGGTCGATTACGACTATCCGCTCGTCGTGGCGCAACTGGCCCATCGCCATGGGGCCACGCGGTTTGCGCTCAACTCGTCGCTGGGCGCCGATGCAAAATCGCGGCTGCTCTATCCCCGCACGAAGGGGGAGATCGAGGCGGCGATCGGCGCGGTCGGTTTTGCGTCGCTGACCATCGTGCGGCCCGGGCTGATCGGCGGCGACCGTGATGAATTCCGGCTGGGCGAGCGGATTGCGTCGGTCGTGTTGGGAGCGCTAGGGCCACTGCTGCCTCGGCGCTACCGGATCAGCCCCGCGAACAAGATCGCGGATGCACTAATCGACGCCGCTGTCGCCGGCGCGCCGGGGGTTCGCCGGATCGAGGCTGAACTGCTCGCAGCCGGCTAGATCTCAGCCGTGATGGATCTCAGCGGGTGGTAATTGATCGCGTCTGCGCCGGCACCACGGCGGTGCTGCCGGTCGCATCCGACACGCGGGCGGCGCCGCGCTGGCTCATCTGCGTGTCGATCTGATCGCGCGCCTTCTCGAAGCTCGCCATCATCGGGCCTTCCAGCGAACGCCCGCGCGGCAGTTTCACGCGCATGGGATCGACGAAGCGGCCATTGACCAGGATTTCGTAGTGGACGTGCGCGCCGGTGGAGAGGCCGGTGGAGCCGATGAAGCCGATCACCTGGCCCTGGCGGACGCGCTTGCCGGGCTCCATGCCCTTGGCATAGGCCGACATATGGCCATAGGCGGTCTCATAGCCGTTATTGTGCTTCACGCGGATATATTTGCCGTAGCCGCCTTCCCAGCCCACCTTCTCGATCATGCCATTGCCCGAGGCAAAGATCGGCGTGCCATAGGGGGCGGACCAGTCCACGCCCGTATGCATCTTGGTGTAGCCGAGGATCGGGTGGCGGCGGCCGCCGAAGCCAGAGCGCATGATGGCGTTGTTGACGGGCTTGCGGACCAGGAACTTCTTCGCGCTCTTGCCGGTCTCGTCATAGAAGTCGACCACGGAATCGTCGTCGGTCTTGAAGCGGTAGTATTTCTTGGTCTCGCCGCCGACGGTGAGCGAGGCGAACAGCACCTCGTTGCGGTCGGGATTGGCGGAGCCTTCGTCTTCGCTGGCGAAGAACACGTCAAACGAGTCGCCCGGCTGCACACGGCGCTGGAAGTCGACATCGTAGGAGTAGATCTTGATCATGTCCTCGATGACGGTGGCCGGCACCTTGTTGCGCAGCGCCGTCTCATAGATGCTCTGATAGAGCCGGACGCCGGTGCCGTCGTCCTCCTCCTCGTCATCGTCGTTCTGGGAAGCGACCTGCGTCGCCGTATTCATGGTGGAGACATCGACGGCGACATATTTGCCGAGATCCGACAGTGCCGCCACGGCCTCGACGGTGCTGTCGGTGGCGACGATGACGCGGTAGGGCATCAGTCGCTGGCCGGGGCCGGCCGGCGCCATCAGGATGCGTAGTTTCTGGCCTTCGCGGAGCCCGCCGTCGCGCCCCTTGGCGCCGAGCGTTGCGGCGATCTGGCGAGCTTCCTCATAGGAAGCGCCCTGTTCGCGCATGATGCTGGGGACTGTCTCGCCCTTCTTGACGATGTGAACGCGTTCGCCGACGGGATTGCCGCCGGTGATCTGCTCCTTGGTCTTGGCGAGCAGGGTGACGTTTTCCGGAACGATGCGGGTCTCGAAGCCCGCATAGGGATCGGCCACCTGGCCTTCGGCCGCATAGGCCATCTTCATTTCGCTGCCGGCGCCGCTGTAATCCTGCGTGCCGCCGATGGAGGCGTAGCGCACGCCGCCCTGGCCGCGCCAGTTCGAGGCATCGCGCACGCGCATCAACACCTCGTCGATGGAGACCGATGCACCGAGCTTGGCCTTCGGCAGTACCTGCGCGAGGTCGCGCGTGACGAACGAGACCTCGGCATCCGGCTCAGCCGCCTCGCTGCTGCTGGCCGCATCCTCTGCCGTCGGCTGCGCGCCGCCGACATCGGTGAGCAGGCGCTGCGCATTGAAGGGCGGCACCTTGGCGGAGAGATCGCTCGTCGCCATCACCAGATTGCCGGAGATCTTCACATAAGGCCGTACCCGCATCACGTCGCGATTGCCGACGCGGGTGACGGTGGAGACGCGAAACACCTGACGCGCGGCGGAGGCTTCGCTCGGCGGCGGCAGGCGATCGGCTTTATGCAGGCTGACTTGTTTGTCGTTGGGGCTGACGGCGCCGCGCAGCGCGCTTTCCACGCGCTCGGGCAGTTTCGCAAAGGTCATCTCGCCGTCGAGCGATGCGAAAACGGCGCCGCCGATCAAGGCTGCGCCGCACAGACCCGTGAGAATCGTACCACTGAACCACTGTACGGACACACGGCGGCGATCGATCACCGCGGCCTCGGAGCCATCGACGGAAAGTGGCGGCTCGTGGCCGAGATCGATCATCCCGGTCTCACGATTATAGGCGCCACTGCGTGACAGTCCGTGGTTCAAACCGTAGTCCCCCAAAGTGCCGGCATCCGGCGGCAGAGCTTCCCCAGCTCAAGCACATGGATGATCGAACAGCGCGGGCCAAAATGCTGGCCCAAGGTCCAATCGTCAATGCTGCAGAGAGGCCCTTGCCGTCTTGCTATCGTATTCGAGGCTGCGTGGCCGGCCGTCTTTGTCTGGCAATCCAGGCACCGATCGTCATCCCGCCGTCGTCGCAGCCGCCCATGGATGGATTTTCGACATCGGGAACCGAGAAATTTCGCGGTTCCGACAAAGAATCTTCACCCAAGGCAGCGTCAGAACGCCGGAGCAATGTGGCTTTGATGCGGCGTTATGCCTGAAAAACCTACGCTTTTCCGCTTCGGAAGATTCTTCGCCGGTGCGTGACGATTTTCTGACGAAACGCGTTGACAGGTCCGCGTTCCCCCGCCTATAAGACGGCCACTGAGCGCGGCGGCGCCGACCCACGGGTCCGGCGGACGTTTCGTGCTTCAGAAATCAACATCGCGATAGTGATGAGGTGGCCGATAGGTGTCGGCTGCTGAATTTCTGTCGAATGAGTGTTGTGAGATTTGACGCATCTGCGTCGGGCTGTTTGACAAGTTCAGAAGAAGAAAGAGAAACGTGGACGGCGGAGTCCTTGCGGGTCTCGCTGGTTGAGCTTTGGCTTGACTGCGGGGCCGGACGAAAGACTTCGGCGGCACACGTTTTATACAAGGAAACACCATCGCTGTTTTTGCGCTGTGAAGCGCGGACGGCATGTTGGTCAGCTTCGGCTGACTGATGAAATGGTGGGATCCTCGTC
>JAEXHR010000306.1 GCA_023449855.1 Pseudomonadota bacterium | reverse complement strand
TACAGTGGCTGGATTTTTGATGTTCAGCGACACCACAACCTCCAAAAATCTACCTTTTCGTCATTATCTACCAAAACTTAAGACGCGCGTCAACAATGTCCGATAATGCAAGATTATCGGACGTTTTAAATGACATACACGCTGTGCGGTTTATCGGGATATAGCTGGCATAAACTGCGCACATGAACTATGCTTCTGGGCATGGATTCGATCGCGACCCAGCACTCGCCCTCACCGGCCTGGTCATCCCGCCTGCCGGGCTGGGCGCTGTCACGCGGCCGCGCCCCGAGCGATGTCGACGCCGCCTTTGCCGCCGGTATCGCTCTGAAATCACTTGATGATCTGATCCGCGCCGACCCGCCATGGCTCGGCTGCTGGCGTGATCGTTTCGCCCTGAAATCGGCCACCGTGGCTGCTCGGATGTTCGGTCGGAGCGGGGAAGAAACTGCCATCCGGGACGCCGTCCTGCTGACCGGCTCCGGCGACGATCCCGGGCCCGCCGGCAAGCTGTTTTTGGCCACCCGAATGCTCGTGCGCCGAACCGGAACAATCACCACCCCCTTCGTCAGGGAACTGGCCACACTGCTGGGAATGAAATGGGACGATGGCCTTGCCTCAATCCCCGACATGGTCGATACCACGATTCAGTCTGGGCGCTTGGTACCCCTCGTGGTCGCCGAGTTGATATCGGCGATGACGGCCACTCGCCCGGACGCTGAGGTAATGGCGCTTGGGTTGGCCGAGACGGTGTTGGCGCAAAAGCTGAACTGGCCGAAGCCAGTGCCATTGCTGCTGCCCGAGCGGTATGGACCCGCCTTCCGCACCATCGGCGGCCGTGGTCGCGTCCGGCCGGGCGAACCGGCTTACCCAAAAGCAATCTGCCTGGCGCTGGTCGACGGTGTTGAGGCAGCGCTGCGCTCCGCCGTCGAAATCGATCGACGGGCCGAACGGCTATTGGCGGTGGCGCCGAAGGTGCGGACAAAAGGTGCCGCGCCGGTGATCCGCCGATTGCTGACCGAAGACGCCGTTCCGGCCTCCGCGCCCGGCTCAAAACTATCACGCTGGGCGGCCAACCGGCTGTTCGAACGGCTCGAAAGTTTCGAGGCGGTACGAGAACTTTCCGGCCGTTCCTCCTTCCGGATTTTTGGGTTGTGACGATGGCCGGATCCTCTGCAGCCAAACAATCCCGCAAGGACAGGACGAGCGTCGCAAGCGCACGCTTGTTTGATCGGGAGCTGGAAGATCTGCCGCAAGAACTGCGTTGGCAGGAATGGATGCTGCGGGTCGAGGCGGTGATTTTTGCCTCGGCCGAGCCGGTCAGCCGCGAGACGCTGGCGCGGGTGGTGGGAAAAGACTGCAGCATCGACCTGCTGATCGAAGACCTTCGGCAGGAACTCAGTTCCCGGCCCTACGAACTGGTGTCGGTTGCCGGCGGCTGGCAACATCGGACCCGGCCGCGGTTCGCCGAGACGATCTGCGCTTCCTCGGCGCCGACAAGGGGAGGGACGGCGGCGCTCTCCGAGTTCGAGGCGATGGTGTTGATGGCGGTGGGATATTTTCAGCCGGTCACCCGTGGCGAACTGTCGAAAATCTTTGGCAAGGAGGTCAGCCGCGACACAATCGGCAATTTGCGCGGCGCTGGCTTCATCGGCTCCGGGCCACGCAGTCCGACGCCGGGTGCGCCGTATACCTATGTGACAACGCCGCACTTCCTCTCGGCCTTTGGCATGGAAACGTTGCGCGACCTGCCGAACATCGAGGCGCTCGAGGATGCAGGTTTGTTGAGCCGACAGGCCGCTCAGAACGAGCAGCTTACCCCCGAGGAGGAGGCTGATGAGGAATAAAAGAAGCCCCTGCTGGGTCAGAGATCTCGATCATGCTCCATTTGGACCCTGTCGGTCCAGGTTATTAGCTCCACAAGGCGGACAACGGCGCAGCAGATAATCTATCGCCAAAGGGCACAACATCCTTGCTATCGTAGAGCACGACGCCATAGGCGAAGCGGTCCTTGCATGCGTCAGCCAGGGTCCGCAGTCCCGCAAAGTCGCTCGACCTTACCGTAGCGGATGCCTTGACCTCGATCCCTACGATCATGCCGTCATCGCGCTCCAGGACGATATCCACCTCGTGCATCTGCTGATCCCGAAAATGATAGGGTGTCACACGCAGGTCTGAAGCATCCATGAGCTTTAAGACTTCGGCGAACACAAAGCTTTCCAGAAGCGCGCCAAACGTTCCGCGATCCGCCTTTACCCGATCGAAGGTCAAGCCGCGCGCCGTAGCGAGAAGGCCGGAATCCAAAAAATGCAGCTTGGGCGTCTTGGCGATCCGCTTCAGTGCGTTCGTGTACCAAGGCTGCAATGTCGAGACGAGGAAGACCTGCTCCAGCAGCGCCACGTAGCGCTGCCCCGTCTTGTGGCTGACATTGATGCTCGAGCCGAACTGTGAGTAATTGACCAACTGCCCTGAATGCTCCGCCAGCAGGCGAACGAATTTCGGCAACTCGGTCAGTTTCTCGATCTCTGCGATGTCTCTGAGGTCGCGGGTCAGAACCGACGTCAGATAGGACCGCGCCCAATCCTGCCGTCGCCGTTCGCTCTCACGGCTGATGGCCTCGGGAAACCCGCCAGACAGCACGAACTGGATGAGATCGTCGCCAACGATCGCCTCTCCGTTTCCCTGATGTTTCCCCGCAAACAGACGTTCCAGAAACGTCGGCATCTGGCCATTTATTTCAGCGCGAGCCAGCGGCAGCATCCGAATGGTTTCCATCCGGCCCGCAAGGCTATCGGCGACTCGCGGCAAAGTGAGCACATTGGCTGAGCCGGTCAGGAGAAAGCGGCCGGGACGATAGTCCTCGTCCACTGTTTTCTTGATCGCGAGCAAAAGTTCAGGTGCGCGCTGGATTTCATCGATGATCGCGAGATCCAGGCCGCGAATGAAACCGGCGGGATCTGAACGCGCGGCTTCGAGCGCTGTCTGATCGTCGAGCGTGATGTACGTCCGCCCTATCTCCCCCATCTTTCTGGCGATGGTGGTCTTGCCCGCCCGGCGGGGTCCCACGATCAAGACGACCGGGGTATCTGAAAGGGCTTCTTCCACCCGATGCTCGATGAGACGCTTGTACATGGTCGTTCCGGGTCTTGGACGAATGGAACTATCAACTATGATAATTGGAAGTCAATAGCCCGCTGATTGGGAGCGCGTACTATCGTGAGGTGGGACGCCGTGGAGGTTATCACTTGATAACGATGGAGGCACCTCCAGGGGTAGCCGGCGCGCGAATATCCTATGGCCCAGATCAGATCGCATGGTTCGCGATCAAAGCACAACAGTGTAACGAAAATGATGCCGCTCAGAACGCGTCGATCATCAACGCGCTGGCGACCATGGCTCTTGGGGAAATACGGCTGAAGACGAGCCATTTGCTCGTCCGTCAGCCAAAACAAATTACTCATCAGTCAGGCTCCTAAACGCCCATCTGAATCACAGCCGTCAATTCAAATCAATGGGTCCTGAGCCTAGTCAAATGCTTGCCCCACGGGGCAGAAGGAAGACAGAGCGGATACGGAATTTTGAGATCGCCGACGCGGCACTGAAAAAAGCAGGGTCAAGAGACCTTGCACGATCCGAACGCAACGAAAAGCGTAACGAACAGAGGCGGGAAATGAAGGTCGAGCAGTACCATGGCAACGAAGACCTTCTCGCTTCAAATGGTGCGACGACCACCATTCCGCCGAACGCTCGCGTCAAGATCAACGGTGTGCCGCGTGGCTACGAAGTGCCATGCGCCCCCAGCCCCGAACAGCTTGTGTTGCGTCATGAGCGCGACAAAGAGTTACAGGCCGCTATGGCGGCAGTCATCGTGAAGGTGTTTGCCGACGACCCCGAAGCAAGGGACGTTATGGTGGCCATCATTAAACCGCCCGGCATTGCCGAGAAGAACAACATTGCGATCGCCCGAGCGACGAAATTGACCGTCGCACAGGTCGAGGCCGCAAAGGCCCGTATCAAATATCGCATCAGGAAATCGAAAAACCCGCTGGTCCACGAGATAAGACAGATGTTGAAAGGAGGCCAGAAATGACCCAGGCAAAAAGAATGGACACCTCGAAATACCTCCCCCTTTACCAGTTTTCGTGATTCAATCCGGCTTGTGTGATTTGGCAGGAGCGGATGATGCGCGGGCAGCCTGGGTTCTGGGATTTGGACGAACGTTACGAGCGGCT
>JAEXHR010000304.1 GCA_023449855.1 Pseudomonadota bacterium | reverse complement strand
TACAGTGGCTGGATTTTTGATGTTCAGCGACACCACAACCTCCAAAAATCTACCTTTTCGTCATTATCTACCAAAACTTAAGACGCGCGTCAACAATGTCCGATAATGCAAGATTATCGGACGTTTTTATGCGGCAACATGGCGTGCAGTTATGACAGAATACGTTAGCCTAAACTGCACATATGATTTATCCTCCATCGCATGGATTCGCCCACCACGCCGTCCCCGATGACCCTGACCTGGCCGCCGCGCTTGCCCGAATGGGCGATGGTGCGCGGACGCAATCACACGGAAGCAGACGCCGCCTTCGCCGCCGGCATCGCCTTGAAATCGCTTGACGATCTCGTGCGTTCAGAGCCGGCGTGGGCTGCCTGCTGGCGCGCCCGGCAGGCGCTGAAATGCGCGGCGGCGGCGGTGCGGCTGATCGGCCGAACCGAGGACGAGAGGGCGCTCCGTGACGCCGTGCTGCTCACTGCCGCGGGCGACGATCCCGGTCCCGCCGGAAAGGTGTTTTCGGCCTACAAAAGGATCGCGACCCGAAAACCCGGCTTTTCCTCGAAAGGCGTGGCCGAACTGGCCGATCTGCTGGGGCTTGGCTGGAACGACCGGCTGGCGGCGGCCGTCGACCATGCCGACGGCGCATTGCAGTCTGGTCGGCCGGCGCCGTTCGCCGCCGCGGACCTGGTGACGGCGATCCATGCCGAGCGCCCGGACGCCGAGCCGCTCGCCTGGGCGCTAGCCGACATGCTGATCGCCGCCTTGCTGAAATGGAATCACCCCGTGCCGCTGCTGATGGCCGAGCGCTACGGCCCGGCTTTCCGCACGCTCGGGGGTAGGGGACGCGTCCGTCCCGGCGAGGCCGCTTTCCCGCGCGCCGTCTGCCTCGCCCTGGTCGAAGGAGCAGGCAGCGCCCTGCGGTTGGCCAGCGAGATCGCGCGACGGGCCGACGTCCTTCTGACGGTGGCACGGAAGGTGCGGACCAAGGGCGCCGGCGCGGTTATCCGGCGATTGCTCGAGGAGGATGCCGTGCCGGCGACGGCGCCGGGCAGCAATCTGTCGCGCTGGGCCGCGACGCGCCTGTTCGAACGACTGGAAGGATTTGGCGCCGTGCGCGAGCTCTCCGGTCGATTGTCATTCCGGATTTACGGGTTGTGACGATGGCTGGAGTGAGCGCAACCAGGACACATCGTGGAAGAAAATCGCGGTCGGAGGATGAAATCCTCTATGACCGCGAACTCGAGGATGTCCCGCCCGAGCTGCGCTGGCGCGAATGGATGCTGCGGGTCGAAGCGGTGATTTTTGCCTCGGCCGAGCCGGTCACGCGGGAAACGCTGGCGCGCGTCGTCGGCAGGGAGTGCAGCATCGACCTGCTGATCGATGATCTGAAAGAGGAACTGCGCGACCGTCCTTACGAGCTCGTGGCCGTCGCCGGCGGCTGGCAGCATCGCACCCGTAACTGTTTCGCCGACACCATTCGGGCATCCACCGTTCCGACGCGCTCCGCCGCCGCGACGCTGTCGGAATTCGAGGCGATGGTGTTGATGGCGGTGGGATATTTCCAGCCGGTCACGCGCGGCGAGTTGTCGAAGATCTTCGGCAAGGAGGTCAGCCGTGACACGATCGGGGCGCTCCGCGCTGCGGGCTTCGTTGCATCGGGACCACGCAGCCCGACGCCCGGTGCTCCCTATACCTATGTGACGACGAAACATTTCCTCTCCGCTTATGGCATGGAAACGTTGCGTGATCTGCCGGATATCGAGGCGCTCGAGGATGCGGGATTGCTCAGTCGGCAGGCCGTTCAGAATGAACCGCTTTCGCCTGAGGCGGAGAGCGAGGAGGAATAGGGTTGCTGCCAAGGGTTTGTGCGAGGATATTTCGGTTGTCGCGCTCTGTTTGGAACTCGTCCGATCACTTCAGCCCGGCGATGTTCCGGTGAAGCACGCCTGGAAAGTTTTTCAACCCGCCTTGCTGAAGTGCGTCCACGAACGCTTCAACCGATGGCGTTGTCTTGCGAAGATTGCGCCGTGCACTGTTGATGCTGGAGATGAGCGCGTCGGGAAACGCTGCATGGAGATCGATCAGGAAATCATCCGGCGACTGGCTGGTCACGCCGTGGGGGAAGAGGTCTCGCGCTGGGAAATCCTTCAGGTTCCAGGTGACGATCACGGAGGCTTTCGAGGCAATGGCGGTTGCGAGAACATGCCGATCGTCCGGGTCAGGTAGTTTGAGCCCTGCGACCAACGGGCGATAGTTCGTCACGTCCGCCTCCGGCAGGACGGCCTTCATCCTGTCACGCGTGGCAATAAGACGCTCTATTGGTAAGGCAGGCGTGTTGGCGGCGAGATTGCGCATCCACTCATCATGGATGTCATCGATCCAGCGCGCCTCGACGAGGTCGTCAAAGGCGCACTGGATCAGGACGTTGTGCAGATGAAAGGGATAGAGGACGCAGGCATCATAGACCGCGACGGGCGGTTTAGAGGCCATGGGTCTCGATCAGGTCCTCTGTGTCCTCAGTAAGCGCTTCCATCGCGGCCTGACGGGCGTCGAGCCTGGATTTCAGCGCGAGCACGTCCTTCAGCAAGGCGCGGCGGTGTTTGCCAACATAGCGGAATGGTAGATCGCCCCGATCCATGCGCAGGACGACGAGTGGACGAGAGATGCCAAGGATGGCTGACGCCTCAGTCGGGCTCAATTCCTGGTCTTCGGCCAGCACGGCGACGCGCTCGCCGCGCAGCATGTGCGCCAGAAGCGCTTCCACTGCAGCGGCGGCCGAGGGAGGGATCGTGAGCGTCTGTTCCTTGCCGCCTTCATGACGAACATGAAGCTCCAGCCTGTCGCTGGCGACCAGCTTGGGCAATGGCGAGGCTGTCTTACGATCGCGATCCGACAATCCGGCGAAATGAATGACTTGGCTGGCCATGGCAATGTCTCCTTGATCGTCAATACAGTGCGCATGACCTGCAGCTGCAATAACTGAAACCTTGATGACTTGATGGCGTTGGTGGCAATGCGGGTCGCCAGATCGCCGCCGCCGCTTTGACGTCACGTAACTTCCCAAACCTGGTTGAGGATCACCGCTTCGTAGCGGCATTCAAATGAAGGCAGCTTGATATTGCGTTGAAATCAACGAGACATGTGCTTCGAGTGGCGGTCGGAGATCGAAGGCGCGGACCTCGCGGGAGAAGTCGAACAGTCGCACCAGACTCCATTCATGTCGCCGGGCGTCTGCAACTTCCAGCTCGTTTCTCAAGATGTAGAAAGGCGTGCGCTCCCACCCGTTCGTCGTCTTCACTTCGATGAGACGTGGCGGCCCATTCGGCGCGAAACTGGCAATATCATATGCCGCGTCCAGGCTGGTCGTCTTCACCGTCTTCACGAACAGTGTGCCGGGATCTTTTCGCGCATCCGAGCACAGAAGGGATCAGCACTTCCCACCCTTGCTCTCGGTCGCTCCAGCGCAACTCGCCGCATTTCATGTCTTCCAGCCGTCGCCCGGACGTCGGGAAATGACCGCGCGGGCAGACGCGAAGCTGGCGAAGGTTCTTTTTCCGAAGTCCCAGATGCAGAAAAACCGTTGAGTGCAAAAGCCACCTCTTTTCGACCGTGAACCCGGTGGCTTTTATTTGTCTCGGGTCAGCGGCCCATCATGGTTTCCGGTAACCACGTAACGATCACCGGGAAGAGGAAGATCAGCGCGATCGTGAACATTTCCATGACCACGAACCACAGAGCGCCGCGGAAAACGTCGGAGAGGGAGGTGTCGCGATCGATGCCGGCGATGACGAAGCAATTCAGCCCTACCGGCGGGGTGATCAGCCCTATCTCGCACATTTTCACACACAGAATGCCGAACCAGATCGGATCGAAGCCAAGGCCGGTCACGGTCGGGAAGACGATCGGCAGGGTGATGACCAGCATGGAGAAGGCATCGAGAAACATGCCGAGCGGGATATAGAGCAACAGCAGGATGGCGACGACGAGATGCGGCGGCACGCCACTTTCGACGATGGCTTCGGCCACGATCTGCGGGATCTGCACGAGCGTCAGGAAGTAGCTGAAGATGCCGGCTCCGATCATGGTGAACAGGATCATCACCGTGGTTGTCGCGGTGGAGCGGAAGCTCTCGAGCAGGTTCGGCCCCAATTGGGCCCTGTCGGACCGCGACAGAAGCAGCATCAGGAACGCCGCCAGCGCGCCGATGGCCGCCGCTTCCGTCGGCGTCACCAGTCCGAGATAAATGCCGCCGAGCACGAGAAGGAACAGCACCAGCACCTGCCACGCCTGGCCGGTGGCCCGCATGCGTTCGCCCCAGCCGGCACGCGGGCTGCGGGCGGCCTTGTTCATGGTGGACTGCCCCAGAATGGCGACGCCAACCATGAAGACGACGGTGGTGAGAATGCCGGGTATGAAGCCGGCGATCAGCATCTTTCCGGCGGAGACCTCGGTCAGCGCGGCGTAGAAGATCAGCAGCACCGAAGGGGGAATGAGAACGCCAAGCACGCCGCCGGCGGCAACCGATCCCGCAGCGAGGCGCGAATCGTAGCCGGCCTTCTTCATTTCCGGAATGGCGACCGCGCCGACGGTGGCGGCGGTGGCGACGGACGAGCCGGAGGTGGCGGCAAAGCCCGCCGAGGTGAGGATGCCCGCCATGGCGAGGCCGCCCGGCAGATGGCCGACCCATTTGTTGGCCACATGAAACAGCCGTTTGCCGATCTGCGCGTGATGGGCGAAGGCGCCCATGAGGATGAACAGCGGGATGACCGTCAGCGAGTAATTGGCGGCGGAGGCGAAGGAAAAGGACTTCAGCCGATTGAGCAGAAAAGTGAGGTTTTCCACCATGACGATGCCAAAGGCGCCGGACAAGGCCAGGGCGGCAAAGACCGGCGTGCCGAGCGCCATGAGAACGAAGATGAGGCCGACGGCCAGTAGGGTGATGACGTAGGTGTCCATGGAGTTTCCTGAAACGCTGTCGATCCGCGCGGCTTGCAGCCAGATAAAGGGAACCGGGGCCGCAACCCCGGTTTAGACGGTTCAGTGAAGGGCGTTGCCGGATCGCGACGGTTCGGGCGGACGGCCGGTCGCCGTCAGTACCGCGCGAAGCAGGGCCTGTAGCGCGGCAAACCAGAGGCCGGCGGCGACCGCGATCTTCGCCCACCAGATCGGCATCTGGAACGCGCCCCAGCGAAATTCGCGGATCGAGAAGGAATAGGCCGCTTCCGCGCTCGCCGGCCAGGCCAGCATTGCGAAAGCGAGCGCGGTCAGCGCGAAGGCGAGTGCCGTCGACAGCCTTGCGGCCTTGGGCGGCAGCTGGTCGGTCACCATCGTCACCCGGATATGGGCGTCATCGAGAAGCGTGACGCCCAGTCCCATGAAGACGACCAGCACCATGGACATTTCCGACATTTCGAAAAGTCCGGGCACAGAGCGTCCCGCAACTGCCCGTGCGACGACATCCACCGAGATCCCCACCATCATGAAGGCGAGGAAGGCGAGCGACACCCAACCCGTGACCACGGCGATGCGCGTGAGAAAACGGTTCACATTTACCATGGCCGACTCACAGCGCCGCCGCGATTTCGCCCGGGCGCTTCAGCCTGCCGGAAGGCGCGTGCTTGGCGATCGACGCCTCGACCAGTTCCTGCATGGCCGCGCCATCGATGCCGTTCGGCTTCGCCACCGTCTCGATCCACTGGTCGACTTCCGCCGGCTGGACGCGTGCGCGGGCCTTCGCCGTCTCCGCATCGGAAAGGGCCGTGAATTTCACGCCTTCGGAAAGCGCCTTTTTCACGTAGTCGGTCAGTACTGTCTCGTAGATCTCGGTGAATTTTCCGGTGTAAAGCTCGTCGGCGAGATCGGTGCAGATCTTCTTGCTGGGGTCGGAAAGACCTTCCCACACACCCCGGTTCATGACCGTTACAGCAGGCGCGTGCGCACCGTCGCCGATGTCGTAGAAGTTCGGCGCGATCTCGTGCAGCTTGTAGGCCACCGCCGTGACGAAGTCGAAACCGTAGACGCCGTCCAGGACGCCGCGCTCGAGCGCCTGATAAACCTCGCCGGCCGCCATCGGGACGGCGATGCCGCCGAGCCGTTCGATGACGTCGGTCGCGACGCCGTAGCCACGGATCTTCTTGCCCTTGAGGTCCTCGATGGAATTGATCGGTTCCCGCAGCACCAGCGGCGCATAATTCCAGTTGGTCCAGTAGAGCACTTTGGAACGATGCCGCTGTTCCCATTCCTGCCGCAAAGGCTCGAACTGTTCGTAGACGTCGCGGCAGACGAGTTGCAGGGTATCGGCGCGATCGACGCGGTAATACCATTCCAGCCCGCGCGTAACCGGCACTTCGGCCTGATAGTAACCGGGCGAAATCAGGGTGATTTCGGATGTGCCGTCACGCACCGCGCTCAGGTGCTCGCCGACCTTGTTGAGGCTGCCTGCCCAGTAGCGCCTGATCGAGACCTCGCCATTGGTGCGCTTCTCCAGCTCATCGAGGAACCAGCGGTCGATCCACGAGGGTCCGGCGTTTTCCGTGACATAGCTGTCGAACTTCATCGACGTTTTGGCGCTGGCGCCGAGCGGCAGGCCGCCGGCCATGAAACCGGCCCCGGCCAGCAGGCCGGTGTTCTTCAGAAAATCGCGTCTTTTCATAGGTTATCCTCCCTTGTTGTCGCCGGGCTCCTCCGGCCCGGCGGTGATCATTGCGCGCTGGCTATAGTCCCCGCGCGAATTTCGGTTTTCAGGATCTTGCCGTAGCCGTTCTTCGGCAGGTCGGGCACGAAGACGTAGCGTTTGGGACGCTTGAAGGCGGCGATCTCGTTACGGCACCAGCGGTCGAGGTCGCTTTCGGCCACGCTTTGACCCGGTTCGAAAACGATATAGGCGACGACCTGCTCGCCCCATTCCGGTTCGGGTTCGCCGATCACCGCCACCTCGAAGACCGCCGGGTGGCGCAGGAGCGTTTCCTCCACTTCACGCGGGTAGATGTTGGTGCCGCCTGAGATGATCACGTCCTTCGAGCGATCGGTGAGGTAGAGGAAGCCGTCCTCGTCCATGTGGCCGAGGTCGCCGGTGTGAAGCCAGCCGCCCCGCAGCGTTTCCGCCGTGGCATCCAGATTGTTCCAGTAGCCGCGCATTACGGTCGGGCTTTTCACGCAGATTTCGCCGGTCTCGCCCGGTCCGAGCCGTTCCCCGCCCGGTCCGAGAATGCCGAGCGTGACGCAACCCTGCGCGATACCGACGGAAGCGCGGCGCGCGCGCCAGCGCGGGTGACGCTCATCCGCCACCATGTCGCGTGGCAGCACCGAGATTGTCATCGGCGTTTCACCCTGTCCGTAGATCTGGGAGAAACGGGGGCCGAACAGCTCCAGCGCCTCGTCTATGTCGCTGGCGTACATCGGCCCGCCGCCATAAATGATGGTGCGGATGCCCTCGCCGCGGTAGGCGCGCTCGCGGGCGGCGGCCACCAGACGCTTCACCATGGTGGGGGCGGCGAAGAACACCAGACCGCCCCGGCTTTTTGCAAGCGCGATGATTTCGCCGCAATCGAAGCCGCGCGAGGCCGGCACGATATGCGCACTGCCGGCGCGGATATGCGGGAGCATGTAAAGCCCCGCCCCATGCGACATCGGCGCGGCGTAGAGCATGGCGTCGCAGGCGCGCGCCTCATCCACATCCAGCGTGTAGCACAGCGTCATCTGGCGGAGATTGTCATGCGAGAGCATGACGCCTTTCGGCTTGCCCGTCGTGCCCGACGTGTAGAATAGCCAGGCGAGATCGTCGTCATCGAGAGCCAGCGGCGGCGTCACCTGCCCGCCTGTCGGAACAGGCGCCGTCAGCGCCAGTTCCGGCCGGTCGGGACGGGGGGCGAAAGTCTCGCCCTTGTCGGTGAAGACCAGCGACGCTTCGGCATTCTCCACGATCCACTCCGCCTCGCGCGGATGCAGCTTGCAGTTCACCGGAACGGCGATGGCGCCGATCCACCAGCAGGCGTGCAGCACCTCGATATAGTCCGGCGCGTTCTTGGCGAATATCGCCACACGGTCGCCCTTGCGGATACCGCAGGTTTCCGCGAGATGTCGGGCCCGCAGGCAAACCGCCGCCAGCAATTCGCCATAGGTGCGATGGAGCCGGTCGCCGTCATAGACCGCAGGCCGATCCGGCCAGACGAGGGCTGTCTGGTAAAGCCAGTGGGCGATGTTCATGGCGTCTCCTCAGGCCCGGTCGGCATGCAGGATCGTGGCGTAGTTCGCCACCGCCGCGCCGCCCATGTTGAAGGCAAGACCCCATTCAGCGCCCTTGCGCTGCATGGCACCCGCCTGTCCCGTCAACTGCCGGAGGCCGAGCGCCAGCATGGATACGCCGGTCGCGCCGACCGGATGTCCCTTGGCCTTCAGCCCACCGGAAAGGTTGACCGGTGTACGGCCCTCCGGCATCACTGTGCCGTCGTCCAGCGCGGCAACGCCCTTGCCCTTCGGCGCCAGTCCCATGGCTTCGTAGATCAGAAGCTCGGCGGGGGTGAAGCAATCGTGGACCTCAGCGAAATCGACGTCTTCCACCGTAATGCCCGCTGCCGCATAGGCGGCGCGAATGGCCCGTTCCGGCCCCTCGAAGGTGACGAGATCGCGGCGGCTCATCGGCAGGTAATCGGAGACATGTTCGGCGGCGGCGATGCGCACCCGGCGGTGTGCATCCTTTGCCGCGCCCTCGTTGGAGGACAGCACGATGGCCGCCGCGCCGTCCGTCACCAGGGAGCAGTCGCTGAGGCGAAGCGGCGGGGCAATCAGCGGGTTGCGCTCGCTCACCTCGCGACAAAATTCGTAGGGCATCGGCTTGTGCATCTGCGCCAGCGGATTGTTCATCGCATTGGCGTGGTTCTTGGCGGCGATGCGGGCCATGGCATCCATCGGCGAGCCGTAACGCTCTCCATATCGCTCGGCGGCAATGGCAAAGACCTGCGGGAAACTGAGCGACGCCTCGAAGGGATCGTTCTGGTAGCCAGCACCGGCCAGGGCCTGCGTGACTTCGGCCGTCGTCCGATGGGTCATCTTCTCGGCACCGACGACCAGGACGGTGCGCGCTTTGCCGGCTTCGATCAGGTTCAACCCGCCGTGGAAGGCCGCCGCTCCAGAGGCGCAGGCGTTCTCGCAACGCGTCGCCGGCTTAAAGCGCAGGTCCGGATAGGCCTGATGGACAAGCGACGAGGGAAAGCCGTCGGGCACCAGCCCGGAATTGAAGTGGCCGAGATAGACCGCGTCGATTTCCGCAGGGTCGATTGCGGCCTCCGCGACGGCTTCTCGAACAGCCTCGACGATCAGTTCCTCAAGGGTCTGTTGCAGCTTTCCAAACTGTGTATGGCCGCTGCCAATGATGTAACTGCTGGATTTCATGTGCATTCCTCCCATGCCCGCAATGTTCCGGCGGACGGTCTCTGGAAACAATGCGGGAAAATACGTAGGTATCTACGTAGAAGTTACGTAGAAGCGAACGCAGCATGGGAGGAGCCCACCTTGGAGGACTATGCGACACTGCCGGAGGAGCTGCTCAATCTCACCGGCTTCATGGATGCGCCCATCGGCATCATGATCCTGTCGGACCGGCGTATCTTGCGGGTGAATACCGAGATCGAGCAGATTTTCGGCTGGAACCGCGTCGATCTGGAAGGACAGTCGATTCGGGTGCTGTATCACTCCAGCGTCGACTACGAAAAGACAGGCGGTCGCTGGCACCGCTGGCTGGAAAGCCGTCCGCGCTATGAGGACGAACGCTTCATGCAGTGCAGGAGTGGTGAGATCATCTGGACACGGGCGCGCGGTCGCACGTTGACGCCCGCCGACCCGTTCCACCTGATGGTCTGGACATTCGAGCATTTGCGGGACCGTCCGCCGAGTTCGGCGGTGTTGACCGCAAAGGAGCGTGAGGTGGCGCGCTATATCGTCAACGGCCACACCAGCAAGGAAATCGCCCAGTCGCTCGGCATCTCTCCGCGCACCGTCGAGGTCCATCGCGGCGCGATCATGAAGAAACTCGGCGTCCGTAATGCCGCAGAACTGGTCGCGCGGATGATCGTCGAGCGTTAACCTTCCCTCTTCCGGACGCCGCCTCCGCGCGAGCGTCCGGAAACCGGACGCCCTCAAGGGATGGGTTTGGGATATGGCACCGCGTGCCTGCAAGGCGGGCATCAAGTATCGGCGCGGAAAAGATGGTCCTGTTGAATATGGACCTGCGTGCGGCCGGAGACGTGTTGACTGCCCGCGCTCCGGATAGGTGACCGGTGCCATTGAACATTCACTTCGCAGCTTGATCACCCTATGTTCTCAAAAGCCGGACAGATCCATCACTTTCGTGTCGTGACGCCATTACGCCGAAACGACCGCCGCGACCTTACGCCGGAAATTCGATCAGGTCACCGACCCGGCCGCTCGCGCCCTGCTGTCGGGCATCCGGCATAATCGCGGTGATGATGCCGCCCTCCTGGCAGCAGATCTCCTTTCGAAAGAACGAGCAGCCGGAAACTTCACATCTGTTGATGCATAAGGTTGAGATGTTCGCCCGCACGGTCGGGATCGTCGAGCACAGCAAGGGATTTCGTTTCGGCGACCTCCTGCAAAAACTCCGTCGTGATCTCCAGGTCGTCCATCGTCTCATAGCCGAAGGCGTTGTCCTGTCGCCACATCAAGCCCTCCGGCCCGCCGCAGTCTTCCTGCGGGCAGGCGCCGTCTCCTCCCATGCATGCCGGATAGTGAGCGCCCGGAGTGACTGGCTGGCGCTCCTCCAGCCGAAACTCGTGCTCCCAGGGAATGTTGAGGTCGTATTCGTACAGGAACCGGCGGCCTTTGCGCAGCTTCAATTCGCCAAGCGTCATGGCCGGGGACACACACCGCGCCAGATCGCCCCGGCGAAGGCCAGTGTCGAGATCCACAGCGGCACCAAAGCGATGAGCCCCAGACGCCGATAGGAAAGAACGAGGAAGGCGACCAATGCCAGACCACCGGCTCCCGTGACCGCCGGATACCGAACAAAGACGCTCGAAACACCGAAAACGATCGCCACGCAGATCAGTGCCGCCGCGGTCATTTCCTGCACAGAGAGGGGTGGAGTCGGCTTGACGGTAGCCTCCACAGTCCTCAGATCGGATCCCAGCAGAATACGTCACCCGAACGCTCCATCGGGACGACGCTCGCCTTGAAGGCGGGTAGGACGCGTTCGGCTATCAGGGCCGGCGTCCAACCTCCTCCCGATTGGACGCTGCGAATCGGTCGCATGGCGTTGAACAGGAACAGTTCATTGAGACGAGCTGCGAAAACCTGGCCTGTAATTCCCTCCGCCGTTGACACCCGCATTCATCTCGAAGCCGGTCAAACACTCGCTTGGCCGTATGGCGCTGCTTGCGCGGCACTTGTCTGTCCTCATCAAGCCAGTGATCGATCGTCGAAACGAACGCATCCAGCTTGGGCCGCCGGATCGGTGATTGCTGCTGATAGCCGGGCGGTGTCGAATACGACATCATCTTGGCAACGCTGTCGCTCGATATGTTGAAATGCTTCGCAGCCTGGCGCCCGCTCATGCCTTCCGAGCAAGCCTGGCGGACCTTCAGATATAGTTCCGGTACGGTATAAATCCCCAATCCTCCTGCAATCGTCGCAGAAGAAAAATAGGTGGCCGGATTTTACTAGACCCGAAGCGGGACTATCCCGCCGCTTCCGTCGACTAATTTTGCACCGCCGATCTCATCACTCCCCACCGGGCGGAAACCAGGAGAGCTCTGTGTTCTCAATCGCCGCCATAGCTCAGTGCCATTCCGCTTGCCGGCAGTCCATTGCGCGTCGCGCCATTCGACATAAGGTCCAAACGAGCTCTTTCTGGGCCGAAAAATATCGTTTCGTTGCCCCTGCACACGGCGAGGCTGTGTCAGGCGTGACGACGGCGCTCAATCACCCTTCCGGCGCAACACGGACCATAGCAGCCACAGCGCGCCTGCGATCGAGCCAAAGAAGCCAAGCATCGCGAAAAACGTCACGCCAATCGGCAGGGCGCCGCCGGCGACCGTCATGACGATGGAAGATCCCATGATCAACGCGGCGATCAGGATGCCCATGGTCATCCGCGTCACAGCCCTGTCGAACCGCTCCGTCAAACGGTCGAGCTGACGCAGGTCGATGCCGAGACGAAGATTGCCCCGCCGTGCAGCGTTGAGGAAATCGGAGATGTCGCCCGGTAGCCTGTTCATCAGGCCAGCGCCTGCGATCAGCCCGTCGCGCGCGCCACGTGCAAGCCGAAAGGGAGAATAGCGTTCAGCAATCAATCGATGCAGGAACGGTTGCGCGGCTGCGACCATATCGAAGTCGGGATCCAACTCCCGCCCCATTCCTTC
Source organism: Pseudomonadota bacterium (assembly GCA_023449855.1). Classification (GTDB taxonomy): domain Bacteria; phylum Pseudomonadota; class Alphaproteobacteria; order Rhizobiales; family Xanthobacteraceae; genus Tardiphaga. The sequence continues at coordinate 2,836 of JAEXHR010000304.1, read as the reverse complement.
CAGGGACGTGAACGCCTTGACCGCCAGCGTCAGATCCGGTGGCAGCACGAGGCCATGTTCGCGGATCAATGCGATCAGTTCGAGCGCGAGCGCAGAGGGATTGAGCGCTTTCAGAGGGAGTCCATGGACCCGGTCGATAAAGGTGTCGATCCGGGTTGAAAGGCCGGCGGCGTCCTCCACCTCGGCACCACTCCAGTCGAGAAGGATACGCACGACGATTTCGGGACGGCGATCAACCACTCCGGTGAGAAGGTCGACCAGCTCGTCGCGGCGTTGACGCGCCAGATTGCCCACCATGCCGAAATCGATGAACTCGATCTCATCGCCAGGCCGATAGAATACGTTGCCCGGATGGGGATCTGCATGAAAAAACCGGTCTTCAAATATCATTTGCAGAACAGCCTCCGTCCCGCGCGCCGCGATGATGCACAAGTCGAGCTGGTCTGCCCCCTGAAAAGTGATCCTTCTTGAAGTATGGCTATTGAGCCGAGGAAGGACATTGAAATGGCAGGGAAAAGACACAAGGCAGAAGAGATCGTCACGAAGCTCCGTCAGGTTGACGTGTTGAATGCGCAGGGAAAATCGATTGCGGAGGCGATCCGGTCGATAGGCGTGACGGAAGTTACATACTACCGGTGGCGGTCTGAATACGGCGGCTTGAAGGGAGACCAGGTGAAGCGGTTGAGAGAGCTGGAGGCCGAGAATGCCCGGCTCCGGCGTGCCGTTTCCGATCTCACGCTGGACAAGATGATCCTTGCCGAGGCCGCCAAGGGAAACTTCTAAGCCCCGCCCGCCGCCGCGCCTGCGTGGATCATGTCATCGAGGAACTGGGCGTGTCCGAGAGACGGGCCTGCCGGGTTCTCGGTCAGCATCGTTCGACGCAGCGCAAGATCGCCAAGACCCCGGATGACGAAGCAGCGTTGACCGCCGACATCACGGCGCTCGCTCTCCAGTATGGCCGCTATGGCTATCGTCGCATCACTGCGATGCTGCACCAGGCTGGCTGGATCGTGAACGTCAAGCGGGTCGAACGCATCTGGCGGCGGGAGGGGCTGAAGGTGCCGCACAGGCAACCCAAACGCGGTCGGCTGTGGTTGAACGACAGCTCGTGTGTCCGGCTTCGGCCGGAATATCCAAACCATGTCTGGTCCTACGACTTCGTCGAGGATCGCACACACAATGGCAGGAAAATCCGCATGCTCAATGTGATCGACGAGTTCACGCGCGAATGCATTGCCATCAGGGTCGAGAGAAAGCTGAAGGCCGTCGATGTCATCGACGTGCTTTCCGACCTGTTCATCCTGCGCGGCGTCCCGACGCATATTCGGTCCGACAACGGGCCGGAGTTCATTGCCAAGGCATTGCGGGAATGGATCGCGGCGGTGGGTGCCAAGACCGCCTACATCATGCCGGGCAGTCCGTGGGAAAACGGCTATTGCGAGAGCTTCAATTCGAAGCTCCGTGACGAACTGCTCAACGGTGAAATCTTCTACACGCTCAAGGAGGCAAAGATCGTCATCGAAAACTGGCGACGTCACTACAACACCGTGCGGCCGCACTCATCGCTGGGCTACAGGCCACCGTCTCCCGAAGCCTCTGTTTGGCCTCGCCAAAACGGACCGGCATCAACGCCAGCGGTGGCCAGCAGGCCAAGCATGCACTAACATTCCAACCGGATCACCCCATGGGGGCAGGCCACACCCACATGCGGTGCATGACGACCGCGAGACGGCGGGCCAGTGCCACTTTGGCCTTCTTGCTGCCATGCCGCTTGGCGATGTTCATGGCCCAAGCCTTCAGCCAGCACCATTTCACCAAGCGCGTCATCATCGATTGGGCGGCCTCATACAGCAGTCGCCGCATCATGGCGTCCCCGCGTAGCGAAACGTGGCCGACCCGGCTCATTTCGCCTGACTGTTTCAGGACAGGGGTGAGGCCCAATATCGCTCCGACCGATCGCGAATGACGAAACCTGCTGGGAATATCGATCGTCGAGACATAAGCGAGCGAGACGATCGGCCCAACGCCAGGCACCGTCATCAATCGCCTGCAAACATCGTCATGCTTAGCCTCGGCTCGAACCCTCTTGTCCAGTTTGGCAAGACCTTCTCGCAACTTGCGCCGTCCGGCGAGCAGTGGCTCCATGATTTCCGCAAGCTCAACGTCGTGTTCGACGAGCTCAAGTATTCTTCTCTCGAACGTACCGCCCGAGGCATGACCGACCTTCAGTCCGAAGTTGCGCAGAAGCCCGCGCATCTCGTTCTCTAGGTCGATCGCCTTTTCCTGAAGCAACGATCGGGCTGTTAGCAAGGCGCGGCGCTTCTGGCTGGTGAGCGTCTTCACGTGCACGTCCTTGAACAGGCCGACCCGCATCATATGGGCAATGCCTCGTGCATCGTTCCGATCGCTTTTATTCTGTTGAAGGGCATCCAGGAAAGCTTTGGTGTGGCGCGTCTCGATACAGAAGACGGGGAAGCCAGCTTTTGCCAGTCCTTCAAACAGCCATTGCGATAACGGTCCTGCCTCAACGCCCACCCTATCCAAGCTGAATGCCGGATCGCTCAGGACGGCAACAAGGTCCTCTGGATGAGAGACCACCTTCCGTTCCCGGCATAGCTTCCCGCTTTCATCGACAATACAGACGCTCGTTTCTTTGACCGAGACATCGAGGCCGGCATAGTGTTTCATGGCTGCGCTCCTCTGCATGATGGGGTCAGAACAAGAGCTGCTCGAAATCGTACGCTAAGACCGAACGGAGCGGGAACGTCATGCAGCGCGGAGGATTCTTCCAGGAAGTCGCAATGGCCTGAAGCCTTCGGGCATCTGCTGCTCGGTG
>JAEXHR010000327.1 GCA_023449855.1 Pseudomonadota bacterium | reverse complement strand
CCGGGGCCGCCGGGGGTTTGTGAACCGGATCGGCGCGGCACTGACGGCAGCGAAGCTTATTCCGCTGCAGCCCCGGCCGCTGGGCTCAGATCGCCGGCCTCATGCCGTTTCGGAAGAACCCAGTCGGGACGGGGGAAGTGGCAGGTGTAGCCGCCCGGCCGCTTCTCCAGATAATCCTGGTGCTCGGGCTCGGCCTCCCAGAAATCTCCGACCGGGACGACTTCAGTGACCACTTTGCCTTTCCACAGCCCGGAGGCATCTACATCGGCGATCGTGTCCTCGGCGACGCGCTTCTGCTCCTCGTCGACGTAATAGATGCCCGACCGGTAGGAGAGCCCAATATCACCGCCCTGGCGGTTCTTGGTAGTCGGATCGTGGATCTGGAAGAAGAATTCCAGGATGTTCCGGTAGCTCGTCACCGCCGGGTCGAAGGTGAGTTCGATCCCCTCGGCATGCGTCCCGTGATTGCGATAGGTGGCGTTTGGAACATCGCCACCGGTGTAACCCACTCGGGTCGAGACGATGCCGGGCCGCTTGCGGATCAGATCCTGCATGCCCCAGAAACATCCGCCTGCGAGAACTGCGCGCTGATGCATGTTAGGCCTCCTCTACTTGATCGAGATATTCGCCGTATCCCTCGCTCTCCATCTCGTCGCGCGGGATGAAGCGAAGGGACGCTGAATTGATGCAGTAGCGCAGACCGCCGCGGTCGGAAGGACCGTCCGGGAAGACGTGGCCAAGATGGCTGTCTGCGTGGACCGACCTGACCTCCGTGCGGACCATGCCGTGCGCGCTGTCCCGCACCTCGTTCACGTTTGCCGGAACGATCGGCTTGGTGAAGCTCGGCCAGCCAGAACCCGAGTCGAACTTGTCCGTCGAAGCGAACAGCGGCTCGCCCGACACGATGTCGACGTAGATCCCTGGTTCTTTGTTGCCGTCATACTCTCCCGTGAACGGCCTTTCAGTGCCCGACTCTTGGGTAACCCGGCGTTGCTCGGGGGTCAGGCGATCCAATGCTTCCTGCGACTTCTCAAACTTCATGATAGTCTCCTATACTTATCTTAGAGGACCAGTACGGTTGCCGCTTATTTCGTCAGTCATTGCGTAGACTATCGCAGCGCGGCCTGGATTTATCCAATGCGCGCTGTGTATAGTTTCCATAGCCCAGCAGCCATACGGTCGCGGGTCACTTCCACTCGTATCCGGCAGCCAACTGTGCGATCTTTCGTATCTCCATCGGTGCGGTGGACCCGGATACCGTCGCGATCACGACTTCGCGCTCCAGATCAAACCCCTCGATCGGCCGGGTAACTAGGCCGCTCACCGTGGCCGATCGATAGGGGAGGATGCATACGGCATAGCTGTCGGCCACCACCCGTTGCACCCAGTCTTCGCGATCTGATCGAAGGCGGGGTTGAATGACCACTCCCCGTCGCGCGAAGTGGTCATGGATCCGATCGCGAAAATCGCATCTAAGGCGATCGACGAATGGGAACTCGGCCAGATCTTCGCCGCGCACGGTCTCATTGGCTGTCAAGGGATGGTTTGCCGAGCAGCCGAGCACGAAACGCTCCCGAAATAGAGGATGGATCTCCAGCTTGCGGTCCAGCCTCGTTTCACGCGGCAGGATGCACGCGTGATATCGGCCCGAAAGCACTTCCGAGGTGTCCTCGTTCGCCTGCAGCGAGTGCAGCCTGATTTCGATAGATGGCGCTTGCGACAACGCGCTCTCGAAAAACGCCGTAAACTCCTTTGGACCGACGGAGGGTGCGACGGCGACATCCAACACTCGGTGCCTCCCCATCGCCCAGTTCTCGGAGTGATTGCGGACACTCCGCATCGCGACCACCACGCGCCGGAATTCAACTTCAACGTCATGGCCAAGGCCGGTCAGGCGGCTGTTCTTTCCGTCGCGATGGATCAGCGGGCCGCCAAGCTCATCTTCCAATCGGCGGATGGCGCGGGTCAGACTTGGCTGTGATACACCGCTTAGACGAGCAGCCGCAGTGAAATTCAGCGTCTCGGCCAAGTTGATGAAATAGCTGATCTGATTGAGTTCCATAACCCTTGGCCCATGCTCTGACTGATGCATCTTCGTGAGATCCCCTTGGGGAGCAGTTCACGATGTATGCGCGACGCATATAAGATGTGCATAGGGGGTTGTCTATATGCGCCATGCATATAAAACATGCCGCATGACTATCGGATGACGGAGCGCGCCGGTCAGCTTCGTCCAAATTTCCGAGACAGCGACCATCAAACCGCGTGCCGAAGGGTCAATGGATATGGCAGAGAAAACATTCACGTTTGTCGGCGGGGCTGGCTCCGAGCTTTCCGGACACCTCGAACCGCCGGAAGGAACGCCGCGGGGATGGGCGATCTTCGCCCACTGCTTCACATGCGGGAAAGACAGTCGAGCCGCGGTTCACATCTCGCGTGCGCTTTCGCGTGCGGGGATCGGGGTCTTGAGGTTCGATTTCGCTGGGACGGGAATCGGCGGTGGTGCCGGAGAACCGGTGAACTTCGCATCGGACGTTGAGGACCTTCGCGCGGCGGCAAAGGCGATGGCGGCGGCGGGCAAGTCACCCTCGCTCCTCATCGGACATAGCCTGGGTGGCGCTGCTGCGATCGTAGCGGCCGTCGATCTGCCTGATATTGCGGCGGTCGCCACGATCGGTGCGCCGGCCGACCTTCAGCATATCTTGCGTCTCTTCGGACCGAATGATCTGGATACCATCGCAAGCCAGGGTGAGGCTTCGGTGGAAATTGCAGGTAGACCCTTCCTCATCCGCCGCAGCTTCCTCGAGGCGGTTGAGGAGATCGACGTCGAGAAGTCCATTGCCGCTTTGCGACGCCCGGTGCTCGTCATGCATTCGCCACTCGATCAGGTGGTTGGCATCGACCACGCGTCGCGCATCTTTGTCGCTTCCAAGCATCCAAAGAGCTTCATTTCGCTCGACAACGCGGATCATCTTCTCACCGACGCCGCAGACGCCAACTATGCCGCGGCAATGGTTGCGGCTTGGGCAAGCCGGTTTCTCCCGCCACTCACCGCGGATCTTCCGCAGATGGAGGTTGCCGAGGGCGTCATCGCCACCGAAACTCTCGCAGGGAAGTTCCAGCTTGAGGTCCGCAGCGGCGAGCACACTCTCTTCGCCGACGAGCCACCATCGGTTGGCGGTCTTGGGACCGGCCTATCTCCTTACGAACTCGTATCTGCCGGCCTCGCAGCCTGCACGGTGATGACCATGCGTCTCTATGCCAACCGGAAGGGCTTTCCGCTCGAACGGGCGAGCACGACCGTGCAGCACGAAAAGGTGCCGGACATGATGCCGCCCGATCGTTTCACTCGTACCGTCGTCCTCGATGGGCCGTTAAGTGATGAACAGCGTGCTCAGATCCTCGCAATCGCTGATCGGTGTCCGGTCGACCTCACTCTCATTCGGGGTTCGGATGTGCAGACCGAACTCTTGAGCATTGGCCAGGCTGCGGGTTCCGAGAGGTTGGATTGACCATGGCGCAGACTGAGAAGGGCGAACCAACGGTGAGCCAACCAGCAACCGGAGATGGGACGGCTGCAACTGAGCGAGCGATCCTCGCGGGCGGCTGCTTTTGGGGCATGGAGGATCTGCTGCGACGGGCCAGGGGCGTCCTGTCGACCCGCGTTGGCTACATAGGCGGTGAAACGCCCGATCCGACCTACGCGAGACACTTCGGCCATGCCGAAGCGGTGGAGGTCACCTTCGACTCGTCCGTTCTCAGCTACCGCTCCCTCCTGGAGCTCTTCTTCCAGATCCACGATCCCACGACATACGAGCAGCAGGGCAGCGATGTCGGACCCAGCTATCGATCGGCAATTTTCTACACCAGCGACACGCAGAAGGAGGTCGCCCTCGCGACCATTGCCGAGATCGAGGCATCGCGTCGCTGGCCCGGCCCGGTGGTGTCGGAGATCAATCCGGAGGAACCCTTCTGGGAGGCGGAGCCGGAGCACCAGAAATACCTGGTGCGCAATCCTGAGGGCTACAGCTGCCACATCGCGCGGCCGACTTGGCGCTTGGATGGACCTAGTCGATGAGCAAATCGAGGATGCTCCTCCTGGTTCGTGAGGACGAGAGCCGCAAACGCGGCGCGTCGGTGTGCTCGGCTCTGCTCCCATGATGCCGGAGTTCATGGTCGCTGGTCTCTGGGGTCTGGTGTCGGGCAGCGGGCTTCTGGTTGGGGCGACTATCGCTGACGCATTCTTCGGGCGGCTCACGCACCGTATGATCGCGGCGATAATGGGCTTCGGGGGCGGAGTGCTGATCGCAGTGGTCGCGACTGAACTCATCGGCGAACGACACCCCGCGGGCCTGGGGCCGCTGGCGATACTCGCCCTTCTTGCCGGTGCCGCAATCTTCAGCGGCAATAATTGGTATCTTGCTCGCCGCGGTGCCAAGCACCGCAAGCGGTGCGGTGAATGCACGGAGCAGCCAAGCGAGCGGCAGCACCAGGGCAGTGGAACCGCGATCGCGCTCGGCAGCGTCCTCGACGGCATCCCGGAGGCCCTGGTGATCGGAATGTCGGTCGCCGGCGGTGGCAAGATCAGCCTCGCCGTCGTCGCAGGCTTCTTTCTTGCCAACGTGCCACAGGGCCTTTCGAGCGCCTCGGGAATGAAGCTCGCAGGCCGATCGCGACGCTATATCTATGCGGTGTGGATCGGCATCCCGGTGCTCGTCTGCATCGCCGCTGGCGCGGGAAACTTCGTACTTGGCTCGGCAGAAACCTTGGCGCCGGCCATACTCTCATTCGCGGCGGGTGCCGTGATCGCGATGCTGGCGGAGACAATGATCCCCGAAGCCTTCGAGAAGGCGCCGCCGTTCATCGGTCTGATAACGGTCGTGGGCTTTCTCGCGGCGTATCTTCTTGCTCAGCATTAGTCGCCGCGATCGCGCGCCTTCTAGAGGGCATCGTTCCTCGCGCGGTCAACACCGCGCTCAAGCAATTCGGCATCGATCGGACAGTTCGTGCAGCCCTCGTAGCAGCACAGGCGGCAGATGCGGTATGACTGCTCGAGATTTTCCAGGCGATTGCGCAGGACGCGTTCGGCGATGTTGCACAAGACTTTCAGTTCGTCAGGATGAAGCGCCCCGGGTTTTCAGGAGGCTCCAACTTGTGAGAAGGAGCATCCGTGATGAGCAAGACGACGAACAAATTTTCTCCTGAAGTCCGCGAGCGCGCGGTCCGTATGGTCGCAGAGCAGCGGGC
>JAEXHR010000264.1 GCA_023449855.1 Pseudomonadota bacterium | reverse complement strand
TCGCCGACATCACCACGCTTCGCGTGGATGCCATCGTCAACGCCGCCAATGAGACGCTTCTTGGCGGCGGTGGGGTGGATGGCGCGATCCACCGGGCAGCTGGACCCGAGCTTCTGGCGGAATGCCGTCTGCTGGGTGGCTGCGCCACCGGCGATGCCAAAATCACCCTTGGATACCGTTTGCCCGCCCGCCATGTGATCCACACGGTCGGTCCGATCTGGCATGGTGGCGGACACGGCGAGGACGCTGCGCTCGCCTCCTGTTACCGGCGCTCGCTGCAGCTTTGCGCGGCAAGTGGCTTGGTCAGCGTGGCCTTTCCCGCGATCTCCACCGGCGTTTACGGTTTTCCGGCCGGGCGGGCTGCTGGCATTGCCATCGGCGCGGTCATCGAGACGTTGCCGCAGACACCCGGCGTGAGCGCCGTGACTTTCTGCTGTTTCTCTGAACCATCCGCCAGCCTGCACCGCGGGGCGCTGGCCAGCTTCGCACCCCTTGCCTGAGGCCGGTGTGCCGCTAGACTTCGCAGCTTCCGGCCACGAGGATCTGCGATGAATCGACGGGATGTGATGCGCGTGCTGATGGCCGGTGCGGTGTTTGCCGCTGGCGCCAGCGCATTGCTGTTTCAAACCTTTGCGGTGGCCGAGGATCGCTTTGCCTCTGAAGGCACGTTCGACATCCCGGCCGGTGCACATTTCTCGCAGGAAAAGCTCAAGGCCATCGATGCTTTCTTCAAGACACAGATCGACAACGGCAAGATTCCCGGCGCCATTGTGCTGATCCAGCAGCATGGCAAGCCGGTCTATGAGCGCTTCTTTGGCGAGCGCGATCCCGACACCAAGCAGCCCATGACGGCGGACACGATCTTCCGCCTGCATTCCATGACCAAGCCGATCACATCTTTCGCGGCGATGATTCTGGTGGACGAGGGCAAGCTGAAACTCGACGACCCCGTCTCGAAATACATTCCGTCTTTCGCCAAAGCCAAGGTCGGTATCGAGAAGAAGCTCGAGAACGGTGAGAAGGCGCTGGAGATCGTCGCGCCTGATCGTCCTGTGACGATCCGCGATCTCCTGCTGCATACATCAGGCATCACCTATGGCTTCTATGGCGAGAGCCTGGTGCGCCGCGCCTATGGCAATGCCGACATCTACAATGGTGACTTCGACAACAAGGAATTCGCCGATCGTATCGCGCAGCTGCCGCTGGAATATCAGCCGGGCACCATGTGGGACTATGGCCATTCCACGGACATTCTCGGTCGCGTCATCGAAGTCGTTTCGGGCAAGACGCTGCTCGGCTTCGAGGAAGAGAAGCTGTTGAAGCCGCTCGGCATGACTTCGACCGGTTTCTATGTGAAGGAAAAGGCAAAGGAAGCGCTGCTGGCCAAGCCGATGGGTTGGGACCGCGATTTCCGCACGGGGCGACAGAACCGCCCCGAGACTTATCAGAAATGGGAATCCGGCAGCGGCGGCATGGTCTCGACCTTGTCTGACTATCGCAAGTTTGCGCAGATGCTGCTCAATGGCGGCGAATATGACGGCAAGCGCTATCTGAGCCCGGCCACGTTCAAGGACATGGCCACCGATCACATCGGCAAGGACAGTGGCATCGCGCGCGACTATCTGTACTTCCCCGGCGACGGCTTTGGTTTCGGCTACGGTTTTGCCGTGCGCACCGATCCCGGCAATGCGAAGCCGCCGCCGCCGGGATCGCTCGGTGAGTTGAAATGGGACGGCGCGTCCGGCTGCTATTTCATCATCGATCCCAAGCAGGATTTCTTCATGATCCTGCTCGAACAGACGCCATCGGAACGCCAACGCATCCAGCGCTCGCTCAAGCTGCTCGTTTATGAAGCGCTGGAGAAATAGCGCTCTCGCCATCCTGCTGCTGGCGCTCGGCGGTGCCGGTGCCCTTGTCGCGCCGATAGCGCTTGCGCAAGCCGAGAAGGCACTTCCCGTCGCCCGCGACTTTGCGCCGGACAAACTGCTCGCGCTCGACGACTACTTCCTCGGCATGGTGGCGGAGCGCAAGATTCCCGGCGCTGTCGTGCTCGTGCAGCAGCATGGCAAACCCGTCTATTTCGACACCTTCGGCAATCGCGACAGCGGCCATCCGATGACGGCGGACTCGATCTTCCGGCTGTATTCGATGAGCAAGCCGATCACGTCGGTCGCTGTCATGATGCTGGTCGAGGACGGCAGGCTGAAGCTCGACGACCCCTTGTCGAAATACATTCCGGCTTTCGGCAACAGCAAGGTCGGGATCGACAACAAGACGGGCGACGAGCATGCAAGCTTCGGCCTTGCGCCCCTGCAGCGTCCGATCACCATCGCCGATCTGCTCAAGCACACATCCGGCATCACCTATGGCTTCTATGGCGATGATCCCGCGCGAAAACGTTATACGCAGCTCGATGTGTTCGGACGGGACTGGGACAACGCATCCTGGGCGGAGCGCATCGCCGGACTGCCGCTGGCGGAGCAGCCGGGCACGCTGTGGGACTACGGGCACTCCACCGACATCCTCGGCCGCGTGATCGAGGTTGTCTCGGGGCAGTCGCTCTATCATTTCCTGAGGGATCGTCTGTTCGATCCGCTGGGCATGATCGACACGTCTTTCTACATCACCGATCTCCGGCATCGCGAACGTGTCGCCGAGCCCTTTGCATCCGACCGCATGGTCGGCCTCGTCGTTGGCATGCACGATCCCGCCGATGTCGGGCGCTGGGAGGCAGGCGGGTCGGGTCTCGTCAGTACCAGCGCGGACTATGCGCGCTTCCTGCAGATGTTGCTGAATGGCGGCACGCTGGGTGGCAGACGCTATCTCTCGACCGAGAGCGTGAAGGACATGACGCGCGATCACATCGGCCCCGGCAGCGGCATCGCGCGCGATTATTACTACTTTCCCGGTGCTGCCAGCGGCTTCGGTTATGGCTTTGCGGTGCGCACCAGGGAGACCGCAGAGGAGCCTGGGCCGCTCGGCGAATATCGCTGGGACGGCGTCGGGGGCACGTTCTTCTGGGTCGATCCGGTGGACGACATGTTCGTATTGGTAATGACCCAGGCGCCGTCACAGCGCTGGCGCATGGAAGTGGATGTGCGGAAGATCGTGTATGAGGCGCTGCATTAGGACGCTGCCTTTGCTGCGCACACATACTCCGTCCTCATCCTGAGGAGCAGCCGTTTGGCCGCGTCTCGAAGGATGGTGGTGCGATGAACAGCTCATGGTTCGAGATGGCGCCGAAGACGCCTCCTCACCATGAGGGACGGAGTTACGCAGCGCGCACGATGTCACGGACCAGTCCAAGCGTCTCCTCGATCATCTCAGCCGTCACATCCAGATGCGTGCAGGCGCGGATGCGGCCATCCATGGTGGCGAGCAGCACGCCCTTGGCACGCAGCGCCTTCACCATATCGGCGCCGCCGATGCCGGCGCCCGTGGGATCGAAAAAGACGAGGTTGGTCTCCGGCTCCTGCACCCGGACGCCATCGATCTGCGCGAGCCCGCGCGCCAGCGTTCGTGCATTGGCGTGGTCATCGGCCAGTCGATCGACATGATGATCGAGTGCGTGGATGCAGGCGGCGGCAACGATGCCGGCCTGTCGCATCGATCCGCCAAGTCCCTGCTTCCAGCGCCAGACCGCATCGATGTAGTCGCGCGATCCGGCAAGCACGGCGCCGACCGGTGCGCCGAGGCCCTTGCTGAAATCGATCCACACCGAATCCCAGCCACCCGACATGTCACGCGCACTGATGCCGGTAGCCACACAGGCATTGAGCAGCCGGGCGCCGTCCATATGGGTGGCCATACCGCGATCGCGGGCGATGGCAACGATCGCGTCGAGATCGCTTTTCGCCCAGATGGTGCCGCCGCCGATATTGGCGGTTTGCTCGACACTGACGACAGTCTGCGCGGCCTCGTAGCGCGTGCGCGGATGCAGGGCTGCGCGCAGCGTATCCGGCGTGAACTTGCCGTCGGCGCCGTCGAGGCCGGTGATCTGAAATCCGCCGAGCGCAGCATGCGTGCCGCCTTCGCGCGACAGGATATGCGCGGTGCGATGGGCGAGTATCTCGTCGCCCGGCCGGCAATGCGCGAGCAGGCCGGCGACATTGCACATCGTGCCCGACGGCATGAACACGGCCGCTTCCTTGCCGAGCAGATCCGCGACGCGATCGCAGAGTGCGTTCACCGTGGGATCGTCGCCGACCTGTTCGTCACCGACCTCTGCCGCAGCCATCGCTGCGCGCATCGCGGATGTCGGCTTGGTCTGCGTGTCCGACAGCAGGTTGATGCGGACCGGCGGCTGTGACGGATCGGGGCGGGCAGGGGTGAAGCGCATGTTTCGCTTTCCGATTAGCTCTGCGAAGTGAAACAGGAACGTGCATTGAGAAATGGGCCGATCTCAGGCCCTCATGGTGAGGAGGCGCTACTTGGCGCCGTCTCGAACCATGAGATGGCTTGGCTCTGAATGTGTGGCCATCCCTTGCGAATGGCTATGCCATTCGCTGGGAGACGCGCGCAAGGGCGCGCTCCTCAGGATAAGGGCGGAGTACTGTCCGCCAACAAAAAAGGCCCCGGAAAACCGGGGCCTTTTCGTCATCGTCGCTAAGCGATTAGCGCGAATAGAATTCGACGATCAGATGGGGTTCCATCTGCACCGCGAAGGGGACGTCCGACAGGGCCGGAACGCGGATGAACTTCGCGGTCATCTTGTTGTGGTCGGTTTCGACATAGTCCGGCACGTCGCGCTCGCCGAGCTGCGAGGCTTCCAGCACGATGGCGAGCTGCTTCGAGGCTTCCTTGACCTCGATGACGTCGCCGACCTTCACGAGGTAGCTCGAGATGTTGACGCGCTTGCCGTTCACCTTGACGTGGCCGTGATTGATGAACTGACGGGCGGCGAACATGGTGGCGACGAACTTGGCGCGATACACGACAGTGTCGAGGCGGCGCTCGAGCAGGCCGATCAGGTTCTCACCGGTGTCGCCCTTGAGGCGCGAAGCCTCGACGTAAACGGCGTAGAACTGACGTTCGGAAATGTTGGCGTAATAGCCCTTCAGCTTCTGCTTGGCACGGAGCTGCGTGCCGAAGTCCGAGAGCTTGCCCTTGCGGCGCTGGCCGTGCTGGCCGGGGCCGTATTCGCGCTTGTTGACCGGAGACTTGGGGCGACCCCAAATGTTCTGGCCCATGCGGCGGTCGATTTTGTACTTGGCTTCACTACGCTTTGTCATCGCGTCCTCGATTGTAAACAGGTGGATGTGAGGAGACGCGCCCTCCTTGTACCGGGTAATCTTTTGAAGGAAATCCCGGCACCGACAGGTTCATTCCCAAAGCTGGGCGGAGAACCACGGGTGCGAAACGCTTCGCGGGCCGAAAACGGCCCGCGAGCAGGGCGGTTTCTAGGGGGCGGGGGGCCGTATGTCAATTCAAAGACAGGGCTTTTGGCCGTTTTGACGGCCTCTGACGCCGAAGCCGGCCATTTCGCCGGCCAAATGGCCGGTTCCCGCCGTTTCGGGACCTATTTGGGCGCCGGCGTCGCCACCGGCTTGCCGTCCTCGACCACATAGACGGCCATCAGTTTAAGCCCCTTGTCGCCGGATTTCACGTCGTGCGGGACCCCCGCCGGCACGGCATAGGAATCGCCGGGCTTCAGCTGCTTGTCAGGCTGTCCCTCGACAATCAGCGTGGCATCGCCCTCAAGCACGTAACCGGTGTCGACGCCGGGATGGGTATGGCGGCCGGCGAGCACATTCGGCCCGATCTCGGCGATCACGGTGACGATGTGATGGCCCGCCGGATATTTGATGTCCTGCAGCGGCGTGCGCTTGATGCCTTGCGCGGAGGCGGCACTGAAGCCGGCGAGCATGGCGATGGTCAGGCCAAGGACGAGTCTCTTGAGCATGTGGTTCTCCCTTTGCCGCTCTCTTGCCGGAACGGCGCGCACAAAGGCTAGCAGCGTGCAGGGGAAAGTCGAGCGGTCTCGCTAGGCTGCGACCTGGCCACCGAAGAAAGGCGCCAGCGTCTCCGGCCAGGCGTGGCGCTTGCCGGAGGTGTAAAGTAGCACGGCGTCGCCATGCAGGGCGCCTGGCTGGTGGTCGCCGATCAGGCCGACCACGCGGCGCGCGATGGCGGGGGCGGGATCGATCCATGTCACCGGCCATGGCGCCAGACGTGTAAGTTCGGCCTGCAGCAGCGGGTAATGTGTACAGGCGAGCACCACGGTGTCGGTGCGTGCGCCCGTCGCGTCTCCCACGAAGCAGGGGGCGATCTCGTTGAAGATGTCGGCATCGGTGATGTCGCTGCCGCCGCCGAGCGCGCCTTCGGCCAGCGAAGCGAGATTTGCTGAGCCGACGAGAGTGACGATGCAGCCGCCGCCGAATTCACGGATCAGTGTCTGGGTATATTCGCGCTTCACCGTGCCCGAAGTGCCGAGCACCGAAACGCGCTTGGTCAGCGATCCCGCGCAGGCCGGCTTGATCGCCGGTACGGTGCCGACAAAGGGCACGCTATAGGCGGCGCGCAGATCGCTGAGCACGATGGTCGAAGCGGTATTGCAGGCGATGACCACGAGATCTGGCCGATGCGCGGCGATCAATTCGCCCATCAGGGGAACGACGCGGCCGATCAGGGCCTGTTCGCTGTGCTGGCCATAGGGGAAGAATGCGTCATCGGCCACATAGATATAGCGTGCATCCGGCCGCGCCTTTGCAATCTCGCGCTGGACGGTAAGGCCGCCGAGACCGGAGTCGAAAACGAGGATGGTAGGACGCGTGGGCACCAGGGAAGCTTAGGCTCGGTTGGTTACTGCGGGGTTGCTGCGGGATGGCCATCAAGATACGGGCATTCAGGCTTTTTCGGGAAGGGCCGGTTGCCCGTCGCCTTTAACGCCGAGGCCGCTGAGCAGGCGAATGGTCCGCGGCCTCGTG
>JAEXHR010000317.1 GCA_023449855.1 Pseudomonadota bacterium | reverse complement strand
CACCGGCCCGACTTCGCTGCGCTACGTCGGTCACCTCTCCCCGGTGGGGAGAGGTGAGGTAAGCCTACGCCTTCTCGCCTGCGGGCGAGAACAGATAGCCGCCGCCGCGGATGGTGCGGATTACGGCGGGTTTGGCCGGATCGGGCTCGATCTTGCGGCGGATGCGCATGATGCGGAGATCCACGGCGCGGTCGAAGGCCTCGGCATCGCGGGCATTGGCGAGTTCGAGCAGCCGCTCCCGCGACAGCACGCGCTTCGGATTGGCGGCGAACACTTTCAGCAGACCGAATTCGGAGGCGGTGAGCGGATGCTCGTTGCCTTCCTCGTCGCGCAGTGCCTGGGCTTCGAGATCGAGCCACTTGGTGCCGAAGCGGACGAGGTGGTCCTTCGAATTTGTCGTCGGCGCGGCCTCTGCTGCTTTCAGCGAGGCGACGCTCCGGCGCAGCACCGAGCGGATGCGCGCCATCAGTTCGCGCAATTCGCACGGCTTTGCGATGTAATCGTCAGCACCGAGCTCGAGACCGACCACGCGGTCGATCGGGCTCGCAGTCGCGGTGAGCATGATCACCGGCACATTGGTGCGGCTCTTGAGATCGCGGATGATCGACAGACCGTCTTCCTCGGGCATGTTGAGGTCGAGCACCACGAGATCGGGCACCTTGGTCTCGATCTCGCCGCGCAGACTCTTGCCGCCGTCGCACAGCGTTACGGTGAAGCCGTGCATTTTCAGATAGTCGCCGACCATCTCGCGAGCGGGTGCCTCGTCATCGACGACGATGATATGCGGGCTCGTGCTCATGGCTGGGCCTCGATCGCCGCCGGCAGCATGATGGTGAAGGTGGCGCCCTGACCGGGGCCGGCGCTGTCGGCGGTGACCTCGCCGCCATGCATGTCGACGATGCGCTTGACGATGGAGAGGCCGAGGCCGGTCGAGCTTTCGCCGCCGGTGGGCTTGGCGGAGAGCCGCTGGAAGCGGCCGAACAGCCGGTCGAGATCCTCCGGCGAAAGACCTGCGCCTTCATCGCTGACGCTGACGCGGACATGCTCGGTGCCGCCATTGATGAGAATGTCGATCTTGCCGCCGATCGGCGAATATTTGATGGCGTTGCTGACGAGATTGTCGATCGCCTCGCGCATGCGGTCGGCGTCGCACATGGTGAGGTCGGAATGGCCGGGCGCCGATACGGTGATCTGCTGCTGTTTGTTGACGGCAGAGGGACGGTTGGCCTCGGCGACGTCGCTGACGAGGGCGGACAGATCGACCGGCTCACGCCGGATGGTGATGTCGAAGGCATCGGCCATGGCGTCGGAAATCAGGTGATCGACCATGGCGGTCAGGCGCTTGGTGGCGTCGCGGATATGGTCGATCTGCGTGGCGATGCCTTCTTTTGTCGAGCCGGCGGCAATCAGTTCGGTCAGCATCTCGGTGCGGCCGAGAATGACGCCGAGCGGATTCTTAAGGTCGTGGGCAACGGTGCCGAGGATTTCGTTCTTGAAGCCGTTGGCGCGCTGCAGTCGCAGCCATTGGGCCGAGAGGCGGCGATTGGCCTGCATCAGCGCGCGGGTGCGCTGGGTGACACGATCCTCGAGCTGGGTATTGGCGGCCTGAAGCTGCTGATAGAGGATGACATTGTCGAAAGCGATCGATAGCCGGCTGCCGAAAATCTCCACCAGCGCGCGGTCGGTCTCGGACAGTTCACGCTCGGCCTGCAGCAGCACGACCACTTCGCGGCCTGAGCCGGTGCGCACATAGAGCACCGTGCGGTGATCGTCGAAATCATGCTTGCGGCGGCGGAAGGCGTCTTCCACCATCTGCCGCAGATCGGAATCGAGCGAGGCCGGTGTCGGGCAGCCGATGAAACGGCTGTAGCAGCCGGAGCCGGCCAGCACCGCGAAGTCTTCCTGGGCGCCGCCGCCGTCGCGCAGCACGAGGATTCCCGCACAATCCACATTGAGCAGCGAGGCGATCTGGGTCAGCACGCCTTCGGCAAGTCGTTGCATGGAGCGGAAGTCGTACAGCGTCGAGGCTGCATCGAGAATGATCTCGAGGCCGCGTCGCGTCTGCACCATGCGCTCGAGCTGCTGATAGCTGCGCAGCGCCGCGGTCAGCGATGTGAACAGCTTGTCGGCGGTGAGTTCGGTCTTCGCCTTGTAGTCGTTGATGTCGTAATCGACGATGACGCGGCGTTCCGGCGCCTGGCCGGGCTGGCCGGTGCGCAGGATGATGCGAACGGTTTCGTTGTGCAGCTCGTTGCGGATGAATTCGACGAGGGCGAGGCCGGCATCGTCGGTTTCCATGATGACGTCGAGCAGAACTGCAGCGACATCGGGATGCTGGCGCATCAGCTCGCGTCCTTCGGCGGCGGAATAGGCCGAGAGAATCTCCAGCGTCTGCCCGTTCAGCGAGTAGTCGCTGAGCGCAAACCGCGTGCCTTCATGCACTGCCTGATCGTCGTCGATGACGGCGATCTTCCATTTGCGGGCGTGGGTCTCTTCGAGAGCCTCGCCGTCGTCTTCGATCAGGTAGAGGACATCGTCCTGGTCGGCCATTGCATCGTCCCGTCGAATGAGCCTGCGGCACCGGTGGCGGTCCGCGGCATGATAATGCGAAATGTCGTGCCTTGTCCCAGGCGGGACTCCAGCATCATGCGGCCGCCCAGCTGCTGGGTGACCAGATTATAGACAATATGCAGGCCGAGGCCCGTGCCACCGTCATTGCGGCGCGTTGTAAAGAAAGGATCGAATGCCTGCCGTTGTACGTCAGGGCTCATGCCGACGCCATTGTCCGTAAAGCTGATTTCGATGTCGTCAGCGCCGCGCGGCTTGGCGGCGATCGAGATGGCCCCCGGCTGCGCGTCCGGGAACGCATGGTTGGCGGCGTTGAGGAACAGGTTGGTCAGGATCTGGCCGTAGGAGCCGGGATAACCATCCACCAGCAGGCCATTGGGCACGTCCACGGAAATTGTGATCGGCGCCTTCTTCAGCACCGGCCGCAAGCTGGCGATGATCTGGTCGGTGGCCTCGCTGAGGCTGAACTGGCGACGTTCGGCGTGGGAGCGGTCCACCGCCACCTGCTTGAAAGACTGGATGAGGTCGCCGGCGCGGTGCAGATTGGCCACCAGTTGCTGCGCAGCATCCTGCGATGTCTTGACGAAATCCTCGAGCTGCGAGCGCTTCAGCGGCGATTTCGAGCGCAGTTCGGCGTCGAACATTTCGGCGCGGCGGGCGAAGCTTGATGCCACCGTCAGGCTGATGCCGATCGGGTTGTTGACTTCATGGGCGACGCCGGCGACGAGACCGCCGAGCGCGGCGAGGCGTTCGGCATCGATCAGGTTCTGCTGGGCCGTGTTGAGTTCGAGCAGCGCGCTCTCGGCCTTTTCCTTGGCGGCACGCAGCTCGTTCTCCGCTTCGCGCTTGGCGATGGCGTTCTGGCGGAAGACTTCCACCGCCCGCGCCATGGCGGCGATCTCGTCGGTGGCGGTGGTGCCCTGCACCTTGCGGTCGAGATCGCCTGACGTGATCGCCCGCATCGAGGTCATGATCTGGCGCAGCGGCATGCGGATGCTGAGCGTGATGATGATGCCGGCAGTGAGAATGATGCCGAGGAAGGCGCCGGCAATCACCATCACGTTGCGCGAAATGGCGGCCAGCGTGCGCGCGAAGGTGGTCTGTGCGCTTTGTTCGCGCTGGCGCATCTTCACCGACAGCCCGTCGATGGCGGCAATGGTTTCGGCCTGGCTGGCATCGATGGAGTTGCGCAGCAGGTCGGTGCGGCTGGACAGTTGATCCGACAATTTCGCAAGACCGTCGCGCAAGGCGCCCGCACGCCCCTTCAGCCGCTGCAATGCGATGCGCTGCAGGTCGTTGTCGGCGAGATCGGTCATCACCGGAATGGTGCGCTCGATGGTCTCGGTGTTGCGGCGGGCTTCTTCAGCAGAGGCCGAAGCGAGCGAGAGATAATAGGAATTCGCCGCCACCAGCATGGCCGTGAAGGCTTCGCGGGATTTGCCGAGCGCCGGCCAGATCAGGGCATCGCGCTGGCCGGTGGCGCCCTCGATGATGGAATAGAGCCCGGCCATATCCTTGGCCGGGCCGAGCACCTGGTCCTCATAGGTCTTGGCGATGGTGTTCTGCAGCGTGCGCAGCTCGCCGAAGCCGCTGAGGAAGCGTTCTGTCACACGCTCCAGCTCCGCCACCGATCCCGAAATCATCGGATCCGTGGATGCGCGGGTGTTCAGCGTGCCCAGCACGGCTTCGCGCAGCAGGAGGATCTCGGCGAAGAGTTCGGGGCTCGGCTGGTTGATGTAGCGATGGATCAGGTTCTGCAGCCGCCCGGTCTCGCTTTCCAGCAGCGCCAGCACCTGGTCGGACTGCCGCACCTGGCGGACGTCTTCCCAGGCCGAGGAGAGCACCTGCGAACCGCTCCAGATCAGGCCGGCGAGGACGAGGACGACAGCGGAATTCAGCGCCGCGATGGAGAGAATGCGCCAGCGGATCGGAATCGCGCGCACAAGCCCGACAATGCCGGTTCGGCCTTGCGCCGCCAGCCCGTCCTGACCCTCGGATACTTCGCTATGCGGGCTTGTCACCACGAGTGTGTCATCTGGCTTTGGGAAAGGTTCAATCGGTGGTCAAAGTCTATCTAAACTCTTGCAGCTATACTTGCGATTGAACCGAAAGGCATTGGAATTTAACACAGTTCTGCGGGTTCATGATGAATGGTCTCGCGGCCGGTCCGCGCGGCGGTGTCGTCATTTGGAGCATGATCTTGTCCGGAAATCGATATCCACCTTCCGGGATCATGCTCTAAAACCTTATCGTAAATGTCATTTTCATGTGTTGCTGAGGGGGCAGGCCTTCCGGTGACGGACTCATGATACGCCGGCTCCGGTCGGCACCCAGAAGGGCAGGATTGGACGATGCGAAAACTGGCGCTCGGATGTTGTGCGCTCGTCATGGGGATCCTGCAGGCGACGGCTCCGGCGCGGGCGGTCGTGGAAGTGCAGTGGTGGCATGCCATGTCCGGGCAATTGGGACGGCAGGTCGAGAAGCTGGCGGCCGATTTCAATGCGACCCAGACCGGTTTCCGTATCGTCCCGATCTATAAGGGCAATTATACGGAGACCGTGACCTCGGCGATCTTTGCTTTCCGCTCGCGCAGCCAGCCGGCCATCGTGCAGGTCAACGAGATCGCCACCGCGACCATGATGGCTGCCAAGGGCGCGACCTATCCGGTCTATGAGCTGATGCGCGATCAGGCCGAGACATTTACGCCGTCGGCCTATCTGCCGGCGATCACCGGCTATTACACCGATACGGCCGGCAACATGCTGTCGTTCCCGTTCAACGCCTCGACGCCGATCCTGTACTACAACAAGGATCTGTTCCGGGCTGCGGGTCTCGATCCCGACGAGCCGCCGAAGACCTGGCCGGAGCTCGGCGCGATGGCGAAGCGGCTGCGCGCCGCCGGCGCGCCATGCGGCTTCACCACGGCATGGCCGTCCTGGATCAATGTCGAGAATTTCTCGGCCTTTCACAACATTCCGGTGGCCACGCGGTCGAACGGCCTCGGCGGCCTCGATGCGGTGCTGACTTTCAACAATCCGACCATGGTGCGCCATATCGCGCAGCTCGCCGAATGGCAGAAGACCAAGGTGTTCGACTATAGCGGTCGGGCGACCTCGGCCGAGCCACGTTTCCAGAAGAGCGAGTGCGGGATTTTCCTGGGTTCCTCAGGCACCCGCGCCGATATCGTCGCCAATGCGAAATTCGATGTCGGCTACGGCATGCTTCCGTACTGGCCGGATGTCACCGGCGCGCCGCAGAATTCGATGATCGGCGGCGCCACGCTGTGGGTGCTGCGCGATCGTCCGCGCGACGAATACAAGGGCGTCGCGAGGTTCTTCGCCTTCCTGTCGCAGCCGGACATCCAGGCGGCGTGGCATCAGAACACGGGCTATCTGCCGAGCACGCGCGCGGCCTATGAGCTGACCAAGTCGCAGGGCTTTTATGCGCGCAATCCCGGCACCGAGAAATCGATTGAGCAGATCACGCTGAAACCGCCGACGGAGAATTCCACGGGGATGCGGCTGGGCTCCTTTACGCTGATCCGCGATGCCATCGAGGACGAGCTGGAAGCCGCCTTTGCCGGCAAAAAGCCGGCGCAGCAGGCGCTCGATACGGCTGTGGAACGCGGCAACAAGCTGCTGCGGCAATTCGAGCGGGCGAACCCGGCGCAGTGACGATGCCGTAGGATGGGTTGAGCGCAGACGCATAGCGTCGGAGCGAAAACCCATCGGCCGAGCTCGCGGCGATGACGGACAGCATGGGTTTTCGCTCCGCTCAACCCATCCTACAGCCTTTGCCTCACCGCAAATCGTAGGACAGCGGCAGCGTGAAGGACTGGCTCGACATCGTCATCTCGGCGGGGAAGGGCGGGAAAGGCTGTGCGCGGCGTACGGTGGCCACGGTCTCGGCATCGAGAGCCGGGTTGCCCGATGAGCCCACCGAACGTACCGACAGCACGCTGCCCGAACGGCTCAACGTAAAGGCCACCATGGTGCGGACCTTGCCGCTCTGGCCGCTGCGCGCGCCGGACGGATATTGCTTGAAGCGCTGCACATGCGCCTGAACGAGCTGATTGTAGCTCACGATCGCGGCGCGTGAGGCGCCGGCCATGGCGGCGGACGTCGTCGGCGCGGTATGCTCGGCGCGTTGCGGCGCGGTGGTGCGCGGCGCGGCTTTGGTGTCGCTCGGCTTCTTTTTCACCTCGGCCTGAACGGGCTTGGGCTTCACCGGAGTCGGCTTGGGTGGCTCGGGCGTGACCTTGGCAGGCTCGGGCGGGGGCGGCGTCGGTTCGACCTTCCGCTCCGGCGGCGCTGCGACCTCGGCCTTCTCCATCAGCGTCGTCGGCGGGATCTGCTCCTCCACCTGCTGCTGGGCCTGCGGCTCCGGCGGCGCGGAAGGCGCATCGGCCTGCTGCATTTCGGGCCCGGGGGCAACGTCTTGCGGCGACGCTTCCGGGGCGGCGGAAACCGGTGCCATGTCGATCATGATCGTGGCTTCGGCGGCGCCCGGTGGCGCGTGGTTCTGATACAGCGCGATGCCCGCGGCGATGAGGCCGGCATGCACGGCGATGATCGCCAGCGCGGAGCCGGTCCAGCGCAGTGCGGTGCGGTCGCCGGGTTGATGCAGAGCGAAGGCGTTCATTGCGGTGCGGAGCGTCCGTCGAGGCCGACCAGCGCGATCTTCAGATAGCCGGCATTACGCAGCATGTTCATCACCTCCATCAGCTCGCCATAGCTGACGGCCTTGTCGGCGCGCACGAAGATGCGTTCGTCCTTGTTGTTCCTGGTCGCTGCGCCGAGCGCGTCGCCGAGCCCGTCGCGCGGCACCACATCCTCGCCGATACCCAGCGTCATGTCGGGCTTCACGGTGACAAACACCGGCTTGTCCGGCCGTGGCTGCGGTTCGGCCGTGGAAGCGGGCAGATCGACGCCCATGTCGACAGTCGCAAGCGGCGCCGCCACCATGAAGATGATCAGCAGCACCAGCATCACATCGATGAAAGGCGTGACATTGATCTCGTGATTGACTTCGAGATCGTCGCCCGCGCCGATACGTCCGCCCAGTCGTGAGCCCATCGGTCCGCTCTTACTCTGCTGCCCGCGCCATCGGCATGCCGCGGCGGCTGTGGTCGCGGCTGATCAGCAGCATCACCTGCGCCGATGCATCGCCAAGCAGTGCGCGATAACCGGTGATGCTGCGCACCAGCGCATTGTAGATCATGACCGCCGGGATGGCGGCGACGAGGCCGAGCGCGGTGGCCAGCAGCGCTTCGGCGATGCCGGGGGCAACGACGGCGAGATTGGTTGTCTTGGTTTCGGCGATGCCGATAAAGGCATTCATGATGCCCCAGACGGTGCCAAACAGGCCGATGAAGGGCGAGGTCGAGCCGATGGTGGCGACGATGCCGGTGCCGCGGGCGATGCGCCGCGCCATCGCACCTTCGACGCGCTCCAGCCGCAGCGCGATGCGTTCCTTGAATCCGTCATCGAAGATGCCATGCGAGAGTTCGGTCTCGCGCACGGCGGTGTGGATCAACTGCGCGACGGCATCGCGGGCATCGGCACTGTCGCGCTCGACCTGCCGCAGCGACGTATCGCTTTCCAGCATTTCGAGTCGGCGATTGGCGAGGCTGGTTTCGCGGCGCAGCTCGATGGTCTTGGCGAGCCACACCGTCCAGGTCACCAGCGAGGCGCAGGCGAGGCCGATCATCACGGTCTTCACCACCATGTCGGCATTCTGGAACATGCCCCAGGGCGACAGGTTCGCCGGCAGCAGCCCTTCGGCACCGGCGGCGAAAGCCGGCTGAACGGTGAGCGTCGCGAGCGCGGCGGCGGCGTGAATGAAGGTAAAGCGGGAGCCGGTCATCGAAGCTGCATTCCGTTGAGCGTGGCAAGTGGCGGAAAGGGCCGGACCATATCGCCCGGCAGTGGCGATGTCGCCCTCGGGGCGGCAGTTTGCGATCCAGACTGGAGCGATTCCAAGGACATGGCGGTCAAAATCGCAAGGTCGTGAAGAGGCGGACGCCAAGGCCCGGTTGCAAGACCTCGGCCTTCTTGAACGAAATGTGGTTGCGGATGCGCTCGTCGAGCAGGTTGTCGCCGACCACACCGAACGTGATGTCGCGCAGCCCGCCATCGACCTTCGTGAACGTGTGCGTGTAGCTCACTTCCGCCTTCAGCAGATTGTAGCCATTGGTCGGCGTCTCGTAGGCTGCGATATCGTTCTGGGTGAAGGCATGCAGCAGGCCGAGCCGCGCATACCATTGCGCGCTGCGCCACCAGACGCCGGCGCCGAGACGCATCGGCGCGATGCGCGGCACACTGCTGCCGTCGGTGAAGGTCGCGCGCACCACGTCGAACTGGCCGTCGAGGCCGAGCATGCCATCATGAATAGGCGCCACATCGAGCTGAGCCAGGAACTCGGCGCCGCGGAAATTCGCATCGCGCTGGCCATAGGCCACCTGCATCAGCGGACCTGTTGAGCCGCAGCTTGCAAACACGTCGGTGCAGAAATTGCCGGTAAGCTGCTTATAAATGAAGTCGAGATAGCGCGTGTAATAGATACTGGCCTCGAAGCGGAACTGACCCGCGGTGCGCTTGAGGCCGAGTTCGACCGACTCTGCCGTCTCGATCTTCAGATCGGGATTGCCGATCACGAAGGTGCCGGATGCGCCGTCCGAGCCGCGCGAAAACAGCTCCGGCGCCGCCGGGGCGCGCTGCGTGCGGCTGGCATTCAGCGATGCCACCATGTCCCATGGCAGCGACTGCAGCAGGCCGAAGCTGAAGCTCATCGGCGTGAAGCTTCGCGTCGCTGCCGTTTCAGTGAATGTATCCGGCGGCGGCAGGAAATTGGCGGGGAAGGTCGCGGCCATGCCGGATACCGTCAGGGCTTCAATGCGGCCCGCGGCCTGCAGTTTCAGCGTGTCGGAGAGCTGCAACTGTTCGAAGGCGAAGCCGCCGACAGCATCCGTATTGGTCGGGGCCAGCAGGCCGCCGAGCACGCCCGATGTGCCGAGCTTGCGGTTGCTGGCCTGGATGCCCCAGCTGCCGGTGAGTGTGCCGAGCGGCGTCGCCACCGCGGCGTGATCGAGCTCCACGCGACCCTCGATCTCCTTGTTGGTGATGGTGTTCTGCAGGCCATCGACGCCGTCGGCGCCGATCCCGAGTTCCTTATGCTTGTAGTCGCTGACGCCTACCGCGAAGCGGATGGCGGCGATCTGCTCGGTCGGCGCGCGCCACTCGCCCTTCGTCGTCCACTTGGTCTGTTCGAGATCGATGCGCGTGCGCGCGGCGGATTCGGCGACACCGGGAATGTGATAAAGGCTGGTGATATGCTGGAGCGCGGTGCCGATATAGCCGCCATCGAAAATGTAGGAGCCGCCGACCGCCTGGCCTTCGGACTGCTGGCGCGTATTGGCCTGCACGCCGCCGCCGGGGATGCGATAGTCGCCGGCGCGGCGCGCGAATGCGTCCACATGGATGGCGACGTTGTTACCTGACGCATCGATGCTTGCGGCGCCATCGACGCTGCTGTCCACCGATGAGCCGCCGCTCTTGATCTTGGCGGCGAAACCATCCGGCACCAGCGCTTCCGGAATGCGATTATTGATCGCATTCACCACGCCGCCGATGGCCTGGTTGCCATAGCGCAGCGTGGCGGGGCCGCGGATCACCTCCACCTTGTCGGCGGTGAGCGGGTCCACCGGCACCTGATGGTCCTGGCTGAAATCCGAGGCGTCGTGGCTGCCGACGCCGTTTTCCTGGATGCGCACGCGATAATCGTCGAGGCCGCGGATATTCGGCCGGCTTGCTCCCGGGGCAAAGGTCGAGGCGGCGATGCCGGGCTGGGTCGCCAAAAGGTCAGCCAGCGAGGACGAGGCGGCGCGCTGCAGCGCATCTCCGGAGAATTGCGAGGTGGACTGGAAGGCATCGGCCTCCTTCTTCTCACGCTCGGCCGTGACGGTGATCTCCGACAACGCCTCTTGCGCGCGGACTTGCCCGGCGCTCACCCCCAGGATGCAGGTCGCTCCCGAAAGCGCTGCCGCCGATACCCAATTACCTAAACTCACGCCGCCCCCGAAGCTCTATCTGCAAATGCTAATGCGAACTAATCGCAATAAGGACAGGTAGGGATGGCTGTGTCAAGCCGGATGCCGGTCTCCATTCCCGGCCAGGAAGGGGCGGGGGATCGGAACCTTTGCGGAGCCCACCTGTTAGCCAGCCGTGGACATCACGCGTGAGAACCGAAAAACACCCTGCTCTCCGGCACCGGGTGGTTTCTGTTTTGAGACCGTGCTTGCGGCCGTCGCGATGCCGCTGGCGTCAAGGAGGCCGGTATCGATGCTCGTAGGCAGGCCGTTATGATCAGCATGGCTGCGACGGTGCCTGATGGCCTGCCTGTGAAGGGCGCCCGCATCATCGAAACCGATATTCCCGCGCGTCTCGACAACCTGCGCTGGAGCGGGTTTCACACCCGTGTCGTGCTCGCACTCGGCGTCACCTGGATTCTCGACGGTCTCGAAGTCACGCTCGCCGGCGCTCTCTCAGGTGCGCTGAAGGATGACCCTGTTCTCAAATTCTCAAATCTCGATATCGGTGTCGCCAGCAGCGCCTATCTCGCCGGCGCGGTAATCGGCGCGCTCGGATTCGGCTGGCTCACCGATCGCATCGGCCGCAAGAAGCTGTTCTTCATCACGCTTGCGCTCTATCTTTCGGCCGCTGCGGCCACCGCCTTTTCGTGGAATCTCGCGAGTTACGCGTTGTTTCGTTTCCTCACCGGCGCGGGCATCGGCGGCGAATATACGGCGATCAATTCGACCATTCAGGAACTGGTGCCGGCGCGCTATCGCGGCTGGACCGATCTCGTCATCAATGGCAGCTTCTGGCTCGGCGCGGCCATGGGCGCCGTCTGCGCCATCGTGTTGCTCGACCCTGCCGTGGTGTCGCAAGCCTATGGCTGGCGCATCGCCTATTTCACCGGCGCAGCCATCGGCCTCGTGGTGCTGTTCATGCGCATGTGGATTCCGGAAAGCCCTCGGTGGCTGATGATCCATGGCCAGCCCGAACGCGCTGAAGACATCGTGCGCGATATCGAGACCTCGGCGCATCAGAAGGCGTCGCCCCAGGTGATCGCATCCTTGCCGAAGATCAAGCTGGCGCAGCGGGCATACACGCCGCTGGTGGAGGTCGCGCTGACGCTGTTCGTGTCCTATCGCCAGCGTTCGCTGGTCG
This sequence comes from Pseudomonadota bacterium, assembly GCA_023449855.1. Lineage (GTDB taxonomy): Bacteria > Pseudomonadota > Alphaproteobacteria > Rhizobiales > Xanthobacteraceae > Tardiphaga. Next base: position 3,104 of record JAEXHR010000317.1, on the reverse strand, counting down.
GTCTGGTGCTGATGGCGGCGCAGGCATTTTTCTACAATGCGATCTTCTTCACCTATGCGCTGATCCTGACCGACTTCTACGGCATCTCTTCCAGCCATGTCGGCTGGTATCTGCTGCCCTTCGCCGCCGGTAATTTCCTCGGGCCGCTGCTGCTCGGCCGGTTGTTCGACACGGTCGGCCGCCGCGCCATGATCGCCTTCACCTATGGCATGTCGGGGATACTGCTCGCCATTTCCGGCTATCTGTTTTCCATTGGGGTGATGAGCGCGCAGACGCAAACCATCGCCTGGATGGTGATCTTCTTCTTCGCCTCGCCTGCCGCCAGCGCCGCCTATCTAACCGTGAGCGAGACCTTCCCCATCGAGGTGCGGGCGCTGGCGATCGCGTTGTTTTACGCCATCGGCACCGGCATCGGCGGCATTGCCGGTCCGGCGCTGTTCGGTGTGCTCATCGATACCGGGGCGCGCAGCAGCGTGTTCGCCGGCTATCTTCTTGGCGCTGTGCTGATGATCGCTGCTGCGGTGGTCGGCTGGCGCTATGCCATCGCGGCGGAACGCAAGCCGCTTGAATCAGTTGCACGGCCACTGGCCGCGACGGAGTGACATCATGACCTCACCTCGGAAAATCATCGAAATCGCCATGGACGAGGCACCTCCGGCGGCATCTGCGATCTTCGACCATGTCGATGTCGAGCTGCCGCGTCTTGGCGATTGCGCGCTGCTGCTTGATATCGACGGGACGTTGCTCGACATGGCGCCGACGCCGCGTGAAGTCTGGGTGCCGCCGGATCTCGCCAGCAATATGGGAAAGCTGCTGCAGCGCACGAATGGCGCACTGGCATTGGTGTCCGGCCGCTCCATCAACGATATCGATCTGATTTTCGCGCCCCAGCAGTTTCCCGCCGTCGGCGGTCACGGCGCGGAGATGCGTCTGTCACGCGACGTCGAGTCCGTTGCCGCCCATGCGCCGCCGATGGACAAGGAATTGAAGCGCCGCCTCGCGGCCATCGCCAAACTCAGCCCCGGCATTCTGCTGGAAGACAAGGGCTATTCGCTTGCGCTCCATTATCGCCTCGCGCCGCATGCGGAGAAGGCAATCTATGATGCGGTCTCCGCGATCCGCGCCGATCTGCCGAATGCGCCGATGGAAATCCTGCCAGGCAAGTTCGTCTGCGAGATCAAGCATTCCGGTTTCACCAAGGCGACCGGCGTGATCGAATTGATGACGCATGAGCCGTTCAAGGGTCGACGTCCGATCTTTCTTGGCGACGATGTCACCGATGAAAGCGTGTTCGCGATCATGCCCGGCATGAATGGACTCGCATTCTCCGTTGGCCGTCATGCGCAAGGAGTCGCAGGTCATTTCGCGGAACCGCGCGATGTGCGTGCGTGGCTTGGAAGACTTCTGATCGACGACGCAAAGACGAAGTGATGTGTCGAATGGGAACTGCAAGAAAAAGCCGGGTTCCATCGCCGCTTGCCTGAATTTGGTGTCATTCGGGTCGAACGGTGGCCAGGAACCATATTGATGAACAGACGTTTATCATTCGCCCGGGCTGGCAATCAGGAGGGAACCTTGTGAATCTCGTCGTCGTCTCAAACCGTGTCTCTCGCGCTTCGGCCAACGAACCGATGACGGGAGGATTGGCAGCCGCATTGCTGCCTGTGGTGGAGAAGTCAGGCGCGATCTGGGTTGGCTCGTCCGGTCGTCTGCGCGAAGGCGCGCAGAAGGAGCCGTTTGCGGAGATCGAAGCGCTTGGCGCAGGTGCGCTGGCGATGCTCGATCTGCCCGCCACGCATTATGCCGGTTACTACGAAGGCTTCGCCAATTCGGCGCTTTGGCCTGCGCTGCATTCGCGCACCGATCTCATCCGCACATCGCTGGATAACTATCAGTCCTATCGCGAGGTGAATTCGTTCGTTGCGCGCGCGCTGCTCAAGTTTCGCAAGCCCGATACCGCATTCTGGATCCAGGACTATCATTTCCTCGCGCTCGGCGCCGAGCTGCGTGAGCTTGGCGTGACGCATCCGATCGGCTTCTTCCTGCATACGCCGTGGCCGGCGCGCGATATTTTTTGCGGCGTGCCGCATCATCACGAGCTCGTCGAAGCGATGCTCGCTTACGATCTGATCGGCTTCCAGACCGAAACCGACCGCGACAACTTCCTGTCCTATGTGGAGAGCGATCTCGGTCTCGTTGTTTCCGGTGGCACGGTGCAGTCGCGCTACGGCGCATCGCGTTGTGCCGTGTTCCCGATCGGCATCGATCCCGCCAAGTTCGCGGCTTTCGCGGCGAAATCGTCCTCGCATCCCGATGTGTCGCGCCTGCGCCGCAGCCTGAACGGCGAGAAGCTCGCCATTGGCGTCGACCGCGTCGATTACTCGAAAGGCCTGGTCAACCGCATCGAGGCGTTCGACCGCATGCTGACGCTGCAGCCGCAGCTCAAGCGCTCTGTGTCGCTGTTGCAGATCGCGACATTGTCGCGCGGCAATATCGAGGCTTACGGCGATCTGCAAAGCCAGCTCGCAAGGCTGGTCAGCGACGTCAATGGCCGCCACGGGGAGGTGGACTGGACGCCGATCCGCTATCTCAACAAGGGCTTCAGCCAGACCGTGCTTGCCGGTCTCTATCGTGCCGCGCAGGTCGGCGTGGTGACGCCGCTGCATGACGGCATGAACCTGGTGGCGAAGGAATATGTCGCCGCCCAGAACCCGGTGGACCCCGGCGTCCTCGTCTTGTCGAAATTCGCCGGAGCTGCGAATGAGCTCGATACCGCCTTGCTGGTGAACCCGCACGATATCGACGGCATGGCCCGCACCATCGCGACCGCTTTCTCGATGCCGCTGCTCGAGCGCCGGATGCGCTGGGAGGCCATGATGGCCAAGCTGCGCACCGGCACGATCCAGGAATGGTTCGCGGGTTTCGTCAGCGCGTTGCAGAACGCCCATGCGCTCAACGACACCGCGCAAAACGACAATGTGCCGGGCACGGCACCGGTGGTCTGGCCCGTCCATTCCGTCGCCTCCACGGCGACGACATCCCGCCTGCATTGAAATTCCGGCATCCCCCCCCGGTTGAAGGGCGGGGGGGAGGCCCGGGCCCCG
>JAEXHR010000154.1 GCA_023449855.1 Pseudomonadota bacterium | reverse complement strand
AGGAGCCGCGCTTCGGCGCGGCGTCTCGAAGGATGTGAGCCAAATGACCGAGCTAGCCATGACCAATTCTTTCCGCACCCTCGATGATGTCGATGTGAAGGGTAAGCGCGTTCTCGTGCGCGTCGATCTCAACGTCCCCATGGACAGCGGCAAGGTGACCGATGCAACGCGGCTCGAGCGCATTGCGCCGACCATCACCGGGATTGCCGACAAGGGCGGCAAGGTCATTCTGCTCGCGCATTTCGGTCGCCCCAAGGGCCGCGACGAGAAGAACTCGCTGAAGCCGGTCGCTGCCGCGCTCGCGAACGTCATCAACAAGCAGATTGCCTTCGCCGACGACTGTATCGGCGAGCCCGCCGCCAAGGCCGTGGCCGCGATGAAGGATGGCGACATCCTGTGCCTGGAAAACACCCGTTTCCATGCCGGCGAGGAAAAGAACGATCCGGCTTTCGTGGAAGAGCTCGCCAAGCTCGGCGACATCTGGGTCAATGACGCCTTCTCTGCCGCACACCGCGCGCACGCCACCACCGAAGGCCTCGGCCACAAGCTGCCGGCCTATGCCGGCCGCACCATGCAGGCCGAACTCGACGCACTCTCCAAGGCGCTGGAAGCGCCGAAGCGCCCGGTGATCGCCATCGTCGGCGGCGCAAAAGTCTCGACCAAGATCGACCTGCTGGAAAACCTCGTCAGCAAGGTGCAGGCGCTGGTGATCGGCGGCGGCATGGCCAATACCTTCCTGCATGCGCAGGGCATCGGCGTCGGCAAGTCGCTGTGCGAGAAGGATCTCGCACCGACGGCGCTGCGCATCCTGGAGAAGGCGGAAGCCGCGGGCTGCGCGATCATCCTGCCGGTGGATGCGACCGTCGCGTTCAAGTTCGAAGCCAACACGCCGTCGCAGGCCTATGGCCTCGATGCGATCCCGGAAGACGGCATGATCCTCGACGTCGGCCCGCAATCGATCGAGCGCATCCATGCGGCGATCGACGATGCGGCGACGCTGGTGTGGAACGGCCCGGTGGGCGCATTCGAGATCGCGCCGTTCGATCGTGGCACCGTGGTGGCTGCCAAACATGCTGCCAAGCGCACCAAGGAAGGCAAGCTGATCTCGGTGGCCGGCGGCGGCGACACGGTGGCGGCGCTGAACCATGCCGGCGTAGCGGATGATTTCACCTACATCTCCACAGCCGGCGGCGCCTTCCTCGAATGGATGGAAGGCAAGCCGCTGCCGGGCGTCGAAGTGCTGAAGAAGTAATTTTCAGCAACTTTAGATTGCCGTTGCGGACCCGTGCGTTTATGATATGTTCCTGCTAACAGCGAGGACGTATCGGCCATGGGTGACAACGTGGAAAGTGCGGTTTTCGAAATCCTGAAGAAGATTCAGGGCGATCTAGCGGCATTTCGAACTGAGGTCGATAAGCGCTTTGATGAAGTTGATCGACGTTTCAACGCAGTTGATGCTCGATTTGGCGGCATAGAGACAATCATCCGCAAACAGCAACGTGACAGCGCGGGAATGTTAGTGATGACACGCGCTGTGTCCGGCGATTTCGACAAGCGTGTCAGCGAGCTTGAGCAACGGGTGACCAGGCTCGAAGCTCAACAGAGCTAAGCACATCTTATTTCCGCACGCTGGAACACCTACGCCCTTCAGCGATTAACGCTGCGCGCTCGCGCGACTTATGGCGTCTTGGATTCGCCGTGGGCTCGCGCTAAGAGCGATCATCCCGGTGCGGAACCCGCGCCGTCCCATCAAGAACAGCCCCATTTTGCAAGGAGTTTCCCGCATGGCCCGTATCACGTTGCGTCAACTGCTCGATCATGCGGCGGAAAACGACTACGGCGTACCGGCCTTCAATATCAACAATATGGAGCAGGCCCTCGCCATCATGGAAGCGGCCAATGGTGTGGACGCGCCGGTCATCATCCAGGCCTCCCGCGGCGCCCGCTCCTATGCCAACGACATCATGCTCAAGCACATGATGGACGCCGTCACCGAAATCTATCCGCACATTCCCGTCTGCGTGCATCTCGACCATGGCAACGAGGCCGCGACCTGCATGACCGCGATCCAGGCCGGCTTCACCTCGGTGATGATGGACGGCTCGCTGAAGGCTGACGGCAAGACGCCGGGCGACTGGGACTACAATGTCGGCGTCACCAAGACCGTGACCGACATGGCGCATCTCGGCGGCATTTCGGTGGAAGGCGAGCTCGGCGTGCTTGGCTCGCTCGAGACCGGCGAAGGCGAAGCCGAGGACGGCCACGGCGCCGAGGGCAAGCTGTCCCATGACCAGCTGCTGACCAACCCCGACGAAGCCGTGAAATTCGTCAAGGAAACCCAGGTCGACGCGCTGGCGATCGCCATGGGCACGTCGCACGGCGCCTACAAGTTCACCCGCAAGCCGGACGGCGACATTCTCGCCATGAACGTGATCGAGGAGATCCACCGCAAGCTGCCGAACACGCACCTCGTGATGCACGGATCGTCCTCGGTGCCGCAGGACCTGCAGGACATCATCAACACCTTCGGCGGCCAGATGAAGCCGACCTGGGGCGTGCCGGTGGCCGAGATTCAGCGCGGCATCAAGCATGGCGTGCGCAAGATCAATATCGACACCGACAACCGCATGGCGATGACCGGCCAGATCCGCAAGATCCTGTCCGAGAATCCCAGCGAATTCGATCCGCGCAAATATCTGAAGCCGGCGATGGAAGCGATGACCAAGCTCTGCAAGCAGCGCCTGCAGGAGTTCAACACCGCCGGCCAGGCCAGCAAGATCAAGCGCGTGCTGACCACCGCCGAAATGGCCAAGCGCTACGCCTCCGGCGAGCTGAACGCCAAGATCGCCTGATCGCGCGCATCCCGCCGGGATGCACGCATGCCTTGCAATCCAGAACGACCTTCGCTATGTTACATGTAACGGAGTGGAGGTCGTCATGGCTACAGGTGCCGAACGGGTCCGCAAGCACCGCGAAAAGATGAAGGCCGCCGGCCTCAAGCCGGTGACCATCTGGGTTCCGGATGTGAATACGCCGGAATATAGGGAGCAGGTCGCACGCGCGATCGAAATCATCAATAATAGCCCCGAGGAAAAACAGATCCTCGAAGAGCTATCCAGCATCGAAATCGATGGCTGGAAATGACACGTGGCGATCTGGTCACCGTCGCAATTCCGGGAGCTTACGGCAAACCTCGGCCTGCGGTCGTTGTCCAGGCCAACACCTACCTGGCCTTGGGATCGGTGACTTTTCTGCCGCTGACGACCGAAATTTTACCTCACCAAGTCTTCCGAGTGTCAGTCGCTGCCACCACTGCGAATTGCCTCAGAGCTGAGTCGCAGGTGATGGCCGACAAATGCACGACCTTGCCAGTGTCCAAAATCGGCAAGGTATTTGGTCGCCTCGACGACGCCGATATGGATCGCGTTAACCGCGCTCTCGCCGTTTTCCTCGGATTTGCCTGACATCTGTCGTTATTGTCCGTAAGAAGCATCCCATCCTTCAGGACCGCTCCGATGAACCTCGCCGATCTCAACAAAATCGCCCGCGCCATGGTCGCGCCGGGCAAGGGCCTGCTCGCGGCCGACGAGTCGTCCGGCACGATCAAGAAGCGGTTCGATGCCATCGGTGTCGCCTCCACCGAGGACAATCGCCGCGACTATCGCGAGATGCTGTTTCGTTCGCGCGAGGCAATGAGCCAGTCCATCTCCGGCGTCATCCTCTATGATGAGACGATCTGGCAGAATGCGAAGGACGGCACGCCGCTGGTCCGCCTGATCGAGGAAGCCGGCGCCATTCCCGGCATCAAGGTGGATGAAGGCACGCAGCCGCTGCCGAACTGCCCGGGTGAACTCATCACCGTGGGCCTCGACAAGCTCGCCGAGCGGCTGCCGAAATACTACGAGCGCGGCGCGCGCTTCGCGAAATGGCGGGCGGTGATCGATATCGGTGCGGGTATCCCGTCGATGACCGCGATCTCCGTGAACGCTCATGCGCTCGCGCGCTATGCGGCGCTGTGCCAGCAGGCACAGATCGTGCCCATCGTCGAGCCGGAAGTGCTGATGGACGGTGATCACGACATCGACCGCTGCGTCGAGGTGACCACCCGCGTGCTCAACAAGACATTCCAGGAATTGCGCGTGCAACGCGTCGCGCTCGAAGGCATGATCCTCAAGCCGAACATGGCGATCTCCGGCAAGAAATCGCAGACGCAGGCCGCCGTCGGCGAAGTGGCGGAGAAGACGGTACGCATGCTGAAGAACTGCGTGCCGGCCTCGGTGCCCGGCATCGCGTTCCTTTCCGGCGGTCAGTCGGATGAAGAGGCGACCGCGCATCTCGACGCCATGAACAAAATCGGCGGCCTGCCCTGGCCGCTCACCTTCTCCTATGGACGCGCGCTGCAGGCGGCGCCGCAGAAGGCGTGGTCCGGTAAAGCCGAGAATGTCGCCGCCGGACAGAAAGCCTTCATCCATCGCGCGCGCATGAACTCGCTCGCCGCATCCGGCACATGGACTGCCGAACAAGAGAAAGCTGCATAATCTTGGCTGCCAAACCTCCGGCCCCGCCCGCCCCGCGACTCTATCTTTCGACGCCCGTGGTCGATGACCCCGCTGCGCTGCTCGCCGGGCTGCCGGACCTGCTCCGCAAGGCCGACGTGGCGGCGGTGCTGTTGCGCCTCGCGCCGTCCGATCCGCGCACGCTCACAACACGCATCAAGGCGGTCGCCGCACCGGTGCAGAAGGCCGATGCCGCACTGCTGGTGGAAGGCCATGTCGATCTCATCGCCCGCGGCGGCGCCGATGGCGCACACCTGCCCGGCCTCGCGCCACTGCAGGAGGCGCTGCCCGCGCTGAAGCCCGATCGCATCGCCGGCTGCGGCGGCCTGACGACGCGCCACCACGCCATGTCGGCCGGCGAAGCCGGCGCCGACTATGTGCTGTTCGGCGAGCCGGACGCCAAGGGCCAGCGCCCGTCTGCGGATGCGATCGCGGAGCGGCTGGAATGGTGGGCCGAACTGTTCGAGCCGCCTTGTGTCGGCTATGCGGCGTCTCTCATTGAGGCGGAGCAATTTGCCGCCGTCGGCGCGGATTTCGTGCTGGTGGGCGATCTCGTCTGGAACGATCCGCGCGGCGCGGCCACAGCGCTGGGCGATGCCGAGGCGGCGATCAAGCGCGGCCATGCGGCCGTGCTCGAACGCTTCAAGGCGGCACAGGGCTGATCGTGGTGACGACGCTGCGCGCATTGCTGCTGACGACCACCTGCCTGTTCGCAACGGCGGCGACCGCACAGATGTCGCTGACGCCGCCGGCCGCTCAGGCACCAGCGAAGCAGGCGCCCGCGAAGGCGGCGCCCAAGCAGGCACCAGCGAAAGCGCCGGAGGCTGCGAAGAAGACTCCCGAAGCCACCAAGAAATCGCCACCTGCGAAACAGCCGGAAAAAGCCGAAGAGCCCGTCGATCCCCGGGCCGATCTGGTCTACGGCGCCTATCAGCGCGGCATGTACAAGACAGCCCTCGAACTTGCCACCAAGCGCGCCACGGAGAACAACGATCCGAAGGCGATGACCATGCTCGGCGAACTCTATTCCAGCGGGCTCGGTATCAAGCGCAACTATCAGCAGGCCGCCGAATGGTACAAGCGCGCCGCCGATCGCGGCGACCGCGAGGCCATGTTCGCGCTCGCCATGCTGCGGCTCTCCGAACGCACCAATCCGGGTGGCCGCGACGAGGCGGTGAAGCTGCTGGCCTCTGCCGCCAAGCTCGGCAACCCCAAGGCCGCCTATAATCTGGCGCTGCTCTATCTCGACGGCCAGACGCTGCCGCAGGACGTCAAGCGCTCGGCCGAACTGCTGCGGCAGGCCGCCGATGCCGGCAATCCCGAGGCGCAATATGCGCTGGCGACCTTCTACAAGGAGGGCACCGGCGTCGAGAAGAGCATCGACAAGGCAGTGCGGCTGCTACAGGCGGCCTCAATGGCCGACAATGTGGATGCCGAGGTCGAATATGCCATCGCGCTCTATAACGGCACCGGAACCCCGAAGAACGAGCCGGCTGCCATCACCCTGCTCCGCAAGGCGGCCAGGCAGAACAGCCCGATCGCGCAGAACCGCCTCGCCCGCGTGCTGGCCATGCGCACAAATACCGACGACCGGCTGGAGGGCCTGCGCTGGCATATCGTCGCCAAGACCGCCGGCAAGGGCGACCTGATGCTCGACGAGCTGCTGGCCCAGGCCAGCCCGCAGGAACGCGCCCAAGCCCAGCAGGCAGCCAATAAATGGCTCGGCTCCACCCTGAAATGACCCCCTGAAGTGATCTTGCCTTGACGGAGTGGCCCCCAACGGGCACCCATCGCCCCAGCAACCCCAATTCTGAAGACCTGACGACAGGTCGTCGCGAGACGAAATCATGATCAATTCGGCCCTGATGAATGTGATGGTGAAGGCCGCGCGCCGCGCCGGCCGCAGCCTCAAGCGCGACCTCGGCGAGATCGAGCACCTGCAGGTCTCCATGAAGGGACCGGCCAATTTCGTCTCGCTCGCCGACAAGCGCGCCGAGGAGATGCTCTATACGGACCTCAACAAGGCCCGCCCTGGCTATGGCTTCCTCGGCGAGGAAGGCGGCACCCGTGAGGGCACCGACAAGAGCCATACCTGGATCGTCGATCCACTGGACGGCACCACCAACTTCCTGCACGGCATTCCGCAATTTGCCATTTCCATCGGCCTCGCCCGCGAGGGCCAGGTGATCGCCGGCGTGATCTACAATCCCGGCAACGAAGAACTCTACATGGCCGAGAAAGGCGCCGGCGCGTTCCTCAACGACAGCCGCCTGCGCGTCGCCGGACGCCAGCAGTTGCATGACTGCGTGATCGCCTGCGGCCTGCCGCATATCGGCCGTGGCGACTTCGAACAGTCGCGCAACGAAATGGCGGCGCTGCAGCCGAAGGTCGCCGGCCTGCGCCGTTTCGGCGCCGCATCGCTGGACATGGCCTTCGTCGCGGCCGGCCGTCTCGACGGTTACTGGGAGCGCAACCTGCAGCCATGGGACGTGGCTGCCGGCATCATCATGATCAAGGAAGCCGGCGGTCTGGTCAGCGACATCGACGGCGGCGACCTGCTGAAGACCGGCGACGTGGTGTGCGGCAATGAAGTCGTGCACAATTCGCTGGTGAAGATCCTGCGGCCGCTGTCGAAGAAGTAACGCGACCGTAGAGCGGGTTAGCCGAAGGCGTAACCCGCCGCGGAGCTTCAACGATGACATCGGCCGGCGGATTACGCTTCGCTAATCCGCCCTACAAGCGAGTGCCTAGTCAATGTGACGGCGCTGGTTCTCCAGCCGCTTCGGGCTGCTTCACCTCATCCTTCTTCGGCTTGTCCGGCGAGAACAGGTTCTGCACCCAGACGAAGAAGATCGGCACGAACAGCAGCGCCAGGATCACCACGGCGGTCATACCACCAGCAACGCCAGTACCGAGTGCCTGCTGGCTCTTCGAGCCTGCGCCCGACGACACCACCATCGGCAGCACGCCGCAGATGAAGGCCATGCCGGTCATGACGATGGGACGGAAACGCAGTTTGCACGCTTCCATCGTGGAGTCGTAGAGCGACATGCCGTGCGCCCGCAAATCCTTCGCGAATTCGATGATCAGGATGGCGTCCTTGGCGGCCAGACCGATGATCGTGATCAGGCCCACGGTGAAATAGACGCCGTTGGGCATGTCACGCAATGTCGAGGCAAGCACCGCGCCGATAATGCCGAGCGGCACCGTCATCAGCACCGCGATCGGAATCGTCCAGCTCTCATAGAGCGCCGCCAGGATCAGGAACACCACCAGCGCGGACAGCGCGAGCAGGAACGGCGCCATCGACCCCGATAGCTTCTCCTGCAGCGACTGACCGGCCCATTCATAACCGAAGCCACGCGGCAGCTTGGCGGTCAGGCGCTCCATCTCGGCAATCGTGTCACCCGAAGTGAAGCCTGGCTTGGCTTCACCCGAAATACGGATGGCAGGATAGTAGTTGAAGCCGATGATCTGGCTCGGCCCGCGTGCCCACTCCACTGTCGCGAACGACGAGAAGGGCACGAGCTGACCTCGATTGTTCTTCACATTGTAGTTCAGGATATCCGAGGCATTCATGCGCTTCGCCGCATCTGCCTGCACCAGGACACGCTGCATGCGCCCGCGATTGGGGAAGTCGTTGGTGTAATTGGACCCGAGATTGGTCGAGATGGTATTGTTGATGTCCTCGAAGGTCACACCGAAGGCACCTGCCTTTTCACGATCGATCATCAGATTGACGATCGGCGCCTGCGGCAGGCCTTCGATATAGGCGTTCTGGATGATCTTGCCGGCATTGGCCTCGGCGACCAGCTTCGTGGCCGCGTCGAGCAGGGCTTCATAGCCCTTCTGGCCGCGATCCTGCAGACGGAAGCTGAAACCGGCAGACACACCGAGATTGTCAACCGGAGGCGGCTGCTGGCCGGAAACCTCGGCGTCACGAATCCTGGCGAGGTCCTTGTTGATGTCATCGACGATCTGCGCCGCTGACTCCTTGTCGGAACGCTCGGACCAGTCCTTCAGCGAGATGAAGGCCTGTGCGGTGTTGAGACCCTGACCGAGGAAGCTGAAGCCGGTCAGGAACACGACATTGGCGATGCCTTCCTTCTTGGTGAGATATTCCTCGACCTGCTTGATGGCGCCTTCGGTGCGGGCGTAGGACGAATCCGATGGCGTCTGCACGTCCGTGGTGATGAAGCCCTGGTCGTCGATGGGCAGGAAGCCGCCGGGCATGCGGACGAACGCCCAGCCGAGACCGATCAGCAGCGCCACATAGACCAGCATCAGGCGGCCGGTGCGCTTCAGCGACCACGCCACCGTGCCGGTATAGCGATCGCGCACATTGTCGAGGCCGCGATTGAACCAGCCGAACATGCCGCTATGCGAATGACCGTGTCCCTTCTTGATCGGCTTCAGCATGGTCGCGCACAGCGCCGGCGTCAGCGACAGCGCGAGCAGCGCCGAGAAGCCGATGGCTGCGATCATGGTGACGGAGAACTGCTTGTAGACGATGCCGACGGAGCCGGGGAAGAAGGCCATCGGAACGAACACGCCCATCAGCACCAGCGTGATACCGACGATGGCACTGGTGATCTGGTCCATCGCCTTCTTGGTGGCTTCCTTCGGCGGCAGCCCGTCCTCGCTCATGATGCGCTCGACATTCTCCACGACGACGATGGCGTCGTCGACGAGAATACCCACCGCCAGCACCATGCCGAACATGGTCAGCATGTTGATGGAGTAACCGACCGCCAGCAGCACCGCGCTGGTGCCGAGCAATGCGATGGGCACCACGATGGTGGGAATAAGCGTGTAGCGGAAATTCTGCAGGAACAGGAACATCACGATGAAGACGAGGCCCACGGCCTCCAGCAGCGTCATCAAGACCTTGTTGATGGCAGCATTGATGACCGGCGTGACGTTGTAGGGAATCTCGATCTTGATATTGGCCGGGAAGTTGTTCGACAGTTCCTTCATCTTGGCGTCGATCGCCCCCGCGGTGGCAATCGCGTTGCCAGCCGGCGACATCAGCACGGCGAGACCGGCCACCGGCTTGCCGTTCAGGCGCGTCTTGAACTGATAGTTGAAGCCAGCGATCTCGACCCGCGCGACGTCGCGCAGGCGCACCGCGGAACCATCGGGATTGGCACGCAGAACGATCGCGCCGAATTCCTCGGGCGTGGTGAGCTGGCCCTTGACCAGCACCAGCGCGGAGGTGCGCTGCTCGGCCGGGCTCGGCTCGGAGCCGATGGCGCCTGACGCCACCTGGGCATTCTGTGCGGTGACAGCCTTGTTGACGTCGTCGGCGGTCAGATTGTAGCCGACCAGCTTGGCCGGATCGATCCAGACACGCAGCGCGCGCTCGGTGGAGAATAGCTGGACACGGCCGACGCCGGGGATACGCCGGATTTCGCCAACGACATTGCGCGTCATGAAGTCGCCGAGCGCAACTTCATCGAGGCTGCCGTCCGTCGAACTGATGGTGATGATCTGCAGAACCTGCGCAGAGGCTTCCTGAATGCGGATGCCTTGCTGGATCACAGCGCGCGGCAGACGCGGCTCGACGCGCTTGATGCGGTTCTGCGCTTCCACCGACGCTGCGCTGATCTCCGTGCCCGGCTCGAAGCTGGCGAGAATTTCGACGGAGCCGAGCGAGTCGCTGGTGGATTCGAAGAACAGCAGGCCCGGCGTGCCGTTGAGCTCCTCCTCGATCAGCCGGGTGACGCTGTTGTAGAGATTTTCAGGCGAGGAGCCGGGATAGCTGGCGCTGATCGAAATCAGCGGCGGTGCAATGATCGGATACTGTGCGATCGGCAGCAGCGGAATGGCGATCGCACCGAACAGACACGTGAAAAGCGCGACGACCCAGGCGAAAATCGGCCTGTCGATAAAAAATCTAGCCATGTTCTCTTACTCAGGGCCGCGCTTGCGTCGTCTTCTGGGGTTCACCCGGAAAATTCGCAGCGAGGCTAGGATCTGTCCACTTCACGGTCTTGACCTTGTCGCCGGCGGTGAACTTCTGGAACCCTTCGACGACGATCTGTTCGCCGCCCTTGAGGCCTTCCATCACGAACCACAGACCGTCCTGAACAGCGCCGGTCTTCACGGGCTGCACGGCGACATGACCATCGCTCTTGACCACGAATACTTCGGCACCGCCACCGCCATTGCGCTGAACGGCCTGCTGCGGAACCGCGATGGCGTCGGTATCGATGCCCTGCTCGATCTGCACACGGACATACATGCCCGGCAGCAATTCACGCTTCGGATTGGGGAATTCGCCGCGCAGCGTCACCTGGCCAGTGAAAGTGTCGACCTTGGCTTCCGAGAACAGCAGCTTGCCGACCAGCGGGTAGATCGAGCCATCGTCAAACACAAGCCGAACCTTGGCGGCATCCGGCGCGATGCGCTCGAGATCGCCGGTCTCGAATGAGCGGCGCAGGTTGTTCAGCTCCGACACCGACTGGGTGAAGTCGGCATAGATCGGATCGAGCTGCTGGATGGTGGCAAGGTTGGTGGTGTCGTTCTGCGCAATCAATGTACCTTCTGTCACCAGCGCAGCGCCGACGATACCGTCGATCGGCGCACGGATCGTCGCGTAATCGAGATTGAGACGCGCACGGGCGACGTCGGCCTTGCGTGCAGCAATCTCGGCTTCCGCCTGGCGTTGCGCGCCAATCGCACGCTCGCCTTCCGCCTCCGACACGGCCTTTTGCTGAGCGAGGCCAGAGATGCGCTTCGCCTGCATGGTCGCGAGGTCATAGGCGGCCTCCGCCTTGTGGAGTGACGCCTTGGCCGCCTGCAACTCCACTTCGAACGGCTTCGGATCGATACGATAGAGCGTGTCGCCGGCCTTCACTTCGGTGCCCTGATGAAAGGCGCGCTCGATGATGATGCCCGACACACGCGACCGCACGTCGGCGACGCGCGTCGGCGCGATACGGCCCGGCAATTCGCGGACGATGGCGCGGGCCTGCTGCTTGACGGTGACAACGCTCACCTCGGGGGCCGGATCTTCGGCCGGCGCTGCCGCCACTGCATCCTTCGGTTCGTTGCATCCTGCAAGCACAGGCGCCAGCCCGGCCAGCAGAAGCGCGAAGCCTGCAGCACGTGCATTGATGATCGTCATCGATTTCGATTTCCCAATTTGCAATTCGAACAGGTATCGACAACTGCACAAGTCATCATCGCGTCTCACGTGCAGCCGGATCTATATCGAACGTGATGCGGGCAAGATAAAAACCACCCTGTTGCGGCGCAACGTATAACGAGGCGGCGCATTGCCACACAGACTATAGCATTGAAAATAAATACGTATTCCAGCTTCACGGGAACGTGACGCCTATGGAACTCTTACCATTCGGTTAATGGCGGCCATACGGTAGTGACTGACGCCCCACTCGCTGCCATCGGCGAATCCGAACAGGCCCTGTGTCGCGAGAAAGAACCAGCGCCAGCGTCGCATCCACAAAGCGGTATCGCGTCCATAGACCGGCCTGAAGATTTGCTCGATCGCATCGCGCTGACGATCGAAATTGGCAAGCCAATCAGTGGCGGTGCGTGCGTAATGCGTGCCGCTCCACGCCCATTCCTTCTCCACAGTGAAAATGTCGCGATATTGCCGGATCAGCGAATGGCTCGGCATCACGCCGCCGGTGAAGAAATGCTGCGCGATCCAGTCTTCCTTGTCGCTGCGATCGAACAGATAGGTTCCGGCGCGATGGGTGAAGATGTGCATGAAGAAGCGGCCATCCGGCGCCAGCCATGAGTGAATGCGTGTCATCAGCTCACGCCAGTTCATCATGTGCTCAAACATCTCCACCGAAACGATGCGATCGAACTTTTGCTCCGACTGAAAGACGTTCATGTCTCTTGTGACGACGCGCAGGTTTGGATAGCCCCGCTCGGCAGCCTGGGCTTCGATGTAAGCGCGTTGCGAATGGGAATTCGATACGGCGGTGATCCGCGCATTGGGAAACTGCCGCGCGATCCAGAGCGAGAGTGAACCCCATCCGCAGCCAAGTTCGAGGATCGATTGACTGTCCCGCAGATCTGCATGCTCGACGGTCTGCCGTAACGCCTCCTCCTCGGCCTCCTGCAATGTCGTGGCCTGCTCCTTGTAGAAGCAGCTCGAATATTTCCGGTTGGGGCCGAGCACGAGGGCAAAGAATGCTGCCGGGACTTCGTAATGCTGCATATTCGCGGCATCGGCATGCTCGGCGACGGCACGGGTTGCCATCTCTCGCGCGAAGACCGCATCCGTCTCGGCATTGCATTCGGCCAGCTTCAGCGCGGTGCGCGCGCAGAGCTGCTGGATGCCGGCACGGATCACCAGATCGGGCAACGGCACGCGCTCGGCCGTCTCGATCACACGCGCGACGAAACTCATGCCGCGGCTCCGGGATTGCGCGGTGGCAGCGGGAAGAACACGCTGGTGCGGGCCTGATAGTCGCGGTAGCGATCGCCGCGCGATTTCAGCATCTGGTCTTCCAGCGGCGGCACGCCGGTGACGTGGCGCAGGATCCAGTACATGAACAGCGGCGCCAGCAGCGTGGCGAGGCTCCACGGATAGTCCGGCGACAACGCGATCACGGGATAAGCGAGCCAGCCAAACCATTCGAAGAAATAGTTCGGATGCCGCGACCAGCGCCACAGGCCAATGTCGCAGACACGGCCCTTGTTGGCTGGATCTTCGCGGAACGATTTGAGCTGACGATCCGCCAGCGCCTCGCCGGCAATTCCGGAGAACAGAATGAGCGCGCCGAGATAGTCCTGCAGGCGAAGCGCTTCAGAAGGGAAGCGCGAGGCGACGAAGATCGCAAACACGAGCGGGATCGAACCAAACGCCTGGTTCTGCAGAAACACGAACATCTTGCGCGGCGCATCCGCGCCCCAGTCCTGTGCAAAGGCCGCATAGCGCGGATCGTCGGTGATGCCCGCCGTTCGCGCCGCGATATGCGAGCCGAGCCGCACCGACCAGATCGCGACCAGCGCCGCCACCAGCCATTGCCGCGTATTCGGCGGCGCATTGGCAATCGGCCAGAGCGCCGATCCTGCGCCGACAAGACCGAGCGAGAATGTCCAGATCGTATCGACCCAGCCCGAGTTGCCGCTGCGTTGCTGCACCACCCAGGCAAGAGCCATCAGCACCGACAATGCCACGGCAATCATCAGCAGCGCCTGCAAGTATACAACCGTCATCTGCAGCCCCGTAAATGGCTCATCGCAAAGGTCTTTTACAAATACGCAGGTCATCAAGCGCGGTTTCAGCCTGAAGTTCCGAATAACGTCGCCGATTCCCCACCATCCGATCTTTTTTTGTCGCCCGGCTGTGCCATATTGCTCGCCTGACCTTGATCCTCCCCAAGCAGATGAATCACCCATGGCGACTGCTCCCTCTTCCCGCTCCGCGATAGAGATCGAACTGACCAAGCTGTCATCGCCGCGGATATTTCTGGTCCGCATGCTGGTGTTTCTGGTGCTGTGCGGACTGATCGCCACGGTGCTCTACAAGCAGATCGTCACCGCCTTCTTCGCCAATCCCGGGCTCAACGCGCTGATCGGCGGCGTGCTGCTGATCGGCATCATCCTGTCGTTCCGACAGGTGGTCCGGCTCTACCCCGAAGTGCGATGGGTCAACAATTTCCGCATTTCCGATCCCGGTCTCGCCATGGACCGCCGCCCGACGCTGCTGGCGCCGATGGCGGCGATTCTGGGCGGCGAACGTTCCGGGCGGATGTCGATCTCGCAGCAGACCATGCGGCACCTGCTCGATTCCATCGCCACGCGACTCGATGAGGCTCGCGACATCTCACGCTACATGACGGGCCTCCTGGTGTTTCTCGGCCTGCTCGGCACCTTCTGGGGCCTGATCGAGACCGTGGGGTCGGTGGGCAAGGTGATCGAGGGGCTGAAGGTCGGCGGCGATTCGGGCTCGCTGTTCGACACGCTGAAGGAAGGCCTCGCTGCGCCGCTGGGCGGCATGGGCATCTCGTTTTCATCCTCGCTGTTCGGCCTCGCCGGCTCGCTGATCCTCGGCTTCCTCGATCTGCAATCGAGCCAGGCACAGAATCGTTTCTACACCGATCTCGAAGACTGGCTGGCTTCCACCGTGTCGGAATATTCCGGCACGCCCGTCGCCGCTGCCGCCGCTGCTTTGCCGGCTGGCGCGCCGCCGGAATTGCTGGAAGCCATCGAACGGCTGCGCCGCTCGGTCGAGGACAGCGGCAATCGCAGCACATCCACCGCCATGGCCAATCTTGCCGATGCCATCCAGGGCCTCGTCGCCCATATGCGCAGCGAGCAGGAAATGATCCGCGAATGGGCCGACGGCCAGGGCGAGCAGAGCAAAGAGATCAAGAAACTGCTGGAGCGCCTTGCGCTACAGCCGGAGAAGAATTGATCTTCATCGGCCGTCATTGCGAGCGCAGCGAAGCAATCCAGAACCAAGCGAAGAAAAACTGGATTGCTTCGTCGCCAACAGGCTCCTCGCAACGACGACTGAGGAATTCGGCGTTTAGGAAGAGACACCAAGATGGCACTTGCACGCGGCCGACGCGGCTCATCCGAGATGAACTACTGGCCGGGCTTCGTTGACGCCCTGTCGACACTGGTGCTGTCCATCGTCTTCCTGCTGTCGGTGTTTCTGGTCGTGCAGTTCTATCTGTCGCAGGAGGTGACGGGGAAGGACAAGGCCATCGACGAGCTGAATGCCAAGCTGGCGCAGCTCAGCGACATGCTGTCGCTGGAGAAGCTCGGCAAGCTCAATCTCGATGAGCAGCTGACCTCGCTGCGCGCCGGCCTCGCCGCCGTGCAATCCGACCGCGACCGCATCAAGGGGCTCTATGACGGGCTCGCCGGCGCAGGCGCCGATGCGCAAGGCCGCAACAACGAACTCAACAAGGCCCTCGATTCCGAGAAGCAGGTCTCGTCGCGCGCGCTGGCGCAGATCGAGGTGCTGAACCAGCAGATCTCGGCGTTGCGCCGCCAGCTCGCCGCGCTGGAAGAAGCGCTCGATGCCTCCGAGAAGCGCGACAAGGAATCCCAGGGCCGCATCGCCGATCTCGGCCAGCGCCTGAATGTGGCGCTGGCGCAGCGCGTGCAGGAGCTGTCGCGCTATCGCTCGGAATTCTTCGGCCGGCTGCGCGCCATTCTCGGCAACCGCCCGGATATCCGCGTCGTCGGCGACCGTTTCGTATTCCAGTCCGAAGTGTTCTTCGACGCCGGCAAGGCCGATCTGCTGCCCGAAGGCCGCGCCGAACTCGACAAGGTGGCCAGCGCGCTGACCGAACTCGACAAACAGATCCCGCAGGAGATCAACTGGGTGATGCGCGTCGACGGACACACCGACTCGCGCCCGATCCTCAACAATCCCCTGTTCAAGACGAATTGGGAGCTGTCCGCGGCACGCGCGATCTCGGTGGTGCAATATCTCGTCTCGCTCGGCGTGCCGCCGCAGCGCCTGCTCGCTGCGGGCTTCGCCGAATTCCAGCCGCTCGATGCCGCGCAGACCGAAGACGCCTACAAGCGCAACCGCCGCATCGAGCTGAAGCTGACCGAACGCTGAGATGGTGACGCTGCGCCCTTACCGCGCCGAAGACGAGGATGCCTCCATCGCGCTTTGGCTGGAGACGTGGAAGCTCGCTTATCCCTCGATCGATTTCGACAAGCGCGTCGACTGGTGGCGCGCACGCTGGCGCGACGAGCTGGTGCCGGCGGCGCAAATCGTGGTGGCCGAAAAGGACGGCGTAATGGCGGGTTTCGTCACGATCGACGGAACCGGCTATCTCGACCAGCTCGTGGTCGGCCCGGCATATTGGGGCAGCGAAACGGCGCGGCTGTTGATGGACGAGGCGAAGCGGCTGTCGCCGGAAGGCGTGACGCTGAAGGTGAATGCAGACAATGCCCGGGCGATCAAATTCTATCTGCGGAACGGATTCGCGAAGGCCGGCGAGGAAGTGAATTCGTCGGGGCGGGCCGTGGATGTGATGGTGTGGCGGCCGTGACGGAGGATTTTCCTCATCCTCTGCTTTGAGCGGAGCCGTTTTCATTGAGCCATTTATGGACTATCCTATCTCCATGACGAAGCTGCTCGATCAAGCTTTTGAAATGGCCCGCGCGCTTCCCGCGGAAGCCCAGGATGATATCGCGCGTGTCCTGCTGCAACTTGCAGGAAATCAAAGCGAGCCTGTCGAGCTTACCCCCGACGAACAGGCCGCCATTGCCGAATCCAGGGGGCAAGCGGCACGAGGTGAGTTTGCAACCGACGAACAGGTTCGCGCCGCCTGGGCCAAACACGGCTTATGAAGCTGCGCTATACACAGCGTGCACTCGAAGACCTATCCGCTATTCTCGATTATATTGCAGGACATTCCCCTGTCGGAGCCAGGCGAGTGCAGGCTCGCATCCGATCTGCGATCGATCTATTGCCGCAGCAACCGCATATCGGTGTAAGGACAAAAGACCCTGCCGTTCGACGTCTGACCGTCCTGCCGTATTCCTATATTGTGCTTTATGAAATCGTTGGCGAAGAAATACGAATTCTTACTGTAAGCCATTCATCGCGCGGCTCACATCCTCTCTAACTCACACCCCGAACTGCAACCTCGCCAGCCGCGCATACAGCCCGTTCGCTGCGACCAGCGAGGCGTGGGTGCCCTGCTCGACGATGCGGCCGTGCTCCATGACCAGGATGCGGTCGCAGGACAGCACGGTGGCGAGGCGATGGGCGATCACCAGCGTGGTACGGTGCTTCATCAGCTCTTCCAGCGCGGTCTGCACCAGCGTCTCGGATTCCGCATCGAGCGCTGAAGTCGCCTCATCCAGCAGCAGCAGCGGCGCATCGCGCAAAATCGCGCGGGCGATGGCTATGCGCTGGCGCTGGCCGCCGGACAGCGTCACGCCGCGCTCGCCGAGCGACGCCTCGAAGCCGCCGGGCAGACGGCGGATGAACTCGGTCGCATGGGCAAGATCGGCGGCACGCTCGACTTCGGCATCCGTCGCATCGGGGCGGCCGAAACGGATGTTTTCGCGCGCGGTGGCGGCGAACACGACGGAGTCCTGTGGCACCAGCGCGATGCGGGTACGCAGATCCTGCGGATCGGCGTCACGGATCGGCACGCCATCGACGGAGATCGAGCCTGTCTTCGGATCGTAGAAGCGCAGCAGGAGGTGAAACAGCGTGCTCTTGCCGGCACCGGATGGGCCGACGATGGCGACCTTCTCACCAGCCTTTACCGACAGCGAGACACCCGCGGCCGAGAGAACGCCCGGCCGCGTCGGATAGGCGAAGGAGACATCCTCGAACACGACATCGCCCCGCGCCGGCACAGGCAGTGCGCGTGGCTTTGCCGGCGCCGTGACCTCCGACTTCACATGCAGGATTTCGAACAGCCGCTCGGCAGCGCCCGACGCCGAGGAAATCTCGCCCCAGACTTCACTGAGCTGGCCGAGGCTCGATGCGGCAAAGGCCGCGTAGAGCACGAACTGGCCGAGACGGCCCGGCGTCATCTCGCCGACCAGCACATCATGCGAACCGACCCAGAGAATGCCGACCACGCTGGAGAACACGATGAAGATGATGATCGCGGTCAGCACAGCGCGCGCACGGGTAGCGCCGCGGGCGGCTTCGTAAGCCTGTTCGACCTCGCTGCCGAAGCGCGCATTGGCAAATGGCTCGTTGGTATAGGCTTGAACCGTGCGCATGCCGCCGACCAGCTCGCTGGCATAGGCAGAGGCGCTCGCCAGCGTGTCCTGCGCATTGCGCGACAGACGGCGCACCCAGCGGCCGAAGGCGACCAACGGAATCACGATCAGCGGAATCGCCGCCAGCACGAAACCGGAGAGCTTCGGGCTCGACACCACCATCATGGCGGCGGCGCCGAGAAACAGCACGATGTTGCGCAGCGCGATGGAGACCGAAGCGCCGACAGCGGACTTGATCTGCGTCGTGTCGGCGGTGAGGCGCGACACCAGCTCGCCGGAGCGCGAGGTATCGAAGAAGGACGGCGACAGCGCGGTGAGGTGCGCGAACACGTCGCGGCGGATATCGGCGACGATGCGCTCGCCGATGGTCATCACGAGATAGTAACGGGCAGCGCTGGCGACGGCGAGCACCACGACCACCGCGATCATCACGCTGAAATAGCTGTTGATCATTGCGATGCCTTCGGGGCTGAAACCGAAGTCGATCATGCGGCGGGCGGCGATAGGCACGACCAGGGTGGTAATGGCGGCGATCAGCAGCGACACCAGCGCCAGCAGCGCACGGCCGCGATAGCGCGCGACATAAGGCGTGAGCGCCAGAAGCGGACGTAGCTTCGCGCGGCTCGGTGCCGGCGGGGCTATGACGGTATCGGCCAATGTCGGCTCTTCCAGCACGGGTTCTGGCTGCGGAACCGGCGCGGGGGCGCCGCGGGTATGGTCGAGCCGTTCGACTGCACTCATGATCTATAACCGTTCTTGTCGTTGCGGCCTCAGATAGGCCGATGCAGGCGCGCTGGCAAATGACATAGGTCAACAGGCCCGGGTCAACAGGCTTGGGTCAACAGGCTTGGGTCAACGGATTCGGGTCAATTTCGACAAGTCCTTGTCGGATGGGGCTTCCTGCGATATAGACGCGGCAAATTCGCCATTGAAAACCCGAGATTCAGGCGCATCCGCGCCGAAGGAACCGTCATGAAAGCCGAAATTCACCCGGATTATCATAACATTACCGTCGTGATGACCGACGGCACCGAGTATCAGACCCGCTCGACCTGGGGCAAGGAAGGCGACAAGCTGAACCTCGACATCGATCCGAAGTCGCATCCGGCCTGGACCGGCGGCACCACCCAGATTCTCGATCGCGGCGGCCGCGTTTCGCGCTTCCAGAAGAAGTTCTCGGGCTTCCTCAAGAAGGACTAAGCTGCGCCCCAGCTGGTCCCGACCGACTTTTTCGAAACGCCCCTGCCAACGCGGGGGCGTTTTTCGTTGCGGACCACCTTGTAAGCGCTGTGGTACCTTAAAACCGCCTCCGTTGTTTCTGCATAAACGCGCAGCATCACATCCTGCGCGGGGGCGCAAACCACAGTATGCCGACCGACCGAAGGCACCACCGTAAGACGCCGCGGCAGGCCCGCTCGCTTGCAACCGTGGGGATCATTCTCGACGCCGCAGCCCTGGTGCTGGTCGAGGAAGGCTACGACCGGGCCACCACCAACCGGATCGCCGAACGCGCCGGAGTCAGCATCGGCTCGCTGTACCAGTATTTTCCGAACCGGGACGCCCTGCTCGGGGCACTGCACAGCCGGACCAACAGGCAGATCTCGGACGGCATCTGGCAAATCCTGGGGGAGCGCGATGAGTCCCAGCCCATACGCGAGATACTGAACATCGGCGTGCGAACGACGATCCATCAGCACGCCAACTTTCTGCCGCTACTGCAGGTCCTGATGGAGACGGCGTCGGGATATATCCCCGTCCCGTGGCGCGCCGAGAACTGGCCGCGCAAGCAGGCCTTTATCCGCGGCATTCTCGACAAACGTACAGGCGAATTGCGGCGCGATTTCAATGTCGAGGCCGGCACGCTGTTGCTGCCGAGGATGGTTGGATCGGCGGTCGATGCCGCCATTGCCTTCCGTCCCGACGCCCTCGTCAGCGGTGAGCTGGAGCGGGAATTGTCGACGATGCTGTCTTACTATCTGACGGGTGAGCGCTAGGCCCGCCGGGCGCTAGCGCAGAAAGCTATCGCACGCCGACGTCGAAGGAATAGGCGACGCCAACGCCATAGGTCACCTGGTTGGTCGATCCGCGCAATTGCACCAGCGGGCTGTCGGCGATGCTGCCGAGCAGCTTGTCATATTCGACATAGCCCCGGACTTCCCATTGCGGATCGAGCTTGTAGCGAAGCTGTGCGCCGGCGCCGACCGAGCCCGAACCGCCCTTGGCATCATAAATCGGCAGGCCGGCGGCCAGCGCCTCGAGACTGCTGACACTGAAATAGGTCTCGGCATATTTCGCGTCGGTCACGCGGTAGCGCGGGCCCGCGGCGAAGGTCATGCGCTCATTGATCGGCACGATCACATCGGCTGCAAAATCCGCCACAATGCCTTCATGGCCGCCAACGCCACGGCGGATTTCAGCACGCAAACGCAGCCAGTCCATTGCGTAATATTCGGCGAAGCCACCAAGCTCGACGGCCCAATCGACATCGCGTAGCCCGCGTAATTCGGCGTAATCGGCGGCCTTGCGCGACGCCTTGTAGCTGCCGACCGGACCGGCGCGGAAACCGCCGACATCGATCAACGCGAAACTGGCATTGTCGCGCATGCTCTTGAAACGCTCGGGGGTACCGGCACGGCGGATCGAGATGATCGGCTTCGGGGCCAGTTTCGAGCTGCTGGCACCTTCATAAGAAGGCTGCATCTCGCCGCCAATGCCGACAGTCACCGTCCAACCTCCGGAGACCGAGGGCACAAACGGCACGGACGGGAGCGTGACGACGGGATCGGCTGCCCATGCCATTGCAGGACATGCCAACACACCGATCACGCCCAGCAGACCACGAGACAAAGACATCACATTCCATCCAGGACAGGCGCGAGATTTCGGTGCGGCCGCGCATCAATGCCACATCGCTGCAGATCGCCTCGTGCGACAAGGCGTCACCGCAGCGTGATCAAGATAGCCGCAGGAGACGGGCTCCCAAACTCGCATTGCCGCACCAAAGGCAGAGCTTCACGATGCTCGAAAAGCCTATGGCTGCAGGGCTTTGCGCACAATGCAGCCCCCGCTCATCTGTGTTACTCACATTTCCGGAGACAGTGACGGCAACATCTGAAGGAATCGGCAAGCACCGTCCGCGGCATCGCGCCGCAGCTCTTATCGCATCGGCTGTGATCGTCAGGCCTTGGCGGGCGCTTCGCTCCGGCGCGGGATGAAATGCCGGGTGATCCAGTTGCGGCCGGGCATTTCCACCAGCCGGTAGCTCAGCTCCGCCAGCGCCCAGATGATGGCAAAAGCCACCAGCGAGGCGGCGGCATAGACCCAATCGATCTGACCGAAATGCCGCCAAGTGCGGATGGTGAAGCTCACGAACAGCGGATGGATCAGGTAGATCGAATAAGAAATGATCCCGAGCCGGTAGACCAGCGCATTGCCGAACAGGAGCTGCGCCACCCGTCCATCACGTGACAGCACGGCGACCAGCGGGATGTAAAGCAGATACATCAGGCGATCGCTGGCATCGGCGACACCGACGGCGATGATGGCGAGCGGCAGCGCGATCACGAGGATGTCCTGCATCGTCGCCGACAGGCGATCGACGAGATCGCCGAAGCGGAAGATGGCGAGACCAATCGCGAAACCGCACACGGCGCGCAGCATCGGATAGAGTGAATTGCCGTTGACCACATCGAGCGGACCGCCCGAGCCGCGACCGGTGATGCTGACCGCATAGATGCCGATCAGCGCGGCGACCACGGCGAGCAAAGCGAGCCATCGATGCCTGCTCTGGGTCCACGGCATCAGCAGTGGCAGCAGCAGATAGGATCCCAACTCCGCGCTGGCCGCCCAGGCCACGCCGATGATCGGGAAAATGTAGAGACCCCAACCGGACAGCATGAACAGATTGCCGAACCAGTCCCACGCCGAATACATCTCGAGCTTCTCGCCCGAGAGGCCGGCGGCAATCTTGGCGACATAAAACAGGCCGATGATGAAATAGGCCGGATACAGCCGCGCCACGCGCTTGAGCATGAAATTCGCGAACACACTGCCGGTGAGGCGCTGGAACGTCTCGCGGTAATTCAGCGCCATGACATAGCCGGACAGCATGAAGAACATGTCCACCAGCAGATAGCCGTAGGGGATGCGGAAGAACGAGCCGGTGCCGCCGGTGGCGAGCTGCACGTCACCGAAATGATAGACGACGATGACCGCAGCGGCGACGCCGCGCACACCGGTCAAGGCCCTGATATCGTCAGCCATAAAGAAAGCCCCTGCTCTGCAGGCTCATCTCTAGCGCATGAGCGGCAGACAGGGGCGTAAAAAGTGAACTGTCCGTAGGGCGGATTAGGCGAAGCCGTAATCCGCCGCTCTTCGTCACATTCGCTCGGCCGGCGGATTACGCTTCGCTAATCCGCCCT
>JAEXHR010000141.1 GCA_023449855.1 Pseudomonadota bacterium | reverse complement strand
GCCGATATGCGGGGGCATATCGGCCGGGCGACTTGCTGGATCAGCCCGCGATGGCGGCCTCAAGATTTCCCAATACGCCAAGCTGGGCCATCAGGATGGTGGCTGCCGTGTAGCAGTGGAAGGATTTCACCTTGCCGTTTTCGAGGTGGAAGACGTCGCAGCACGGCGTGTGCATTTCCTTGCCGGTGGCCGGGATGGTGCCGGCCGCAAGCGCGAGCGGTCCTTTATGCGTGCCGTTGAGCGAGAGTTCGACCACAACGACATCTCCGGTGACGTAGATTACCTCGAGTGCGCGATGCATGTCCGGGAAGGCCTTGGCATAGATGTCGACGGTCTTGCCGATATCTGCGCCGTAATATTTCTGGCCGGCGGAAACGTCCCAGAAATAGCCGTCCGGTGTGAACAGTTCGGTGAACCCCTTGGAGTCCTGCACTTCGGCGACTTCGTACAGGTTGCGGATGATGCGTTCGTTCTCGGTCATGGTCGTTGCTTTCATTTGGTCATGGATATGAGTGAGGAGGGGCGGGCTCAGATCTGCGCCTGTCCGCCATCGACGAACAGTTCGGCGCCGTTGACGAAGCTGGAGTCGTCCGAGGCGAGGAAGACAGCCGCCTTGGCAGTCTCTTCAGGCTCGCCGACGCGGCCCATCGGAACGAGCGACGCCATATAGTCGAGCAGTCCCTGCTGCTGCGCGGCATCGGGACCGGCCAGCTCCACCAGACCCGGTGTGCGGATGGGACCAGGGCTGAGCGTGTTGATACGGATACGGCGATCCTTGAGGTCGAGGATCCAGTTGCGGGCGAAGGAGCGCACCGCGGCCTTGGATGCGGCATAGACGCTGAAGGCGGGGGTGCCCTTGATGCCGGCGGTGGAGCCGGTGAGGATCACCGAGGCGCCGTCCTGCAGCAGCGGCAGCGCCTTCTGCACGGTGAACAGCACGCCCTTCACGTTGCGATCGAAGGTGTCGGCATATTGCTGCTCGGTGATCTGGCCGAGCGGCAGCATCGATCCGCCGCCGGCATTGACGAACAGCACGTCGATCCGGCCGGCTTCGGCCTTCACTGTCTGATAGAGCTGGTCGAGATCGGCCAGCTTCGATGCGTCGGCCTGGACGCCGATGGCGGCGCGGCCGATGGCGGTGACGGCAGCGTCCAGTTCCGGCTTCCGGCGGCCGGTGATGAAAACCCGCGCGCCCTCGGCGGCAAAGCGTTTGGCGGTGGCAAGGCCGATGCCGCTGGTGCCGCCGGTGACGACTGCGATCTTTCCGTTGAGCTTCTGGGACATGATGGTCACTCCTGTTTCGTTGACAAACAGAAGATGGCGCCGGCCCGATTATTTCGATATAGCAACGATTGAAAGTCATCGTTGCAGGATTGTCGATGTCGAAGCTCCCCGATTTCGAAGGTCTGGCGCTGCTGGCCAAGGTTGCCGAGGAGCGCTCCTTCGCGGGCGCCGCCCGGTCGTTGAATCTCTCGGTGGCGACGGTCTCGCGTGCCATCACGCGTCTGGAAGACCGTCTCGGCGCGCAGGTTTTCAACCGCACCTCGCGCAAGGTGGCGCTGACCGACTTCGGCCACCGGCTGGCCGAGCGCGCCGCGCGCGTGCTGGAGGAGGCCGAGGCGGCGGAGAACGCGGCCCGCGAATTGTCGAGCAAGCCACGCGGCACGATCAATCTGGCGGTGCCGATGTCGTTCGGCCTGCGCGAGATCGCGCCGATCGTGCCCGCCTTCCTGCGCCAGTATCCGGAGATTGCGCTCAACCTGCATCTGAGCGACGCCACGGTCGATCTGATCGGCGATGGTTTCGACGCCGCGATCCGGATCGCAGCGCTGCCGGATTCATCCCTGATCGCACGTCGCCTGCGCGCCATGGGTCGCTTCGTCGTCGCATCGCCCGCCTATATCGCGCGCTATGGACGGCCGCAGTCGCCGTCGGAGCTCAATGCCCATCACTGTCTCGGCTATGCCTATCGCGCGCGGACCAACAGCTGGCACTTCACGCACAAAGATGGCGAGCAGGTCTCGGTGACGCCGACCGGCCCGTTCTCGGTGACCAATATCGACGCCTTGCTGCCGACCTTGCTCGATGGAATCGGGATCGCCGAACTGCCGTCCTTCGTCGCCGATCCCTATGTCGCCGACGGACGTCTCGAAGTCCTTTTGCCGGACTGGCAATTGCCGGGCGGGGGATTGTACTTCATCACACCTTCATCGCGCGTGCGGCCGGCGCGCATCGATGTGCTCAGTGATTTTCTGGCGGCTCATTTGTCCCGTCACGCGAGCGCGCCGCGCGCGACAACTTGAATGGCGACTTGTGGCGCGAGGCGGGCGTATTAAAACGGCGAATGATTGCCGGTCGCGTCTCTGCCTCGGCCCCAGCGCTGGAAAGGCGTTTAGTTCCATGACCAGCAAATTCCGTGTCCCGCCCTTCCTCAACCATGACACCATGATCGGGCGGCTGGACTGGCCCGGGGCAGTGGAGGCGTTGAGGAAGGGTCATGCATTGCCCGCGGCCCAGATCAAAGACGTTTTTCTCGGCCCGCCCAATGGCACGATGATGAGCCGCTCGGCCTATATCGACGGGCTGGGATATGGTGCCAAGACCTTTACGGTCCTGGACGGAAATGCGGCGCGGGGCCTTCCTACCGTGCAGGGCGCAATGCTTGTCTTTGACAAGGATGATGGCAGCCTACAGGCGATCGTCGACAGCGCCCTGGTCACGGAATTCAAGACAGCCGCGGATTCCGTACTCGGTGCCAGCCTTCTCGCGCGTCCCGACAGCAGGCACTTGCTTGTCGTCGGCGCAGGAACGGTCGCAGCCAGTCTGGTGAAAGCCTATGCCGCGGCGCTGCCAGGCCTTGAGCGCATCTCGGTGTGGTCGCGTCGGCCGGAACAGGCGCAGCAACTGGTTGCCGGGCTCGGTGATCGCGGCGTCGATATGGCGGCAGTCGTGGATTTGCGGGCGGCGATCGCGTCAGCCGATATCGTCAGCTCCGCCACGATGGCACGACAGCCGGTGATCCCCGGCGACTGGGTTCGGCCCGGCACCCATGTCGATCTGATCGGCGCTTTCAAAGCCGATATGCGCGAAGCCGATGATGCGCTGATGGCCAAGGCGTCCCTGTTCGTGGATAGCCGGGAAACCGCGCTCCATATCGGAGAGTTGATCCAGCCGATCGCTTCCGGCGCCATCACCGCCGACAGCATCTTGGGTGATCTCTACGATCTCGTGCATCCGGAAGCCCGCGGGCGCCGGTCGGACGATGACATCACGCTGTTCAAGAACGGTGGCGGCGCGCATCTGGACCTGATGATCGCGTCCTGGATCGCGCAGGTGACGATGTCCTGACTGACGCCTGTTCGCCATCGATACGTTGACCGATGTGTTGCGGGCATTCAGATGACAGCGAGCTTTTCGGCCATAATGCGCTGGACATCGGCCATGTCACGCAAGCGAAGCCTGATGCTTGCAAAGTAGTGGCGTCGCAAAAACTCAATACAGTCCCGCCATCCTCCCGCGTTGCGCCACCAGCGCCAGTACCGAATCGATGGCCGGCGTCGGGATGCCGGTGAGGCGGCCCATCTCCTGCACCACGGTCACCAGCGGATCGATCTCCATCGGCCGGCCGCGTTCGAGATCCTGCAGCATCGAGGTCTTGTGCGCGCCGACCTTTCGCGCGCCCTCAATGCGGCGTTCGACATCGACGCGAAAGCCGATGCCAAAACTCTCGGCGATGGCCTGCGTCTCCAGCATGATGGCCCTGGATAGCGCGCGCGTTCCCTGATCGGTGCAGATCACATCCAGCGTGGCATGGGTGAGGGCGCTGATCGGATTGAAGCAGACATTGCCCCACAGCTTCAGCCAGATCTCGTCGCGGATGCGATCGAGCACCGGCGCCTTCAGTCCTGCACGTTCGAACATGGCCGCGAGTCGCTCGACATCCGCGGTGCGCTCGCCGGAGGGTTCGCCGAGCGGAAACTTGTCGCCATAGACATGGCGGATCACCCCGGGCGCTTCGATCTCGGTGGCGGGATAGACGATGCAGCCGATGGCCCGGTGGGCGCCGAGTTCGTTCCACTGCCGGCCGCCGGGATCGACGCTCTCGAGCGCCGTGCCCTCATAGCGGTTGCCATGGCGATGGAAGTACCAATAGGGGATGCCGTTGACGGCGGTGACGAGGCGCGTATGCGGGCCGAGCAGCGGCTGCATCTGCTCGATCACGCCGGTGATGGAATGAGCCTTCAGGCAGATGATGACGTAGTCCTGCTCGCCGAGCTCAGCGGGATCGTCGGTGCAGGGAATATGCACCACGCGTTCCTCATCGCCGATCAGCAGCCTGAGACCGTTTTCGCGCATCGCTGCGAGATGGGCGCCGCGTGCGACGAGACTGACATCGGCGCCCGCACGCGCGAGCTGGACTCCGAGATAGCCGCCGATGGCGCCGGCGCCGTAAATGCAAATCTTCATGCGATGTCACCGAAACAGGCGTTGCGGAAAAATGGCAAAGGAGATTGCGCCGCGGACCGCGTGCGGTCCGCGCTGATGGCGTATTGGGCCGTAGGGCCGATTGGCGAAGCGTAATCCGCCGGCCGAGTGTGTTGTTGAAACTCCGCGGCGGATTACGGCTTCGCCTAATCCGCCCT
>JAEXHR010000309.1 GCA_023449855.1 Pseudomonadota bacterium | reverse complement strand
GAATCCCGGATTACGCTGCGCTCCATCCGGGCTACGACTACACCGCCGCGGCCTTTGCCTTCGGCCGACGCAGATGCTCGTCCAGCCGCGGCATGATCTCGACGAAATTGCACGGGCGCGTGCGATAGTCGAGTTGGGCATTGAGGATACCGTCCCAGCCATCGCGGCAGGCACCGGGCGAACCCGGCAGGCAGAAGATGAAGGTGGCATTCGCCGTGCCGGCCGTAGCGCGGCTCTGGATGGTCGAGGCGCCGATCTTTGCGTGGCTCAGCATGTGAAATGCGATGGAGAAACCATCCATCCGCTTCTCAAACAGCGGCTCAATCGCCTCCGGCGTCACATCGCGGCCGGTGAAGCCGGTCCCGCCCGTCGTGATGATCGCATCGACGCCGGGATCGGCAATCCATGATTTCACCACCGCGCGAATCGCCTCGACATCGTCGGTGACGATCTCGCGCTTCGCCAGCACATGCCCGGCGGATGTCAGCCGATCCGCCAGCGTCGCACCCGATTTGTCGTCATCGAGCGTGCGCGTGTCGGAAATCGTCAGCACCGCGATGTTGAGCGGCACGAAGGCTTTGGATTCGTCGAGGGACATGAACTTGGTCCTTTCATGTCCCGGGCGCGACGCGGCGTCCTTTACGCCGCTTCGCAGAACCGGGACCGTATCAAGCGCTGGCGTTCGGTATGGCCCCGGCTGTGCGGAGCGGCACAACGCGCCGCACCGCGTCCGGGGCACCGCAGGTTACAGCCGATCCGTTCCGAACGTATTGCAGGCTGCAATGGTCCCCTGCTGGTAGCCGACCATGAACCAGCGCTTGCGCTGCGCGGCCGAGCCGTGCGTGAACGAGTCCGGCACCACACGTCCGGTGGCCTGGCGCTGCAGCGTGTCGTCGCCGATCGCCGACGCCGTCTGCAACGCGGCGTCGATGTCGCCCTGCTCGAGGAAGCCAGGCCGCTTCTTCTCCTCGCGATTGACCCAGACGCCGGACAGGCAGTCCGCCTGCAGCTCCACGCGCACCTGCAGATTGTTGGCCTCGGCCTTGCTGGACGCCTGCTGCTGCGCACGCGTCACGCGCGGAATGATACCGAGCAGGTTCTGAACGTGATGGCCGGCCTCATGCGCGATGATATAGGCGGCAGTGAACTTGCACGCATTGCCCGAGCAGCCGCGAAACTTGGTTTCAACCTGACGGAAGAAGCTGGTGTCGAGATAGATTTTCTGGTCCGGCGGACAGTAGAACGGTCCCATCGCCGACTGCGCCATGCCGCAACGGCCGCCATTGGTGGCATTGCGAAACAGCACGATCTGCGGGCCTTTGTAGGTCTGTCCATTCTCGCGGAAAATCTCGCTCCAGCGATCGTCGATCTCGCCGAGCACGCCGGAGATCATGCTGCCCATCTCATCCGTGGGCGCGCCGGATTTCGGCGGCGATGATCGGCGATCGGTCTGATAGGTTGGCGCCTGCTGGCCGCCGGTGAAGATTTCCGCGCCGCTGATCAGAAGCCTCGGATCGATGCCAAGCGCCCAGCCGACAAGGCCGAGCACGATTACCGTGCCGATGCCGAGACCGCCGCCCCCGCCGGGAATGCCAAAGCCGCCACCGCCGCCGTAGCCACCGCCGTCGTCGTCGCGACGGTCGTCGATATTATCGCTGCGACGGAAATCATCGTAACGCATCGGGCAATTCCTTCATTTCAATGCACGGCGTTTGAACCAATTGCCAGACAACAGATCGGCCAAACATAACGCGCAGACAACGCAATCTTTCCATCGCGTTAAGCATAAGCATTAGCCTGCCCGGCAAAACTTGCCTAGCGCGATTCCATTACCAATTAAGTCGATTTTTACTTTGCCCGTTCACATTACCGGTCAGTCGGTTGTTTAGTCCCGCGTCGCCGACAGCGTCGCCTGAGTCAGAGTAATTGAGTCATGGTTGGTTCGCGTAGCGGGGCGTCCTTGAGGGCGTCCCGCACACAACTCGAGTCACGTCTTACACACGATATCATCGTCGGCGATTGCGTCGCCGAGATGTCGAAACTTCCAGCAGGTTCGGTGGATCTGGTCTTCGCAGATCCGCCCTATAACCTGCAGCTGAAGGGCGATCTCAAACGCCCCGACGATTCCCATGTGGATGCCGTCACCGATGACTGGGACAAGTTCTCGTCATTCGCGGCCTATGACGACTTCACGCGCGCCTGGCTGCTCGCGGCGCGGCGCGCCATGAAGCCGTCTGCCACTTTGTGGGTGATCGGCTCCTATCACAATATTTTTCGCGTCGGCGCGATCATGCAGGACCTCGGCTTCTGGGTCCTCAACGATATCGTCTGGCGGAAGTCGAACCCGATGCCGAATTTCCGTGGCCGGCGCTTCACCAATGCGCATGAGACCATGATCTGGGCGGCGCGCGATGAGAAAGCGAAGGGTTACACCTTCAATTACGAAGCGCTCAAGGCCGCCAATGACGACGTGCAGGCGCGCTCCGACTGGCTGATCCCGCTCTGCACGGGCGACGAACGCCTGAAGGGCGACGACGGCAAGAAAGTGCATCCGACGCAGAAGCCGGAAGGCCTGCTCGCCCGCGTGCTGTTGTCCTCGTCGAAGCCTGGCGACCTCGTGATCGATCCGTTCAACGGCACCGGCACCACGGGCGCCGTCGCCAAGCGCCTCGGCCGCTCCTATATCGGCTTCGAGCGCGACCGTGAATACGCCAAGGCGGCCAAGGCCCGCATCGCCGCGATCGAGCCGCTGCCGGACGCGACGCTCGCCCCGTTCATGACCGCACGCAGCGCCCCGCGCGTGGCGTTCGCCGAACTGGTCGAACGTGGTCTGATCTCACCGGGCACCAAGCTCGTCGATGCCAAGAAGCGCCATGGCGCATTGGTGCGCGCCGACGGCGCCATCATGTTCGGCGACAAGGTCGGCTCGATCCACCGCATGGGCGCCATGGCCCAGGGCGCGGCGGCGTGCAACGGCTGGACGTTCTGGCATGTGGAGACCAAGAAGGGCCTCCGCCTGATCGACGAACTCCGCGCCGAAATCCGCAGCGAGATGGGCGCGGGCTAAACTTCACCCAATTCATCGACCGAAAAAGCCGGGCCACATCGCCCGGCTTTTTTATTTTCCGTTCGGCGGTGTCGTCGCTCGTGCGGCGCGCCCGGTGATTTTTGCCGGCAAAGCTTGCCCACGGGCAATCGACGCAATCGCTGTTCGCGTTCATCCCGTTCATATGTCTACACATTTCTGCGGCATGGATCTTGCGCTGCGATTGGCAGGAAGCATCCGCAGAGGAATTCAGATGTCCAGTTCGATTGTCACCGGCATGCAGTCGTTCGCGTTGCCAAACAAACTGCAGGCGCCGAAGAGCTCGGTTCTGCCGGCGGCGACGAATCAGGTTGAAAAGACAGCCGAAGAGAAGTTTCTCGATTACGCCAAGAAATCGCCGGCGGAGAAAATCCGCGACGCGCTGCTGAAAAGTGTCGGCGTGACCGAGGAGCAGCTGAAGAACATGACGCCGGAGCAGCGCAAGGAGGTCGAGCAGAAGATCGCTGACAAGATCAAGGAAGCGATGCAGAAGCAGACCGAGAAGGGCGAGAGCACCAAGGGGTTCTTCACCGACATCACGGCCTGACGGATATGGCCCCAATAAGAAAGCCGGCGCTTGGGAGCGCCGGATTTTTGTTGCCTCGTTTCGGAAAACGATTAACTCGCCGCGGCCTGATGCACCAGGCTCTCGCGGGCTTCGCCGAGATAGCCGCGAATTTTTCGCGTCAGCAGGCCTGATTGCGACGACAGGTCATCCGAAGCTTCCATGGTCGAGGTCGCAAGCTGCTCGGTGTTCCTGGCGGTCTCGGCCAGCGACTGGATATTCGCGGAAATCTCGCGCACAACCGCAAAAGCCTCGTCGATGTTGCGCGCAATATCCGCTGTTGCCGCCGACTGCGCTTCCGAGGCGCCGGCGACCTTGCCGGTAATCTCGTTCACTTCCGAGATCACGGTGCCGATCTCGTTGATCGAGGCGCTCACCTTGTCGGTCGCCGACTGCACCTGGCCGATTTCCTTTTCGATTTCGGCCGTGAAATTCGCGGTCTGCGTCGCAAGCGCCTTCACTTCGTGCGCGACCACTGCAAAGCCGCGGCCGGCCTCGCCGGCACGTGCCGCCTCGATGGTCGCATTCAATGCCAGAAGATTGGTCTGGCTGGCGATGGCATTGATCGAGGCGACGACCTCGCTGATGCGTGCCGCCACATGACGCAGCACATCGACATTGCCCGACGCATCAGCGACGCGCTCCACAGCCCGCCCAGCGATCGCTGCCGAGCGATTGACGTCGGCGCCGACTTCACTGGCGCTCGATGACAGACGCGCCGTGGCCGAGGCCACCGATTGCATATTCGCCGCTGCCTGTTCGGACGCCGCGGCCACGGAAGTGACGCGCGACAGCGTCGAAGACGCACCGGCACGCAGATTGCCGGCAGTGCCGCTCATCTCCGCGGCGCCGTTGTCGAGTGCAGAAGCGATGCCGCCAACCGCCGTCTCCAGCTCGGCGGTCTGCTCTTCGAAATGGACGATCCGTTCGGAGATTTCGTCAGTGGCCGCATTGATCGCCTTGGCGCCATGCAGCAAACTACCATGTAATCCGCCGAGCAGAATGCGACGATAATATTTGTTATCGTGCACGGCAGTCATCGCCGCAGTCGCCTCGCGAACAAACGCGTCGCAGCCATCAATCATGTCGTTGATGCTGCGCAGCAGCTCGCCGGTGACGCCCTGCACCGGGATGTTGAGAATACGCGCCTCGAAATCGCCCTGCGCAATGCGCTGGCAGGCGATCCGCGCATGCTCGATCAGCTTCGCGGTCTTGCCCATCAGCACCAGCGCAAGCACAGCCGCTGCGAGCGCAACGCCCTGCGACACCATGGCGACGATGGAGAAGCCGGCGAATTGCAACACCAGTCCGAACGCAAGACCGACAATGACGAGCAGCGTGCTAAGCTGCGCGCGCGAGAGAAAACACAAGTTCGTCATAACTGACCTTCTGCGATGCAATGAAATCAGTGAGGGCCTTGTAGCCGGCAGCAAGGGACTCCTTGCCGTTGACATGCCGGTTTTCGATGGCCAGCACTTCCGCATAAAGCGGTGCGATCGTGTTCTTGATCAAATCGGGCGGCGGCACGCGGCGATTGGAATGATAGCCGGTGATCTTGCCCTTCAGATCGTAGGACGGCGTCACATGAGCGAACACCCAGTAGTGATCGCCCGTCGCCGCCATGTTCTTCACGAAAGCGAATATCTCGTGCTTCGCCTCGATGGTGTCCCACAGCAACTTGAACACGCTGCGCGGCATGTCAGGATGACGGATAAGACTATGCGGTTGGCCGATCAGCTCGGCCTCGTCATAACAAGCCATCTTGCAGAACAGACGATTCACATAGGTCATGCGACCTTTGAGATCTGTCTTGGAGACAATAAGCTCGGACGCGGGGAAAAACATTTCTCTGCCGGTCGGCTTGATCTGGTGGGACATCGTTGACCTGTGAGCAATTCAACTAAATCGCATTGCTATCGGTATTAGGAAACCCGGCTGAATTTTGGGTTAAGGCTTCATCCACCATTCAAGCCACGCACAAGCTTCGCCACGACGGAAATGACGACGCGGCAATTCAGTTGCTCCCGTCGCCCGTCCCATGCCATGACCTCGCTCAAACAAAGGGGGAGGCAACATCATGACGGTTCTCATCGCCGGCGGCGGCATTGGCGGCCTGACGCTCGCGCTCAGCCTGCACCAGATCGGCATCCCATGCCGCGTGTTCGAAAGCGTGCCGGCACTGAAGCCGCTCGGCGTCGGCATCAACGTGCTGCCGCATGCGGTGCGCGAACTCATGGAACTCGGCTTGCACGACAGGCTCGACGCAGCCGGCGTGCGCACCAGCGAGCTCGCTTACTTCTCCAAAAGCGGAAAGCCGATCTGGAGCGAACCGCGCGGTATCGAGGCCGGCTACAAATGGCCGCAGTTCTCGATCCATCGCGGCGCGCTGCAGCAAATCCTGCTCGACACCGCCATCGAACGCCTCGGCACCGCCAATGTGCTGACCAGCCACCACATCACCGACTGGGCGGAAACCGAGGACGGCATCCGCGCCGACTTCATCGACCGCGCTACCGGCCAACCCGCCGGCAGCTATGACGGCACGCTGCTGATTGCCGCCGACGGCATCCATTCCGCAATCCGGCAAAAGCTCTATCCGCAGGAAGGTGCGCCGATCTGGAACGGCCGTATCCTCTGGCGCGGCGTTACAAAGGCCAAACCATTCCTCACCGGCCGCACCATGATCATGGCCGGCCACGAGATCCTGAAATTCGTCTGCTACCCTATTTCGCGCGTGCCGGATGCGAACGGCAATTACGACGTCAACTGGATCGCCGAGCGGCACATGCCGCCGACCTATCAGTGGCGCCGCGAGGACTACAACCGCGCGGCCAAGCTCGATGAGTTCCTGCCCTGGTTCGAGAACTGGCATTTCGACTGGCTCGACGTGCCCGGCCTGATCCGCAACTGTGCCCACGCTTATGAATATCCGCTGGTCGATCGCGATCCCGTCGACCGCTGGACCTTCGGCCGGGTGACGCTGATGGGAGACGCCGCGCATCCGATGTATCCGATCGGATCCAACGGTGCCTCGCAGGCGATACTCGACGCCCGCGTGCTGACGCGCGAGCTTCTCGCACAAGGTGAGGTTCCCGCTGCGCTCGCGGCCTACGAGGCCGAACGCCGCCCCGCCACCACCGATCTCGTGATGCTTAACCGCAAGAACGGCCCGGAACAGGTCATGCAGATCGTCGAGGAACGCGCGCCCAATGGTTACGACGTCGTCACCGACGTGCTGTCGCAACAAGAGCTCGAAGACATCGCAGCCAATTATAAGCGTGTCGCCGGATTTCAGGTCGAAGGCCTCAACGCAAAACCTCCAATCGTGCCGGCACCGCCGGTGTCGCATCCGTCCAGCGCCGGATAAAAACGGCTCTAGTTACACTAACAAGCATTCAACCTTGTGGATTCATCCGGGATTCAGGATGATCCAAAGGCATGGCCGGCGCAGATTCCTACCGTTAGGGATTGGCAATCGGGACATGGCAAAAATCGGCCCGTGACATTCAAGGCCTGACGATGCGTATGCTGTTCCGTAAACTTGCCGAGCGCCGCCGATCCATCGAGGATGGGCTTACCGTTCGTGCCCATATCACGATCGCCGTTGCCGCCATGACCGTCTTCCTGGTCGGCGCTTTGGCTGCCAGTGCAGCTTTCGTCAGCTATCGCAACACCGCTGAACTGGTGAATACGCGTCTTGCCACCGTGGCTGCGACCACGGCAGAACGGCTGGATCGCTATATGGCGATCCGCCAGCAGGAAGTGCATCTGTTCTCGCGCCTCGAACCGCTTCGCCCACTCTGGCAGGGCGACCACGCCGGACTGCGCAAGGCCCTCGAACAGTTGCAGAACTCTTTCACGGATTTCGCCTGGATCGGCTTTGCCAAGCCTGACGGGACCGTTGTGGCTTCCACCAACGGCATGCTGGAAGGCGCGTCGGTTGCCCAGCGCCCCTGGTTCCGCGTCGGCCTGCACGATTCAATCGTCGGCGACGTGCATGAAGCCGCGCTATTGTCTTCGCTGCTCGCCAAACGTGCCGACGGCGAACCGTACCGCTTCGTCGACATCGCACTGCCGGTGCGCGATCGCGACGGTAATCTGCTCGGCGTGCTTGGAGCTCATCTCGATTGGCAATGGGCGCAGAACATCATCAAAAGCGCCGAAGCGAATGACGGCGACAGCGATACGACATTGATGGTGATGTCGAAGACCGGCAACGTGCTCGTCGGCGCCAACATGAACAGCCAGCGCTATGCAGGCGAACGCCTCGCTAACATCCTGCTGACGCGCGCCGGCACCTTCCCCGAGACCGTCGGGGTGCAGGACAAGCTGACCGCCTACTATGTGAGCCGCGGCCACCGCGAATATCAGGGATTGAACTGGATCGTGACGGCGAGCCAACCGGCCGACGTCGCGCTCTCAGCTGCCATCCATTCGGCCAAGACAATTCTGGCGATCGGCGCCATCGCCGGCCTCGTCGGCATCGCGCTGGCATTCCTGATTGCACAGCGCATTTCCAAACCTATCCACGCCATCACGCTGGAGGCGGATCGCATCGGCCGCGCCTCCGGTCCCTCGATGCTGCCACGCCAGCGCGGCTCGCTGGAAGTGGTGCAACTCACGCAAGCACTGCGATCGCTGCTTCGTCGCATCGGCTTTGCCGAAGAACGCACCAAGGAAGCCGAGTTGCGCGCCACCGAGAACGCCATGCAGTTCCAGGACGATCTCAGCAAGCTGCGCCGGCTGGCCGACACCGATCATCTCACCGATCTGATGAACCGCCGCTCCTTCCTCGCAGCGGCGACCGACGCGATGGAATTTGCATTGCGCTACAAGCGCTCTATCGCGACGCTGATGATCGACATCGACCATTTCAAGCAGATCAACGACACCCACGGCCACCATATCGGCGACGTCACCATCCGAAAGATCGCCGGGATCATCCAGGCCAACATCAAGAGCACCGATCGCGCGGCCCGCTTCGGCGGCGAGGAATTTGTCGTATTGCTGCGCGAGGCTGATGAGCAAACAGCGCAGGCACTGGGCGACCGCATCCGCGCCGCTATCGAACTCGCGATCCTCCGCGAAGGCAGCACACGCATCTCGGCCACCGTTTCCATCGGCGTATCACTGATCGCCGACAGCGACCGCGACGTGCAGGACATGATCGAACGCGCCGATCAGGGCCTGTATGTCGCCAAGAACACCGGTCGAAATCGCTGCTTCTTCATGCCAGCAACCACCGAACGCGGCATCCGCGCGGCCTGATCAACTCAGCCCAGTCAGCCCAGCCCATGCGCAATGACCTTGCGCATCACATTGGGTAGCGCTTCGCCGTCGAGCGTCGCGATCGGCACCCAGCGCATGCCCTCCGGCGCCTTCGCACGAGCCG
Source organism: Pseudomonadota bacterium (assembly GCA_023449855.1). Taxonomy (GTDB): domain Bacteria; phylum Pseudomonadota; class Alphaproteobacteria; order Rhizobiales; family Xanthobacteraceae; genus Tardiphaga. The sequence goes on along the minus strand of JAEXHR010000309.1, from coordinate 14,319 downwards.
GAACGCTGGCCGTATAGACGGCGAGCTCCAGCGGAAAATGCGTGAAGACATGACTGACGACGCCCACCTTGCGATGCCATGACGTCGCGCTCTTCAATTTCGGCGCCTGCGCCAGCGCATCGGCATCTTCGTGACCCGCGAGCCAGTCCGATGTCGGCACTTCGGTCATCCCGCCGAGCAGGCCCTTTTCCGCACGGGTGCGTACCAGCAATTCGCCGCTCCGCGTGACCACGAAGGCAGCGCCCCGTCGCAGAATGCCCGTCTTCTTCGGCGCCTTGCGCGGAAACGCCTCCTGATCGCCGCGTGCCTTGGCCGCGCAGTCGTCATTCACCGGACAGAGCGAACAGGCCGGCTTCTTCGGCGTGCAGATGGTCGCGCCGAGATCCATCAGCGCCTGCGCGCTGTCGCCGGCGCGCGCCGGGCCGAGCAACGTCGCGGCGAGCGCCACGATGATCGGCTTCGATTTCGGCAGCGGCTCCTCGACAGCATAGAGCCGTGATGTGACCCGCTCGATATTACCGTCCACCGGCATGCAGTGCCGATCGAAGGCGATCGCTGCAATCGCCGACGCAGTATACGGCCCGATGCCCGGCAGCGCGCGCAGCCCCTCCTCCGTATCCGGAAACACGCCGCCATGGTCGCGCAGCACGGCGACGGCACAGGCATGCAGATTGCGCGCGCGGGAGTAGTAGCCGAGCCCGGCCCACATCCGCAGCACGTCATCCTGCGACGCCCGACCGAGATCGCTCACGGTCGGCCAGCGATCCAGAAATTTCGCGAAGTAAGGCCCGACCGCCTGCACCGTCGTCTGCTGCAGCATGATCTCCGACAGCCAGACCCGATACGGATCGACGTTTTCGCCAGGCAACGCCCGCCACGGCAACCTGCGGCGATGGCGATCATACCAGGCGAGAATTTGCGCCGGACGCCGCGCTGCGGCAGCTTCCCCGCTATCCAGCGGCACAGCATCCAAAGCTGCGGATTTCTTTCGTCTGCTGGCAGGGGCTGATAGACTCATGCCGACATGTACCCAGATCGCCCGCTCATGAACAAGCCCGGCCCCATCTCCGCCAAACCGCTCTCTGCCCTGCTCGGCGGCGTGTTTGCGGATGCCTATGCCAAGCAGGGCTTTGCCTCGCGCGAACTGGTGACGCGCTGGGCCGAGATCGCGGGCACCCAGGTGGCGCATTTTTCCGAACCGCTGAAAATCCAGTGGCCGCGGCCGGTCGAAGGCCAGCCGCAGGAACCGGCAACTCTGATCTTGCGCGTGGATGGGCCGATGGCGCTGGAGATCCAGCACATGTCGGACATCATCCTGGAGAAGGTGAACCGCTTTTTCGGCTGGAACGCGGTCGGCAAACTCGCCCTCCGCCAGGCCCCGCTGTCGCGGCCGGCGGCGAAGCGGAAGATCAAGCCGATCGATCCGGCGGCCGTTGCCAAGGTCGCCGAGACCCTCCCGGACGTCGAAGACGAGGCGCTGAAGGAAGCCCTGGCCCGACTCGGAGCGGTCATCAAGCGAAGTTGAGCGGCTTCGGGTTCCGGCATCCGCTTGCCACATTTGGCGTTACAAGTTAGCGAAGCGAACTTTTCCCGGCCAAATCGCCACTTCGGAGCAGACCCTTGATCATCACGCGCCGCGAATTCACCGCCGCCCTCGCTTTGACCGGCGCCGCCGCAGCCATCGGCCTGTCGCCGCTGCGGCTGATCTCGGAAGCCTCCGCACAGAGCGCCGCCGACGTCGCCAAGCCGGTGTCGCTGCCTGACATGGCGCTCGGCCCGAAGGAAGCGGCCGTCACCGTCACCGAATACGCCTCCATGACCTGCCCGCATTGCGCGTCCTTCACCGAAAACGTGTTCCCGAAGATCAAGTCGGAATTCATCGACACCGGCAAGATTCGCTTCGTGTTCCGCGAATTCCCGCTCGACATCAAGGCCGCCGCCGGCTCGATGCTGGCGCGCTGCATCGCCAAGGATGACAGCGGAAAATACTTCGCGGTCATCGACATGCTGTTCAAGCAGCAGAACGAGTGGGTGGTGAAGAACACCGCCGAAACCTTGACCCGGATCGGCAAGCAGGCCGGCCTCAGCCAGCAGCAGGTGGAAGAATGCCTGAAGGATCAGGCGCTTCTGGACAAGATCGCGGCTGACCAGAAATTCGCCAACGAAGTCCTCAAGGTCAATTCGACGCCGACCTTCTTCATCAATGGCGAGATGCTGCGCGGCGAGCAGACTTTCGAGGAATTCTCCAAGAAGATCACGCCGCTGCTGAAGGGCTGAGCTCGGCCTTCAGCATCGATCCAACCATGGCCGGGCACCGTCCCGGCCATTTTCTTTGCCCCAGCCGCCGCCGGAATGACGCAGGTCTGCTGCAGCCGCCGCAAGTCTGCCGCACCGAAACGGCTGGCTGCAGCCAGCCAAACGGCCGATTTCTTGTGGCAAACTTGCGGCATCGCTGCCGCCGTCAGTTTCGGGGGAACGGACCGGACCAGGCTGCGTTGACATCGGTTGAAACCGCGGTCACCGCGCCACGTAACTTCGCTTTTTGCGGCCCTCAGTCCCCTCGCACTGCATCACCCCGACATGCCCTCACGCGCACCCCACCTCCCGCACTATGTCGAGCGCACCGCGTTGCAGAAATTGCGCGCCGCGCCCGATCTGCCGGCCACGCATCTGCTCCCGGCCGGGCAGAAGACGCTGGCCAACATGCTGCAGAAGGGCTGGATCGAATCCTCTGCCGGCAGCATGCCGCGCTACCGGATCACCCCGGAAGGCGAGACCGCGCTGAAGGCGGAAATTCCGATGCCGCGCAGCACGCAGACGCGCGTGCGCTGAAACTGCTCAGGGAGACCCGGCGGCATTAACCATGTTAACGCCCCGGTAACGCGCATTAAGGAGTGCTTAAGCGCGGTCTTCGCATTCTCCCGAAATACTTTGGGGGTTGCGTCATGTTTGGAAACATCGTCGTCGATTTCATCGGACTGGCCTTTTTGGGCCTCTGCATCGCCGTGCTCGGCATGCCGCAACAGCGTCGGCCGGACGAGCTGGCGCGCGACATCTGATCACTCCGGCAATGCGCTCTTGATGCCACAGAGGATGAGATCGAGCCCGGCGAGAAAATCCTCGCGGTCGTCATGGCTCCGCAACTTGTCTGCAAGACTGCGCGTGAACGGATAGTCGCCGGGATCAAGCGCGGACCAGGCACTCGCAACGCTATCGAGAAAATCCGATCGATCGATCTGTTGCGCGCGGGCCAGTTGGCCATTGGCGGCATTCTGGCCGCCGACGCCGAGAATGTAGTTCAGCAACGTGCCGACCGCGGCCCATTGCGCGTCCTCCTGCACACCGAGCCTGCGAACCTGCTGGCCGATGCGCTCGATGATGCGGACCATCGGCAGCTGACCGGGACTTCGCATCAGCGCCGAGCCGACCCAAGGATGCGCGTCGATCGCATCGAACAAAGCCAGCGCCACATCTCGCAACGTCGCTTCCGGCGCGGCTGCCACCGCCACGGCATTCATCGTGCGTGAGACGACGGCGTCGCATGCCGCCGTCAGCAACTCGCTTTTGTTGGGCACGTGCCAGTAGATCGCGCCCGCCCCCGTCGCCAGCCGTTCCGAGAGCGCACGAAATGTCAGCCCGTCCTCACCGCCATCGTCGAGCAGTGCGATCGAGGCCTCGACGATGCGATCGCGCGAGAGCGACTCTTCCCGCCTCGGACTTCTGACTGATTTTCTGGTCACGGACGTCTTGGTCGCGGATTTCTTGGCCATGGCTCATCCTGACATAATTGGAACAACATTCCAATAGATTGGAACGACGTTCCATTAAGGCCGCCGATCAAAGCCGGCACCACCAACCCACGAAGGAATTCGGCATGAGCCTTAATGTCACCATCGTCGGCGCAGGTCTTGGCGGCCTGGTGCTGGCCCGCGTGCTGCATGTCCACGGCATCGCGTCGACCATCTATGAAGCCGAGGCCTCGGCGGAGGCGCGGGCGCAGGGCGGGCTGCTCGACATCCACGACTATAACGGACAGCTTGCGCTCGCGGCTGCCGGGCTCACCGAGCAGTTCCGCGCCATCATCATTCCCGGCGCCGATGCCAAGCGCATTCGCGACAAGCACGGCACCCTGCTGTTCGATCGACAGCAGGGCCTCGGCATCCGACCCGAGGTCGATCGCGGCGAGCTGCGCCGCATCCTGCTGGAGTCACTGCCCGCAGAGACGATCCGCTGGGGGCACAAGCTCGCATCGGTATCGTCGCGCGGTGACCGACGGCATGAACTCGCTTTCACAAATGGCACGCAGGTGACGGCCGATCTGCTTGTTGGCGCGGATGGCGCGTGGTCACGCGTGCGTCCGCTGCTGACCGATCAACGGCCGGCTTATGTCGGCACCTGCTTCATCGAGACGTTCCTGTTCGATGCCGCGACACGCCACCCTGCCAGCGCGCAGACCATCGGCGGCGGCACGCTGATGGCGCTGGCACCAGGCCATGGCATCATGGCGCATCGCCATGGCGACGGGACGCTGCAGGGCTACATATCGTTGAACCGGCCCGAAGACTGGATCGCGCGCATCGATCCCTCCGATCGAGCCGCTGCCCTTGCCTCCATCGCCGCGGAATTCGAAGGCTGGGCGCCGGAACTGACGGCATTGATCACCGAATGCGATGTCACGCCTGTCCTTCGCCCGATCTACGCGCTGCCGATCACCCACCAGTGGACACGCGTGCCGGGCGTCACACTGCTCGGCGACGCCGCGCATCTGATGTCGCCTTTCGCCGGCGAAGGCGCCAATCTTGCGATGTTCGATGGCGCCGAACTTGCCAGGGCTCTCGCAGCACATCCCGATAATATCGAAGCCGCGCTCGCCGCCTACGAGAAAGACCTGTTCCCGCGCAGCGCAGCCGTCGCCGAAGAGACTGACAGGAACCTCAAACTGTTCTTCAACGACACTTCACCGCAGGGCGTGGTGGACATGTTCAACAGCTTTGTGCCGGACACATAAGAAGAGATGTTTTCTGTTTCGACCGGATCGTGTGCGGCAACAGGTTCACACCGAGCAACGCTCCCGCTAAGACATCCGCGCCGGCCCATGATGATCGGGCTCGGTGATCCCACAGGAGGCGCGCGCATATGGCGAATGATCTGAAGATGCATGCCGGCCAGTGCCACTGCGGCGCCGTGCGTTTCGAGGCTGTTCTCAGCGATGGTTTCAGCACGGTGCGCCGCTGCACCTGCTCCATGTGCCGCATGCGCGGCGCTGTCATGGTGATGACGGCAGCGGGCGGGGTGAATGTGCTGCAGGGCGCGGAGGCGCTAACGAGCTATCGTTTCAACACCAAAGTCGCTGAGCATTTCTTTTGCGCGCGCTGCGGCGTCTATACGCATCATCAGCGGCGCTCGGACCAGACTTCCTTTGCCGTCAATGTCGCATGCCTCAATGGCGTGAGCCCATTCGATTTCGCCGAAGTGCCGGTGAATGACGGCGTCAATCACCCGAACGACACGGGCAAGCCGCAGCGGATGGCGGGCACGTTGCGGTTCATTCCAGAGGAGTGAGGATCGAAGCCAATCAACTCAGTCCCTCATGGTGAGGAGCGCGCATCTTCGCGCGCGTCTCGAACCATGAACTGTCCGGGCTCCGAGTTCGTGGTCATCCTTCGAGACGCGCGCCTTGCGCGCTCCTCAGGATGAGGGACGGAGTTACGATGAGCAAGACAGTGTAATCACCGCTTCTCATCCGCCTGCGCTCACCTCGTCCTACGCCTCGGCGCGCCGCTTATCCCTCCCGCGCCCATAGCTGCCGCACCAGCATCCCCGCCCGCTTCTCGATCGCCGCGGCCGCATCCAACGCCAGGTCCTCGCGATAGCGCCCGGCGATCAACTGCACGCCGATCGGCTTGCCGTCATGCAGCGCCACCGGCACCACCGCGCCGGGCAGGCCCAGCACATTGATCGCCGAAATGAACCGCAGGTCGTTCCAGAAAATCTCGCGGATGCGCTCGGCACTTTCCACATCGGCGCGCGGCCCCGGCGTCGGCTGCACCGTGGTCGGCGCCAGCACCACCGGGTAATCCTCGAAGAACATCTGCCACGCCCGGATATGCGTGCTGCGCGCCGCCGTCGCATTCATCCACGCCGCGAGATCGAGCGTGCCGGCCTTGGCCTTGATGCCGGCCCAGGCCTTGTGGAAGTCGTCGGACGTCACAGCCAGCATCTTGGCTTCCTGCAGCACCGCGGTCTCATTGGCGATGATGTCGCACCAGGTCTGCCAGACCCCGCTGATGTCTGGCACCTCGACCTCGGTGACACGATACCCTGCGCGCTCCAGATGGTCGGCGGCCTGGCGCAGCACCGCGGTCACCGACGGATCGACCTTCATGTCATCCGGCATTTTCGCCAGCGCGACCTTGATCGGGCCTTTCGGCTTCGGCCCTTCCAGCGGCGCCGGCACCCACCAGGGATCGCGCGGATCGCGCTGGCTCATCACGCCGAGACCAAGCCGCACATCCGCGATGCTGCGCGCCAGCGGTCCCTGCGCCGACATCAGATGCGCCATCAGCGGCCGTTCCGCCGCGGCGCTTTCGTTGAAGGCGGGGATACGGCCCTGGGTCGGCTTGATGGTTGCGATGCCGTTGCAATGCGCCGGCCAGCGCAGCGAGCCGCCGATGTCGTTGCCATGGGCGATGGTGCCGATGCCTGCCGCCACCGCCGATCCCGCGCCGCCCGACGAGCCGCCGCAGGTGATGTCCGGGCTCCACGGATTCTCCGTGAGGCCGTGGAGCGGATTGTCGGTGAAGGCGCGGAAGGAGAATTCCGGCGTGTTGGTGAGGCCCAGCACGATGGCGCCGGCCTTCCTGAAATTGCGCACCACCGGCGAGTCCGACGGCGCGATGAGGTTCGCCAGCGCCGGCACGCCATTGCTGTTGGCCTGTCCTTCGAAGTCGATATTGATCTTGATGGTGATCGGCACGCCATGCAACGCGCCGCGGTCCGCGCTCTTGCGCATCTTGTCGGCCGCCCGTGCTGCCGCCAGCGCCTGCTCCGACAGATCGACCACCACCGCATTCAGCTTTGGATTGACCGCCTGCATATGCGCGACCTGCGCCTCGGTGACCTCAAAGGCCGACACGGCGCCAGACCCGATCGCCGCAGCCGTCTCCACCGCGGTCCACTGCCAGACCGGTCCCTTAGGCAAGCGCGCCTTCGGCGCTGCCGCGAATGACGATTTGGCTTTGGATGTCTTCGATTTGGCTGTCTTGGACTTAGCTGTCTTGGACTTAGCTGTCTTGGATTTGGCTGCCGGACGTTTGGCTGCCGCTGCCTTTTTCACCTTGCGTGACTTGGCCGCTTTCGCCGCTGGACGCTTCACCGTTGTCTTTGCCACCACGAAGTCTCCATTCCATCGAATGGACGCAGCCTGCCAAGACACGGGCGCAAGGGCAACGCGGTGTTCCGTGCAAAATGCAGAAAGACGCGCGTACAGGGCGCCTTGCACATCCTGGCCGGCGGCAAGGTGAGGCACCTCGATCACTCTCAGCATTCATCCGCAGGATGAGGGGCGGAGTTGGGATGGGGGCTGGCTATGGTCAGCGCTTCTCATCCGCCCTGAGCGTCAGCACCTTCACGCCCTTCGCCGTCACCGCCACCGTGTGCTCGAACTGCGCCGACAGCGAGCCGTCCTCGGTCACGACAGTCCAGCCATCCTCCTCCGTCCGCACCTTGGCGCGGCCGCGATTGAGCATCGGCTCGATGGTGAACACCATCCCCTCGCGCAGCACCATCCCGGTATTCGGCTTGCCGAAGTGCATCACCTGCGGCGCTTCATGCATCTCGCGGCCGATGCCGTGGCCGCAATAATCGCGCACCACCGCATAGCCGCATCGCTTGGCGTGGCGCTCGATGGCAAAGCCGATATCGCCGAGCCGCGCCCCCGGCCGCACCGCGCGAATACCCTGCCACAACGCCTCGTAGGTCGCCTCGACCAGCCGCTTCGCCGCCGTATTCACCGCGCCGACGCAATAGGTCTTGCTGCTGTCGGCGAGATAGCCGTTCTTCTCCAGCGTGATGTCGAAATTGACGATGTCGCCATCCTTCAGCACGTCACGCGCGGAGGGAATGCCGTGGCAGACCACCTCGTTGATCGATGCATTCAGCACGAAGGCAAAGCCATACTGCCCCTTGCTCGCCGGCCGCGCGGCCAGGTCATCGGTGATGAAGCGCTCGACCATGTCGTTGATTTCGAGCGTCGAGCGGCCGACCAGTGTCGTGCGATCCAGCAGCGCGAAGACGGAGGCCAGCAGCCGGCCGGATTCCGCCATCAGCGCCAGTTCTTCAGGCTTCTTGGTCATGCGGCGTACTTGATCACGCGTCGTTGGCCGCCAGCGACGGCGGCGCGACGCCGGCCGCCGCCATCTCGCGCTTCAGCACCTCGGTGAAGGTGAGGTGCGGATTAGTCTCGCAGAGCATGCCGATCTTGATCCAGTAGGCCGCCTGCGCATTGATCGACCGGCACGACACACGGCTGGCCCTGCGCAACTGCTCATGCAGGTCGTCGTCGATGCTCACGATGCCCATGGGGAGGTCCATATATGGTTTATATATGGATCGTATATTACAATTGGTACACTCTGCCAAGAGTGCGCCGGGCAAAAAATACGAGCAACAGGCCGCGACACATACACCGATAGTTGCATTAAGAAATTTGCGGTAAATTTCTCTGGCTTTGCTAACCCGTGTAATAAAGCTCCATGCCGAACATCAAGCCAGAGATCCTGATCTGGGCACGCGAGACCGCAGGGCTTACGCCGGAGGCCGCGGTGAAGAAGCTCGGCATCACTGGGACAAAGGCAGCTTCGGCGCTTGAACGACTTGCCACTCTTGAGGCTGGCGAAGCAGAGGTGTCTCGATCGCTCCTGCTCAAGATGTCGCAACAATACCGGAGACCCCTGCTCGCTTTTTACATGAGCAGCCCGCCTCGCAGCAGCGACAGGCTAGAAGATTTCCGCAATGTTCCGGATCGTGACCCGACTTCCGATGCCCTCATCGGAGCAATCGTGCGCGACGTCCGCGCGCGGCAGACGATGGTCCGAGAGCTCCTCCTTGAGGATGAAGGCGCTGAGCCTCTCCCCTTCGTAAGTTCAATGAAAATCGGCGATGGCGCGGATGCTGTCGTTTCATCAATCAGTAGGGTGCTCGGCATCAAAGTTGCCGATTTTCGCGCTCAACCTTCCCCAGAACGGGCTTTCGCCTACTTACGATCAAAAGCGGAGGAAGCAGGCCTTTTTGTACTATTGATCGGGAATTTGGGTAGCCACCACACGGCGATCGACGCCGAAGCGTTTCGCGGGTTTGCGCTAGCAGATACACTGGCGCCATTCATAGTGATTAACGACCAAGACGCCCGCACCGCGTGGTCATTCTCGTTGATGCACGAACTCGCTCATATATGGCTCGGCGCGTCCGGCATAAGCGGAAAGCTATCCGACCAGAAAACAGAGCGATTTTGCAACGAGGTTGCGAGTGCTTTCTTGCTGCCTGAACACGAACTGGCATCGGTTCAGCTCGGATCAGGCGACGTGAATAGCATGCTCCAATCTATCGGCGACTTTGCGCAGCAACGGCACCTCAGCGGGAGTATGGTCGCTTACAGCCTGTTACGCGCGAATTTGATCGACGAGAAAGCGTGGCGCGCACTATCGTCGATGTTTCTTGCTCTGTGGCGCAAGAACCGCAACGCCAAGAAGACGGCAAAGGGGGATACTAACGGGCCAGACTATTATGTCGTTCGGCGCCATCGACTTGGGCATGCCCTTCTCGATGTTGTCGCAAGAAGTATTGATGAAGGAAACTTGACACCTACGCGCGCGGGACAAATGCTCGGTGTGAAACCGCGCAATGTCGCCCCTCTGCTCAATGACGCAAAGACTAGCGGCGGGCGAGCAGCGTAAGGCGATGCTGTATTTGCTCGACGCCAACGTCCTCATCACAGCTCATACCCTCTACTATCCAATCGATAGCGTCCCCGAATTCTGGAGTTGGCTCGCTCACAAGGGCAGTCTTGGCCAACTGAAAATCCCACTTGAGAACTTTGAGGAAGTTAAAGACGGCAGCACGGACGAGGAAAAAGACCTGCTTTTTGGATGGCTAAAGTCTGAGGAAGTTGAAGCTGCCTTAGTTCTGGACGAAGAGGTAGATCTGGCGCTGGTTCAGACGGTACTCAGCACTGGCTACGCAAACGACCTCACCGAAGATGAAATCCTTCAGATCGGGCGCGATCCATTCTTGATTGCTTATGCGCTGAAGTCGCCGAAAGATCGCTGTGTCGTGACGACGGAAGTCTCGAAACCCAAGCGGCAACGACAGAACCGGCATATTCCAGACGCTTGCGCGTCGGTCGGCGTGCAGTGCTGTCACACTTTCAAGATGAACAGAGAGCTGGGCTTCAAAACTGGCTGGAAACCATAGATCCGCCAACCCACAGCTTCGGCTCGTACGTCCATAACGATGGGCGCGTTTCCAACAACCCCTTTTCCTACCCTCCCCGCCCCTTATCCCCCGCAAAACCCTTGGGACAACGCGGGTTCCGCGGTTGCTCCGCTGCCCTCGTCTCGCCATTGTCGGGCCCAATTGAGGGCCGTGCCCGCGAGTCCCGGGGCGGCGCAGCATCTGCATTTATGCTATTGTTTGCGCTCAGGGATTCGTGCTGCCGGACAACTGGCTTAATAGAGTACCGTATCCATGAAACTCACGCGCCTGCGCCTGAACGGATTCAAGTCGTTCGTCGAACCGACCGACTTCATGATCGAACCCGGCCTCACCGGCGTCGTCGGCCCCAATGGCTGCGGCAAGTCCAATCTTGTCGAAGCGCTGCGCTGGGCGATGGGCGAAACCTCGCACAAATCGCTGCGCGCCACCGACATGGAAGCCGTGATCTTCGCCGGCTCCGGCAATCGCGCCTCGCGCAACCATGCCGAAGTGACCATGACCATCGACAATGCCGAGCGCACCGCGCCGGCCATGGTCAATGACGCGGAGATTTTGGAAATCACCCGCCGCATCGAGCGCGACAACGGCTCGAACTACCGCATCAATGGCCGCGACGTGCGCGCCCGCGATGTGCAGATCCTGTTTGCCGACGCCGCCACCGGCGCGCGCTCGCCGGCCCTCGTCCACCAGGGCAAGATCGGCGAAATCATCCAGGCCAAACCCGAGCAGCGCCGCCGCGTGCTGGAAGACGCCGCCGGCGTCGCCGGCCTGCATGCCCGCCGTCACGAAGCCGAGCTGCGCCTGAAAGCCGCCGAAACCAACCTCACCCGCGTCGAGGACGTGATCGGCCAGCTCTCGGGCCAGATGGAAGGCCTGAAGAAGCAGGCCCGCCAGGCCACACGCTTCCGCGAGGTCGCCGCCAAGGTCCGCAAGGCCGAGGCGATGCTGTATCACCTGCGCTGGGTACAGGCGCATGCGGACAATGCCGATGCCGCGTCCACCCATGACCGCAACACGCTCGAACTCGCCGAAGCCACGCGCATCCAGGGCGAATCGGCGCGCATCCAGGCGATCCGCGCCTCCGAGCTGCCCGCGCTGCGCGAGGCCGAAGCGGCCGCGGCCGCCGGCCTACAGCGCCTGACCAATGCCCGCGACCTGCTCGACCGCGAAGAGAAGCGCGCGCAGGAGCGCGTGGTCGAACTCGACAGCCGCCTCAACCAGTTCGAGGCCGACGTCGCGCGCGAGATGAAGCAGCAGGAAGACGCGGAAATCGCGCTGATGCGGCTCGAAGAAGAAGACGCCATGATCAAGGAAGAGATCATGCAGCGCGTCGAGCTGCGTGGCGGCGTCGACGAGCGCGTCTCCGAGGCCGAAGCCGTGCTGGCCGCGGCCGAGCGCACCTTCACCGAACTCACCACCGCGCACGCCGACATGACGGCGAAGCGCAACCAGCTGCAGTCGAATGTGCGCAGCCAGGCCGATCGCCTGACGCGCCTGTCGGAAGAAATCGCTCGCGTCGAGAGCGAGATCGATGCGCTGACCGCGCAGACCTCCGGCTTCGGCGATCTCGACGAACTCGCCATGCTGATGGAGACCGCGCAGGAAATCCTGCTGCAGGCGGAATACTCCGTGGCCGAGACCGAGGCTGCGCATGTGGCCGCCCGGCAGACGCTGGACGCCTCGCGCGCGCCGCTGGTGGAAGCCGACAAGAAGGTTCAGCGCCTCGAGACCGAAGCGCGGACCATCTCGAAGATCCTCAATGGCGAGACCAAGAATCTGTGGCCGCCGATCATCGATGGCGTCACCGTCACCAAGGGCTATGAAAAGGCTTTTGGCGCCGTGCTCGGCGACGATCTCGATGCGCCCGTCGATCCCTCCGCGCCGATGCGCTGGACCAATGCCGGCGAACATGGCGACGATCCCGCTTTGCCCGATGGCGTCGAGACGCTGGCATCACATGTCAATGCGCCCATCGAGCTGCAGCGCCGCCTGAAGCAGATCGGCATTGTCAGCAAGGACCAGGGCGCCGCCCTTGTCGGCCAGCTCAAGACGGGCCAGCGCCTCGTCTCGCTGGAAGGCGACGTCTGGCGCTGGGACGGCTTTGTCGCCGCCTCGCATGCGCCGACCGGGGCGGCCCGCCGCCTCGCCGAGCGCGCCCGCCTGACGGATATCGAGGCCGACCTCGAAAATGCGAAGCTCGAAGCCATCTCCCAGCGCGAGGCGCTGGATGCGGCCGAGCAGGCGCTGAAGACGGCAGCATCGGCGGAAGCCGCCTCGCGCGATGCGCTGCGCAATGCGCGCCGCGAAGTCGATCAGGCCCGCGAGCGCCACGCCAATGCCGAGCGCGAGATCAACCGCCACGCCGCCCGCCGCGCCTCGCTGACCGAAGCGCAGACCCGCCTCGGCAATGACCGCATGGAGGCCGAAGCCGGGCTTGAGTCCGCGCATATGGCGCTGGAGGAGCTGCCGGAGACGGCGGATGCGGAAGCAAAGCTCTCCGACGTCCGCAACGAGATTGAAGGTCATCGCCGTGCCGCCGCGCAGGTGCGCGCCGAGGCGCAGGCGCTCGCCCGCGAGGCGGAGCTCGCCGATCGCCGCGTGCAGGCGATCATTGCCGAGCGCAATGACTGGGAGAGCCGCAAGGCTTCGGCGAACCGGCAGATCGAGACCGTGGCATCGCGCCAGGCCGAACTGGTGCGCGAGCGCGCCGAGCTGGACGACGCCCCGGCCCTCTTCCTGCAGAAGCGCCGCGCGCTGATCTCGGAAGTCGAGACCGCCGAGCAGGGCCGCCAGATGGCCGCCAACGCCCTGCAGGCCGCCGAGAACATGATGCGCGACACCGACCGCGAGGCCCGCACCTCGATCGAGTTCCTGTCGCAGGCGCGCGAGGCCTGTGCCCGCTCGGAAGAGCGCATGGAAAGCGGCAAGCGCCGCCTCGAGGACATCGAGCGCGAAATCCGCGACATGCTGGAAGTGGAGCCGGAAGGCGTCGGCGCGCTCGCCGAAGTTCGCGCCGAGGACAAGCTGCCGGATCTACACGAGGTAGAGACCGAACTCGAAAAGATGCGCCGCGACCGCGAGCGTCTCGGCGCCGTCAACCTGCGCGCCGAGGAAGAGCTCGGCGAGATCGAGGGCACGCATACGACGCTGACCACCGAGCGCGACGACCTCGTCGAAGCGATCAAGAAGCTGCGCACCGGCATCCAAAGCCTGAACAAGGAAGCGCGCGAGCGCCTGATGACCTCGTTCGACAGCGTCAACAATCACTTCAAGCGCATGTTCGTCGAACTGTTCGGCGGCGGCGAAGCCGAATTGAAATTGATCGAGAGCGACGATCCCTTGGAAGCCGGCCTCGACATTATCGCCAAGCCGCCGGGCAAGAAGCCGCAGTCATTGTCGCTGCTCTCGGGCGGCGAGCAGGCGCTGACCGCGCTGGCACTGATTTTTGCGGTGTTCCTCACCAACCCGTCACCGATCTGCGTGCTGGACGAAGTCGACGCGCCGCTGGACGATCATAACGTCGAGCGGTTCTGCAGCCTCTTGCACGAAATGATCTCGACCACCGATACGCGCTTCATCACCATCACGCATAACCCGATCACCATGGCCCGCATGCATCGCCTCTACGGCGTCACCATGGCGGAACGCGGCGTGTCGCAGCTGGTGTCGGTGGATCTGGAAAACGCGGTGAAGATCCTCGATCAGGAAGTGGCGTAAGTTTTTACCCTCCCCTTGCGGGGAGGGTCGGCCGAAGGCCGGGGTGGGGGTGCCCCACGTGACGTCAGAGCTTGTGGCAACACCCCACCCGTCGGGGGTGGGGGGGGGCGG
>JAEXHR010000022.1 GCA_023449855.1 Pseudomonadota bacterium | reverse complement strand
GACGAGTGGCGGCCGATCTCCTATTGGCCGTTCGTCCTGCCGGCGATGATCGTCGTGATGGCGGTCATCGTGTTCCCGTGGGCCTATACGATCTGGATGAGCCTGCATGAATGGAAGGTCGGCCAGGCGCCGACCTTTGTCGGTTTTGCCAACTACATGCGCCTGCCCGGCGATGCCCGCTTCATGGAATCGGTATGGCATACGCTGGTCTATACGGTGCTGTCGGTGGTGTTGCCGCTCATCCTCGGCACGCTCGCGGCTGTCGTGTTCAACAACCGTTTCCCGCTGCGCGGCTTCATCCGCGGCCTATTCATCCTGCCGATGATGGCCACGCCTGTCGCGATCGCGCTGGTATGGACCATGATGTTCCACCCCCAGCTCGGCATTCTCAACTATCTGCTGTCGCTGATCGGCCTGCCGCCGTCGCTCTGGGTGTTTCACCCCGCCACCGTCATCCCGTCGCTGGTGCTGGTGGAGACATGGCAATGGACGCCGCTGGTGATGCTGATCGTGCTCGGCGGTCTCAGCGCACTCCCCAGCGAGCCCTATGAGAGCGCGCAGATCGATGGCGCGACGCCGTGGCAGACCTTCCGCCACATCTCATTGCCGATGATCATGCCGTTCCTGTTCATCGCCGCGATGATCCGCATGATCGACGCCGTGAAGAGCTTCGACATCATCTTCGCCATCACCCAGGGCGGCCCCGGCAGCGCATCGGAGACCATCAATCTCTATCTCTACAGCGTCGCCTTCGTCTATTACGACGTGGGCTATGCCTCGGCCATTGTCGTGGTGTTCTTCGCGCTGATTATCGCGCTGGCCGGCGCGCTCCTGCATCTGCGCCAGCGCACCCACTGGAACGAGAGCGGAGGCAGCGCGTGATGCGGACCCTGCTCGGGTGGATCGGCCTCGCTTTCGCGGTCATCGTGATCGTTTCGCCTGCGATCCTGTTCTTCCTCTGGATGCTGTCGCTGTCGCTCAAATTCGAGATCGACAACGCTTCCTATCCGCCGATCTTCATCCCCGAGCGGATCAATTGGGGCAACTATGCCGCCGTCATCGAATCCAAGCGGTTCACGACCTATTTCTTCAACACGCTGATCGTCACCGGCGCGGCCACCTTGTTCGCCCTCGTCGTCGGCGTCCCCGCCGGCTACGGCCTCGCGCGGATGCGCGCGCGCAAGGCGGCGGTGCTGATCCTGATCGCGCGCATCACGCCCGGTCTATCCTATCTGATCCCGCTCTTCCTGCTGTTCCAGTGGCTTGGCCTGCTCGGCACGCTGTGGCCGCAGATCATCATCCATCTCGTCGTCACCGTGCCCATCGTGATCTGGATCATGATCGGCTATTTCGAAACGACACCGATGGAGCTGGAAGAATCCGCGGTCATCGACGGCGCCAATCGCTGGCAGGTCTTTCGCCATGTCGCGTTGCCCATCGCCAAGCCGGGAATTGCTGTCGCATTCATCCTTGCGGTGATCTTCTCCTGGAACAATTTCGTGTTCGGCATCGTGCTGGCCGGCCGCGAAACGCGCACGCTACCGGTGGCGGTCTACAACATGATCTCGTTCGATCAGCTCAGTTGGGGACCACTGGCCGCGGCAGCACTGATCGTGACGGCGCCGGTGCTGCTGCTGACCGTGTTTGCACAACGGCAGATCGTGGCGGGATTGACGGCAGGCGCGGTGAAGTAACGACTGATACCACATCGACTATTGGGCCGCGGGCACACGCCGCAAAACGTCATCGAAGCGCGCCAGATCGAGAAATGCGTTCACCTCTGCCGCCTTGCCGTCCTGCATGCGCATGATCCAGACATACCGGTTGGTATAGGCAAGACCGTCGCGCGCCCGCGCGGCGCCCTCCCAGTGAACGATCACATGGTCGCCATCCGCCCAGATGCGGGCGCTGACCGGCTTGATGGGATCGGACAATCGCGCCGCGAGCGGCCGCACGGCGCGCTCCATCAGCGCGTCGCGGCCCCGATGGATGCCGGCATTCGGCCCCGAGCCTTCCACGGTCCAGACCACATCGGGCGCGAGCAGATCGTTGAAGAACGTCGACCCACCCGCCGCCCAGCGATCGAATGCCTCGGTCACGCTCCGCTTGTTGCGCGTTGCGATATCCGCATTCTCCAATGCCGTCGCCGCATGCGGCGACAGCGCGGAGAGCATCAGCATCGTCCACCAGACGATGCCTGCGCGAAAGAAACCGGATATCGACGACATCATGACCTTCTCCTTTATTCTCATCGCCATCACCTCGTCACGACGGACGCGCCGCCGAAGATGAGTTGCTGAACCATCGGCCGGCCGACGAAGCGCGCCGGGAAGATCGGCTCTGGGGCGCTCGCACGATCGAGCCGCTCAAGTTGCTCACGCGACAGCGACAGATTCAAAGCTCCGAGATTGTCCTCGGCCTGGGCCAGTGTACGCGCTCCCAGGATCGGCGACACGACGGCAGGATTGGCCAATGTCCACGCAATCGCGACCTGCGACGGCGTTGCGCCGATGTCATCGGCGACGACCCGCACGACCTCGGCGATCCCGATGGCGCGCTCGTTCAAATGACCGGATGAGGCGATGACGCCCTTGCGGGTCGGCGATACGCTCGCCTCGCCCGATACATCCACATCCGAGCGCGTATATTTGCCGGTCAGCACGCCGCCGCCCAGCGGCGACCACGGCAGCACGCCAAGCCCGAGGGCCGCCGCCATCGGCATCAGTTCATGCTCCACCGTCCGCTCAACCAGGCTGTATTCGATCTGCAGCGCCACCAGCGGCGACCAGCCGCGCAACTCCGCAATCGCCTGCATCTGCGCGGCACGCCAGGCCGGCGTATTGCAAATGCCGAGATACTGGACCTTGCCGCTGCGCACGAGATCGTCGAGAGCGCGCATCACTTCATCGGGCTGCGTAGTCATGTCCCAGGCATGGAGGTAAAGCAGATCGATGCGATCCGTATCGAGCTGCCGCAGACTCTGCTCCACCGAGCGCGTCATGTTCAGCCGATGATTGCCGCCCGAATTGGGATTGCCGGGATCGCGCGCCATGGTGAACTTGGTCGCCAGCACGATCCGCTCGCGCTTCTCCTTGATGAACGTTCCGACCAGCCGCTCCGACGCGCCATTGGTATAGTTCACCGCCGTGTCGACGAAGTTGCCGCCACGATCGACATACATATCGAAAATCCGGCGCGCCTCACTTTCTCCGGCGCCCCAGCCCCACTCCTCGCCGAAAGTCATCGTACCCAGCGAGATCGGAGAGACCCGCAATCCGGATCGTCCAAGCAGGCGGTAAGTATCGAGGGATGTCATGGTTCATGGCTCCGGTTGTTGATGCCGCGAACCTATGAGCGTCTCAGGAATCGAACAATTTGCCGATTTCTGACCACACTGGTAAGTTATGCTAACCAATGTCCATCGATCTGAACCAGATTTCCGTCTTTCTCGCTGTCGCCGAGGCGAAGAGCTTTCGCATCGCTGCCGAACGGCTTGGCGTGACCAGATCCGCCGTCAGTCAGGCCATCCGCAAGATGGAGGACCGCATGGGCGTCGCTCTGTTGCAGCGAACGACGCGCAGCGTCAGCCTGACGGAAGCAGGCCTGCGCCTGCACGAACGCGTCGCCCCCGCGATTGCCGAAGTCGAGGACGCGCTGGATACGGCGCGCGACACGCCGAAGCAGCCGACAGGACAATTGCGGCTCGCTGTGTCCTCCATTGCAGAGCGCTTCATCTCCGGCCCGCTGCTCGCGAATTTCACGCTCGCTTATCCCGGCATCCAGCTCGACGTCACCGTCACCGACGCGGAGTTCGACATCGTCGCCGAAGGTTTCGACGCCGGCGTCAGGCTCGGCGAGGTGATCGAACAGGACATGATCGCCGTGCCGGTCTCGGCGGAACAGCGTCAGGTCGTCGTGGCCGCCCCGTCCTATCTGGAACGCTTCGGTGCGCCCCAACATCCGTCGGAGCTCACGCAGCATTGCTGCATCGGCTGGCGTCCCGCGCCGGACGTCGCGCCCTATCGCTGGGAGTTCGAGGAGAACGGCCGGGAATTCGATGTTGCAGTCAATCCGAGGATCACGACCAACGATATGTGGGTGATGGTCCGCACCGCCTGCGCCGGCGGCGGACTCACCTTCGGCATGGAGGAGCTGTTCAGGCCGTATCTCGCGCGCGGCGAACTGGTGACGCTTCTCGATGCCTACCTGCCACCGTTTCCCGGCTTCTTCCTGTATTTCCCAGATCGCCGCAACCTGCCGCCGAAGCTGCGCGCCTTGATCGATCATGTGCGCTATCGGGCTGGTGCCCGAGGGAGAGCTTAATTCATCGCCACCTTGCGCTGCCGATCGGGCTCCGCATCGCTCGCCGCAATGAGCCGCTTCAACTCGGGAATGCATGAGCCGCAATTCGTTCCGGCCTTGAGCTTGGCGCCGATCTCGCCAGCCGTCGCGCAGCCCGCCGCAATCGCATCGCAGATCGTGTTGCGTCCGACGCCGAAGCAGGCGCAGACGATGGGCCCGGCGCTTGCCGCACCGTCGGCGGACTTGCCGGATAGCAGCATGCGGCGCTGATCGTCGCTGAGCGCCTCGACCGCGAACGCATCCTTCACCGCATCCCACGACAAGGCGGCATCGGAGGGACCGACGAACATACAAAGCTCGATCCGCTCGTCCGCAAACGACACCGCGCGATAGACGCCGCGGCCGGTATCCTCGAAACTTGCCACGTCATCGCCAAGCAACGGCGACAGCCAGTCGCGCCAGACAGCCAGATCCATATTATCGGCCAGCAGATAGCCCACACCGCCGGTCACAGCGACACGCGCATGGACCACGCCCGGCGGCAGTGACAGCGGCCTGCGTGACAACACGAAGCCGCGCTGCGTGACCGCCACTGTTGCGATCGACACCGGCGTCGCCTTGTTTTCTGGCTGGCCGGAATACGGATCGACAAAGGGCGCCACCAACGCACCGACGCGGGCAAAGCCGGCCGTCTCGTCATTCCAGTGGATCGGCGCGAACAACATGCGGCGTTGCTGGCGCTCGCTGACAACAACTTTCAGCGTGCAGGCGCCATAATCGGTCGTGAGCTGCGCATAGCCGCCATCGACGATGGCGAAGCGCACTGCATCGTCCGGATGGATTTCGACATAGGGCTCGGGGATATGCTGGCCGAGCCGCGGGCTGAGACCCGTGCGTGTCATCGTGTGCCACTGGTCGCGCACGCGGCCGGTGTTCAGGCGCAGCGGTCGTTCGGGCGTCAGATGGGTACGCAACTCCGGCGCCTCCGGCGCGATGAAGCGACTTCGCTTGTCATTCGTGTAGAAGCGTCCGTCGGCGAAGAAGCGCGCCTGCTGCGTGGTCGTGCCCTTGCGCAGCGGCCATTGCACCGGCGCCATCGTGTCGAAGGCGTCGTCCGACACATGCATCAACCCGCCGATGTCGAAATCGCGGCTACCGTCATTCTCGAAATCCGACAGCGCCGCATGCTCACGGAAAATCTCCGCGGCGGAGGTGTAAGCGAAGCCGGCACCAAATCCGAGCCGCTTCGCCACCTCGCTGAGCGCCCACCAGTCCGGCTTCGCCTCGCCCGGCGCACGCAGGAAGGAGCGTTGCCGCGATATGCGGCGCTCCGAATTTGTGACCGTGCCGGATTTCTCACCCCAGGCCAGCGCAGGCAGCAGCACATGCGCGCCGGCATTCGCGGTATCGTTGGAGCGCACATTCTCCGACACCACGAACAGGTCGAGCCTGCCGAGCGCTGTCCGCACCGCGTCCGCATTGGGCAGCGATACCGCCGGATTGGTGCCCATCACCCACAGCGCCTTGATCTCACCGCGGCCGATGGCCTCGAACATCTGCACGGCCTTGAGGCCTTCATGAGTAGCGATGTCAGGCGCCTTCCAGAACCGCCGCACGCGGTCGATCTCGACCGGCGAGAAGCCCATATGGGCCGCGAGCTGATTGGCAAGACCGCCGACCTCGCGGCCGCCCATGGCATTGGGCTGGCCGGTGAGCGAGAAAGGCGATGCACCAGGCCTGCCGATGCGGCCGGTGGCGAGATGGCAGTTCAGGATCGCATTGACCTTGTCGGTACCCTGCGCCGACTGGTTGACGCCCTGCGAATACAGCGTGACCACGCGCGGCGTCTGCCGGAACATCTGGAAGAAGGTGGCGACATCCATCTCATTGAGGCCGGTCGCCTTGGCAGTGGCCGCGACGCTGCCGGCAATGCTCCGTGCACGCGCCAGCGCCTCATTGAAGCCCGACGTATGCCGATCGATATAGGCGCGGTCGAGCGCGCCATTGTCGGCGAGATAAGCGAGCAGCCCGGAGAACAGCGCTGTATCCGTGCCGGGCTTCAGACCGAGGAACAGGTCATCGTCGCCCACCGTATCGGTGCGGCGCGGATCGATCACCACGAAGCGCGCGCCGCGCGCCTGCTTGTTGGCCAGCATGCGCTGATACAGCACCGGATGGCACCAGGCGGCATTGGAGCCGACGAAGACCAGCAGATCGGCCTGATCGAGATCTTCGTAACAGCCCGGCACGGTGTCTGCGCCGAAAGCACGTTTGTGGCCGACCACGGACGACGCCATGCAGAGCCGCGAATTGGTGTCAACATTGGCGCTGCCGATGAATCCCTTCATCAGCTTGTTAGCGACGTAATAGTCCTCGGTCAGCAATTGGCCTGACAGGTAAAACGCGACCGCGCCCGGCCCGTGCTCGGCGACGATCTTGCGGAAGCTATCGGCCACATGATCGAGCGCGGCATCCCAGGCTACGCGCGTCATCGCACCAGACGCATCGCGCATCATCGGATGCAGCAGGCGTTCGTCGAGGCTCAGCGTCTCGCCGAGCGCCGAGCCCTTCGAACACAGGCGACCGAGATTGGCGGGATGGTCGGGATCCCCCGCAATCGCCGCGCCGCCCTGCCCGTCCGGCGTTGCCAGCACGCCGCAACCGACCCCGCAATAGGCGCAGGTGGTGCGGACAGTAGTGAGCCTCGTATCTATCGCGTTCATCAGGCCGCCTTCGCGATGGGACGACCGAACATCATGTCAGCGCGGAATTCCGAGACATCGGCGCCACTGCGGATCAGCTCGAGATACCAGAGCGCGTCCCGCGTATCGCCGACCAGCACGGCGCCAGTGAGCTGGCCGTTTGCGATCGCCAGCTTCTTGTAGGTGCCACGCTTCACGTCACTCAGCAGCAGCGTCTCGCTGCCATCGGCCGCCATGAAATCGCCGGCCGAGAACACGCCGACGCCGGAGACCTTGAGATTGGTGGACAGAATGCTGCCCGCATAAGCCGCGGCCTTGCCGGCGAGCGACTGCGCGAGAACGCGCGCCTGCTCATAGGCGGGCTCAACGAGCCCATAGCAGGTACCACGATGCTCAGCGCATTCGCCGAGAGCGAAGACGCCTTCGGCGGACGTCGCCATCCGGTCGTCGACGACGATGCCGCGATTGACGGCGATGCCGGCTTCCCTGGCGAGTGCAGTATTCGGCCGGATGCCGGCAGCGAAGATCACTGCATCGGCATCGAGCATGCGGCCATCGGCAAGTTCGACGCGCTCGACCGCATCTACGCCGTGAATGCGCGCCGTATTCGCGTTCAGAACGATCTTCACGCCCTTGCGCTCAACCAATGTCTTGAGCAATTCCGCTGCGGGACCGTCGAGCTGACGCTCCATCAGGCGATCCATCAGATGGATTAGCGTGACGTCAGCGCCGGCCTTGGCGAGGCCATAGGCCGCTTCAAGCCCAAGCAATCCACCGCCGACCACGACAACGCGCTTCTTCTGTTCCGCCAGCTCGATCAGGCGATCGACATCATGACTGTCGCGAAATACATAGACACCCGCGAGATCGCCGCCAGGCACCGGCAGCCGCAGCGCCGATGAGCCGGTGGCGAATATCAGCTTGGAAAAACCGACGCGCTTGCCCGTGGAGGTGGTCACCTCGCGCGCAGCCAGATCGACCGATGTCGCGCGCGCACCATATTTGAGCGTGACGCCGCGGTCGCGCCACCAGGCGGCGGGCTTGAGTTCAATCTCTTCCGACGTCGCCTCGCCGGCGAGCACCGACGACAGCAGAACTCGGTTATAGGCAAGCCGCGGCTCGTCGCCGATCACAGCGATGGCGTAGCGGCCGAGCGCGCATTTGGCGAGTTCGTCCACCAGCCGCGCCGCCGCCATGCCGTTTCCGATGATGACCAGCGGCTCGCTCACGTTCCCTCCCTACTCCGCGGCTTGCGCCTGGCCGTAGGCCTCGGCGATCATGAAGCCTGACAGGGTGCCATAGGCCGTGCCCCACGCCTGTGCGAGTTCGGGTGTCCAGTCATCGCCTAGGCCCTTCTCCAGCGTCCACAACAAAGCCGCGCCAACCGGTGCGTAGTGCTCGGCCTTGACGCCGTAATCCACATGCTTCTTGGCGAGCGCGCTGGCCGCCGGCAGTACGGTTTCGAGCCTGGTGAGGCCCGTCACGACGACGCCGAGCGTCGTCATCAGTTTGCGCCCCTGTTCCTTGATATCGCCGCGAAACATCGGCTTCACCTCGGGCGCAATCTCGAACAGACGGCCATAGAACAGGCCGGCCGCGACGTCAGCGATGGGCACCACTTTCTTGAAGCTATCCTGCACGAGAGCGACTTGATCAGGCGTCATGACATTCCCCCTTGGCTGGCATTGGCTGACTGAGGCAATAACGAAGGATAGTTTTACGCAGCCTCCACGAACTTGTGGCGCTCATAGAGAAACTCCAGCACACGCTTGCGGCACTTCACATAGACAGGATCTGACGCCAGCTCGATGCGCTTGCGCGGGCGCGCCAATGGCACATCGAGCACTTCGCCGATGGTCGCCGACGGCCCGTTGGTCATCATCACGATGCGGTCCGACAGCAGCACGGCCTCGTCCACGTCATGGGTGATCATGACGATGGTGTTGCCGAGCTTCTGGTGCAGTGCCATCACCGAGTCCTGCAGATGCGCCCGGGTCAGAGCGTCCAGCGCGCCGAACGGCTCGTCCAGCAGCAGCACCTTCGGCTCCATCGCCAGCGCCCGGGCGATGCCGACGCGCTGCTTCATGCCGCCGGAGATTTCCGAAGGGCGCTTGTCCTTGGCATGGGTCATCTGCACGAGATTGAGATTGTGCATGGTCCACTCGTCGCGCTCGGCGCGGCTCTTGGTCTTGGCGAATACCTTGTCCACGCCGAGCCGGACGTTCTGGTAGACCGTCAGCCACGGCAGCAGGCTGTGGTTCTGGAACACCACGGCGCGGTCCGGCCCCGGCGAATTGACCTCGCGCCCTTCCAGCAGAACGCCGCCGGTGGTGGCGCGCGTGAGGCCGGCGATGATGTTGAGCATCGTCGATTTGCCGCAGCCGGAATGGCCGATGATGGAGATGTACTCGCCCTTGCCGAGGGTGAGGTTGATGTCCTTCAGGACCTGTGTCGTCGCCTTGCCGCGGCTGAAGGTCTTGTCGATATGGTCGAGCTTCACATAGGGGGTCATGACAATGATCCTTAAGCAGCCGAGGTGCCGTGGGTGACGAGCTTGCCGAGACCGGCGATCAGGCGGTCGAGCACGAAGCCGACGATGCCGACATAGAACAGCGCCAGGATGATCTCGCTGATATGCGATGAATTCCAGGCGTCCCAGATGAAGAAGCCGATGCCGACGCCGCCGATCAACATTTCCGCCGCGATGATCGCAAGCCAGGACAGGCCGATGCCAATGCGCAGACCGGTGAAAATATATGGCGCGGCTGCGGGGAGCATCACCTTGCCAAAGAACTCCAGCGGATTGAGCTGCACCACGGCGGCGACGTTGCGATAGTCCTGCGGGATGTTGCGAATGCCGACGGCGGTGTTGATGATGATCGGCCAGATCGAGGTGATGAAGATCACGAAGATCGCCGAGGGCTGGCCGTCGCGGAAGGCCGCAAGCGCGAGCGGCAGCCAGGCCAGCGGCGGGATCGTGCGCAACACCTGGAAGATCGGATCGAGGCCGCGCATCGCCCAGACCGACTGGCCGACCAGCGTGCCGAGACCGATGCCGACCACGGCAGCGAGCGCGTAGCCGTAAGCGACGCGCAGCAAGCTCGCCGACAGATGCCAGAACAGGCCCTTGTCGAGGCCGCCATTGTCGAAGAACGGATCGAAGATCAGCTCCTTCGTGTCCTTGTAGACCTTGGACGGCGGCGGCAGCGTCGAGCCGGTGCGCCGGCACAGCAGCTCCCACAGCACGCCCAGCAGGATGACGACGACCAGCGGCGGGATCACCCGCGCCGCGACATCCTTCGCCAACTTCACATATTTCTCAGCTTTCGGCTGAGCCTTCGGAGCCAGTGCGACGACCGCAGCCGGCGCTTTCGCGAGCTGTGTCACAGGCTCTGTCTTGAGTGCTTGCACGTTCATCGCACTGATCTCCGTCATGTTGCTTGCTTCGCCGCGATCACACTTCGACGCGCTTGATCGCGAGCGATTTCAGATAGGCCGAGGGATTTTCCGGATCGAACACCTTGCCATCGAAGAAGGTCTCCTTGCCGCGCGAGGTCGAAGCCGGTGCGCTGGCGCCGAGCTCCTTCGCGGCTTCCTTCCAGAGATCTTCGCGGTTGACCTTGGCGATCAGCGCCTTGGCATCCGTGCCGGCTTCGTATTTGCCCCAGCGGATGTCCTCAGTGATGAACCACAGATCGTGGCTCTGATAAGGATAGGACGCGAAGTCGTCCCAGAACTTCATGATGTGCGGCGAGTTCTCGACGACCTTGCCGGTGCCGTAATCGAACCTGCCCTTGACGCGATCGGTGACGTCTTCCACCGGACAGTTGATCCACTGGCGCTTGGCGTTAATGGTCGCGACCTCGTCGCGGTTCTCCGGCTTCTCGCACCACTGCTGCGCTTCCATCACCGCCATCAGCAGCGCCTTCGCGGCCTTCGGGTTCTTGTCCACCCAGGCGGCGCGCAGGCCGAGCGATTTCTCCGGATGCTTGTTCCAGAGTTCGCCGGTGGTCAGCGCGGTGTAGCCGATGTTCTGATGGATGAGCTGCAGATTCCACGGCTCGCACACGCAGAAGCAGTCCATGGTGCCGACCTTCATATTGGCGACCATCTGCGGCGGCGGGACGACGATGGTTTCGATGTCCTTGTCGGGATCGATGCCGCCGGCGGCAAGCCAGTAACGGATCCACAGATCATGGGTGCCGCCCGGGAAGGTCATTGCTGCCTTCACCGACTTGCCGGACGCCTTCTTCTTTTCGAACGCCACCTTCAGCGGCGCCGTGTCCACGCCGACCTTGAGGTCCTTGTATTCGTTGCCGACCGAGATGCACTGGCCGTTCAGATTGAGGCGCGCCATGATGTACATCGGTGTCGGCACATTGTTCTGCGTCACCTTGCCGGCAGAGATTAGATACGGCATCGGCGTCAGGATATGCGCGCCATCGATGCCGTTGCCTTCGGAGCCGAGTACGAGATTGTCGCGCGTGGTGCCCCACGAGGCCTGCTTCAGCACTTCGGTCTCGGGCAGACCGTATTTCGCGAAGATGCCCTTCTCCTTGGCGACGAACAGCGGCGCCGCATCGGTGAGCGCGATGAAGCCGAGCTTCGCACCCTTCACTTCCGGCCCCGCGCCCTGCGCGAACGCACCGGCGGGGAAATTGAGCTTGGCGGCCGCCAGCAGGGCGGCGGTTCCCGCGCCGGCCTTGATGAGCTGGCGGCGGCTGATCTTGCGGCCCGGTTTGGTGGTCTCATGCTTCGTCATTGGTCGATGTCGTCCTTTCGCGCCTCGGTACGGCCGGCATGGTCATCGACGCGCACATAGCGGCGCGGCTGGAGGAAGCCTCCAGGATGGCAGTGCTGGCTGGTGATGGATTGGTGACGGCAACAATGGCGTCGCTAACTACCATTCAAGCTTCGTGCCAAGCGTGGCCGGATAAGGAATCGCCGTCTTTGCATCAACTTAGGCAAGAGCGCGGGCGGGCGGGCCGCACTGCCCTCGCTGCGAAATCTTGCGCCGCGCTTAAAAATTGTGCGACGCACTTGAATTAGGCGACGGGGATGGAGGTGCCATCATACGCCGCAATCCCACCGCATTTCATACGTGAATCATGCGCCATCGGTCATGGACAGCGGTGGCTCGCACCCGCTTAATCCATCGTCCCCTCCGCCATCCGAGTCCCCGCGATGACATCCACCAGCCTGACCGCCCCGACCGTTTCACCCGAACAGGCCGGCATGTCCGCCGCAGCGCTGGAGCGGATCGAACGCCATCTCCAGACCCGCTATCTCGACAGCGGCCGCTTCCCCGGCGCGCAGCTCCTCGTCTATCGTCGCGGCGGCATCGTGCATCACAGCGTTCACGGCTTCGCCGATGTCGAGCGCAAGGCGCCCGTGAAGTCCGACACCATCTTCCGCATCTATTCGATGACCAAGCCAATCACCACGGTCGCCCTGATGATGCTGGTCGAGGAAGGCAAGGTCGCGCTCGACGAGCCCGTCCATAAATACATTCCCGAATGGAGCAATCTCGGCGTCTATCAGGCCGGCTTCGCCCCGCTGTTTCTGACCCGCCACACCGCGCGGCCGATGCAGATCGTCGATCTGCTGCGCCACACCTCGGGCCTTACCTACGGCTTCCAGAACCGCACCAATGTGGACGCTGCCTATCGCGCACAGAAGATCGGCGAGATCGAGAAGGCCGGCACCATGGCCACCATGGTCGCCGACCTCGCAAAAATCCCGCTCGAATTCTCGCCAGGCGATGCGTGGAATTATTCTGTGGCCACCGATGTGGTCGGCTATCTCGTCGAGACGATCAGCGGCCAGCCATTCGAGCAATTCCTGCAGCAGCGCATCTTCGATCCGCTCGGCATGAGCGATACCGGCTTTCATGTGCCCGCCGAGAAAGCGCATCGCTTTGCCGCCTGCTATGCCGCCGACGGCAAGGGCGGCATGGTGCTGCAGGACGATCCGACCACGAGCTCCTTTCTCTCGCCGCCCTCCTTCATCTCCGGCGGCGGCGGACTGTGTTCGACGGCTGCGGACTATCTGGCCTTCTGCCGCGCGCTGCTGAATGGCGGCGCGCTCGGCGCCGTGCGTTTGCTGTCTCCGAAAACGATTGCACTGATGACGACCAACCATCTGCCCGGCGGCCGCGACCTCACCGAGATGTCGAAGTCACTGTTCAGCGAAGCCAGCTATGCCGGCGTCGGGTTCGGGCTCGGCTTTTCGGTCACCATGGATCCAGCAAAGACTCTCATACCCGGCAGCGCGGGCGAATATGCCTGGGGCGGCGCAGCGAGTACGGCGTTCTGGATCGATCCGCGCGAAGAGCTGATTGCGATCTTCATGACTCAGCTTCTGCCATCGAGCGCCTATCCGGTCCGTCGCGAACTGCGCACGATGGTCTACTCGGCGTTAACCGACAGCAATGTTTAGTAGCGATCGGCGCGATCAATGTTGATCGCGCCGGATCGGTCGAAAAATCGCGCTCGAATCACGTCCATTCTCTGTGAGTGAGAATTACCGGTGAAACCTCCGGTACCCCTTGTCCGTAATGACAACTACGCACGGAATTGTGATGAGTTTAAGCGCGAGCCCGTTTTCGGGAAAATGCAGAAATTCAGCGGAAAAACGCTGGAATTCTGCACACCAGGCCGCAAATGAGAACCAGTCTCAGTAATCGTGCGTGCGTACGGCAACTCACGTGTGTATAGCATGTAGTCCAACCTCTACTTTTGCTTCCGGCTCGAGCAAAACCAGTAGATGCTGGTCACGGTCCTCAGCTTCTGGCGCCACGGCGCGATGAAAGCAGCAGTTGAATACCGCAATAAGGAAGTTAGTACCCGATTGGGATGACTGTCGCGAGAATAGTTTGATGAATCCGCGTATCGCGACGATTTCAACCATTCCGATTGTCATAACGATGTGTATAAAGGCGATGCCTTTGGATGATAGCTTTCACGGCTTTCGAGCTGAAAGGCCCCAATCAAGAAAATCAGAACCAATAACTCCCTTGTCAAAACGAAACTGAATGGTGACGAATGAAGCAACGTAGCGCCGGCAAGTCCGACATCGAGTTGGGCAAGCGAATCCGTCTTCGTCGTGTCGAGCAGAAGATCTCGCAGGCGGATTTGGGCGAGAAACTGGGTGTCAGTTTCCAGCAGGTTCAGAAGTACGAGAAGGGCGTGAACCGTGTGGGCGCTGCGCGCTTGCAGCAGATCGCCTCCGCGCTCGACGTGCCCGTTACGTTCTTCTACGACGGCGACACCAAGAATCGCGAAGTCGAGAGCCTTCTGTTTCTCGACAGCGCCTTCAGCCTCCGCCTGCTGCGCGCCTATAGCCGCATCAAGAGCCAGACCGTCCAGCGCCAGATGGTCGTGCTGATGGAAGCGATCGCGGACGAGGAAGACAAGTAAGCATCCGCAAGCCGTCGGGGCATTCGGCGGCAGCGCGCTTTCCTTGCGCTCCTATCGATGACGAAAGTATCTCGCCGACTGTCTCGGCGGGATTTTTTTTGCGCGCTCGGCGCTTGATGGCATGGTTGTTGCTGAAGTTGTCCTGAACCTCAGGGAGAACGACCGATGTCCACCGCCGCCATCACCGCCCCGCCTCTCCGCAAGCCGTTCTATCATTCGCTGTTCGTGCAGGTGCTGGCGGCCCTGGTACTGGGCATCGTGCTCGGCGTGGCCGCCCCCGAATTCGCCGTCGGCCTCAAGTTCTTCAGCGACGCCTTCCTCAAGCTGATCTCGATGATCGTGGCGCCGATCGTGTTCTGCGTGGTGGTGCATGGCATTGCCGGCGCGGGAGACCTGAAGAAAGTCGGACGCGTCGGCGTCAAGGCGCTGATCTATTTCGAGGCGATGACCACCCTCGCCCTCGTGATCGGCCTCGTGCTGGCCTATCTGTTCGGCCCCGGCCACGGCATGAACATCAATCCGGCCTCACTGGACGGCAAGGCGCTGACCACCGTCGCCGACAATGCCCATAAGCTGCAGGGCGGCGGTATCGGCGCTTTTCTGCTCAACATCATTCCGACCACCTCATTCGATGCGCTGGCGCGCAACGACGTGCTGCAGGTGCTGTTCTTCGCCATCCTGTTCGGCACAGCGCTGGCGCTGGTCGGCGGCGAGAAAGGCGAGCGCGTTACCTCGCTGATCGATGCGGTCTCCACCGTCCTGTTCCGCGCCATGGGCCTGATCGTGCGCGTCGCGCCGATCGGCGTGCTTGGCGCCGTCGCCTATACGGTCGGCCGCTACGGCGTGGGATCGCTGAAGCAACTCGTCTCGCTGGTGGCCCTGTTTTACGTTTCGGTGGCGATCTTCGTCTTCGCCGTCCTTGGCGGGGTGATGGCGCTGGCGGGCCTGAACATCGTCAAGTTTCTCAACTATCTCCGCGAGGAGCTGATGATCGTGCTCGCCACCGCGTCGTCCGACGCCGTGTTGCCGCAGATCATGCGCAAGCTCGAAAAGCTCGGCGTCAAGGACAATGTGGTCGGCCTCGTCATCCCTACCGGCTATTCGTTCAATCTCGATGCCTTCTCGATCTATCTCACGCTGGCCGTTGTGTTCATCGCCCAGGCCACCAACACGCCACTGTCCTTCGGCGATCTCCTGCTGGTGCTCGGCGTCTCGCTGGTGACATCGAAAGGCGCCCATGGCGTGCCGGGTTCGGCCATCGTCATCCTTGCCGCCACGCTGAATGCAGTGCCGAGCATTCCGGCCATCGGCCTCGTGCTGGTGCTGTCGGTGGACTGGTTCATCGGCATGGCCCGCGCGCTCGGCAACCTGATCGGCAACTGCGTCGCCACCGTCGTCATCGGTGCCTGGGAAGGCGATCTCGATCGCGAAAAGGCCAAGCGGGTGCTGGATGGCGAAGAGACGGTGGACGTGACGGCGGGGTGATTGTTGTTGAGGCACGAGGCCGATGGCCTCCCTCCCCCAAGCCGCAAAGCGGCGCAGTGGGGAGGGTGGCGCGGAGCGCCGGGTGGGGTGCCCCACCTGACGTCCTTCGTGGGGAAAGACCCCACCCGTCTCGATGCTCGCTGAACGCTCGCATCGATCCACCCTTGTAACTTGCCGATCGCCGTTTCTGCTAAGCTTGGCAGTGCGGTGG
>JAEXHR010000352.1 GCA_023449855.1 Pseudomonadota bacterium | reverse complement strand
CAGCCGCGCCGGACGGTCGGACACGACGAAGGCAATGCATGACCACCGATGACGACAAGGCTTCGAAGGGCCGCGACCTCCGCCTCGACCTGTTCCGCGGACTCGCGAACTGGGCGATATTCCTCGACCACATCCCGAACAACGCCATCGCGTGGCTGACGACGCGCAACTACGGCTTCAGCGACGCCGCGGACATCTTCGTCTTCATCTCCGGCTACACGGCGGCGTTCGTCTACGCCCGCCGGATGGAGGTGCAGGGCATCGTCGCCGGCGCCGCCCTCCTGCTGCGGCGGGTGTGGCAGCTCTACGTCGCCCACATCCTCCTGTTCGTGTTCTACGCCGCGGCGATCGGCTTCATCGCGCAGCGCGGACACTCCCACCTCCTCGACGAGTTCAACGTCAAATGGCTCATCGAACAGCCGGTGGCGACCCTGACTCAGGGGCTGGCGCTGAAGTTCAAGCCGCTGAACCTCGACGTGCTGCCGCTCTACATCGTGCTGATGGCGTGCTTCCCGCCGCTGCTGGCGGTCATGAGGCGCTTCCCCGACCCGGCGCTGGCGGCATCCGCGATCCTCTACCTGACGGCCCGTTGGCTGGGATGGAACCTACCGGCCTGGCCGTCGGGCGACTGGTACTTCAACCCCTTCGCGTGGCAGCTTCTCTTCGTCATCGGAGCCTGGGTGGCGATGGGAGGCGGCCGGCGCGTGCGTGCCTTCGTCATGTCCGGTCCGATGGTCGTCATCAGCGGTACCTATCTGCTTTTCGCGATGGCCGTGACGCTCGCCATCCGCTTCGAGGTCGAGGGGCTCTTTCCTTCCGCGCTGATCGGCCTCTTCGACCCCAACGACAAGATGAACCTGGCGCCCTACCGCATCCTGCACCTGCTCGCCCTCATGGTCGTCCTGGTGCGGCTCGTCCCCAAGGACTGGCGGGTGCTGCGGTCCGCCGCGCTCCGACCGCTCGTCGTCTGCGGACAGCGGTCGCTGGAGGTGTTCTGCGTCGGCATCTTCCTGTCATTCGTCGGGCATTTCATCCTCGAGATGTGGTCGAACGCCTTCCTCACGCAGGTGGCCGTGAGCGTCGCCGGGATCGCGGTGATGACCGGGGTGGCTTTCTACCGGACATGGTCGCGCACGCTCGACGCGCGGACGCCATCGGGGCCGTCAGCCGGGTCTGCAGGACGCCACGCCGAGGGAGCGACGCGATGAGAATGCGATGGATCGCCGGCTTCGCAGCCATCGTGTTCGCATTGGGGGCATCGGCCTTCTACGTCGCCTCCGGGGTCTACGATGTCGGCGCGGACACGCCTCATTGGGACGTCACGCGGGCCGCCATCGAGACCTTCCGCGATCACTCGATCGCGGTGAGGACCCGTGACATCGCCGTCCCCGACTTCGCCGACGGAGGAATGGTCCTGAAGGGCGCCGGCCAGTACGCCGCCATGTGCGTGAACTGCCATCTCGCGCCCGGCATGAAGGATTCGGAGATCCGTCCCGGGCTCTATCCGCAGCCGCCGAACCTGTCGGAGAAGCGCGTGGACCCCGCGCGGGCCTTCTGGGTGGTGAAGCACGGACTGAAGATGAGCGGCATGCCCGCGTGGGGTCTGGGCCACGACGACGCCGCCATCTGGAGCATCGTCGCCTTCGTGACTAGGCTGTCGGGGCTTTCGGAGGACCACTACAAGCAGATGGTCGCCGCCGCGCCTCCCGACGAGGAGATGGGAGGCATGAAGATGGACGGCGACAAGGCACCGGCCGGCGGCAAAAAGGGATCCGCGGACAAGGGTGGGGCGAAGCCGGACGGAGGGCATCAGCATTGACCGGGTACCTGCATGCGCCTCATGTCGTCCAACGGACGCTCGGATGCACCTGCGCGCTGTCGATGCCGCTCGAAGGCGGCGCTTGGAGGGCAACGGGATGACGTCTGACGCGGCTTCCGGACGGCTGAGGAGTTCGATCAAAACGTGGAGGGCCGATCCCGGCGCGACCTATCGGTCGTGGTTCTTATGGGAGGAGCGGCTCAAGAATTTCCGGTCGATCCGCCGGGGCATCGAACAGGTCGTCCGGCAGATCGAGGACGGATCGTTCGGCAACGTCTACAAGGGCTCCTCGCTCGAAGTGGCGGTGAAGTCGGTCGCCGAGCAACGCCAGATATTCAAGGGCGCCGACCACGCGTTTCTGTGGAAGCCCAAGCTGCGGATTCCCGACATCTACGAAGATGCCGACAACCAGCGGGCCTTCGGCCGCTTCCTCGACATCTGCTGCTGCTGCTCGGACGAGCAGCAGGTGCTGGAGGCCGTGACGGCGCTCGACGCGCGACGCATCAAGGGACTGGGACCGGCGGCGGCGAACCTGCTTTATTTCCTGCATCCCACCATCGCCGTGCCCTTCAACACCGCCATCGTGAAGGGGTACAACGCGGTCACGGGCTCGCGCGTGAAGCTCGGAAGCTGGCCCGACTACCTGGCCATGCGGGCCGGCGTGCTCAGGCTCAACGACCGGCATAGGGATCTGTTGTCGAACGATCTCGGCGCCGTCGCCGGATTTCTGTTCGACGTCGGCACGGGCCGGTACCCGGCACCGCCGCTGGACGAGGCCGAAGCCGTCGCGGTCTGGGAGCGCGATCTGGCGGCCGTGCGCGAGACGGCGGCCGCGCAGGCACCGGCGCGCGACGTGGAGAGCGACCGGACCCACACCGAGATGCAGGGCTTGCTGCGCGATATCGGTCTCGGGCTCGGATACGACGTCTGGATCGCCGCCAACGACCGCAACCGCGCCTACGGGGGCGGTCGGCTTTCCGATGGGTGCGCCGGCGATCTCCGGCCCTTCGACGGCTCGGCGGGAATCGACGCCGTCAGGCTCATCGATGTGCTCTGGCTCGACAGGCGGGACGGCGCCATCCACGCCGCGTTCGAGGTCGAGCATACGACCTCCATCTATTCGGGCATAGTGCGGATGCTCGATCTGGCGCTCGGCCCCTGCGGCAATCTGCTGAAGGGAATCTTCCTCGTCGCCCCGGATGCACGTGAGGCCGAGGTTCGCGCGCAGATGGCGAGGCCCGCCTTCGCCGCCGTCGTCGATCTCGACGTCCGCTATCTCCCCTACGGCGAGCTCGATCGCCATCGGGATTCCATCATCCGCTTCGGAGAGGGTCTGAAGGCGATCCGCTCGATCTCGAAAAGTCTGCCATGATGCGCGAAGCAGGTCTTCGTCGGAAGCTCTTGTCCGGCGCGACGACGAAGCAGTCCACAACGTAGGAGTTTTCCATGCATGAATTCGAGATTCCGACGCGCCGACGCGCACTGGCGCTGCTTGCGGCCGGCTTCGCAGTGCTTCCAGCGTCGTCCCGCGCGGACGCAACGGCGGTGCTGGTCCACAAGGATCCGGACTGCGGCTGCTGCGGCGGATGGGTGGAGCACCTGCGGAGCGCCGGGTTTGCCGTGACCGTCGAGGAGACCGCCGACCTGAAGGCGATCCGGACGCGGCTCCGCGTGCCCGCCGCCCTGTCATCGTGCCACACGGCGGAAGTCTCCGGATACGTGATCGAGGGGCATGTGCCGGCCGAAGCCATCCGGCGCCTTTTGGAGACCCGTCCCGCCGGGTTGGGCCTGGCGGTGCCCGGCATGCCTGCCGGATCGCCGGGCATGGAGGGCGGGACGCCGGTGGCCTACGACGTGATGCTGTTCGCAGCCGGTGCGCAGCGTCCATTCATGCGCTTCGTCGGTGCGAAAAGCGTCGGCTGACGTCCTCGGAAAGCGCCCGCCACGCGCGCCCGTAGCTCGATGGCGTACATGTGAAGCGGCGCCGCTTCCCAAAGGCTCCTGGCCGTGGGATGAATAGGAATGATGATGCGAGATCTCATCGGACGGATTCTGGCGGTCTTCCTGATCGCCGGACTCATCGCGGCGCCGCTGGTATCCCCGGCGGCGGCGAAACCGATGGCCGCGTCGCAGATCGTCGATATGTCGGCCATGCCGGCGGACATGCCGTGTTGTCCGGACGAACCGAAGACCGACGGCTGCAAGGATTGTCCGTTGCTCGCCTTGTGCATGCTGACCGTCGCGCAGATGACGCCGGCGCCTGCCGGGGGCATCCAGACCGCCGTCGGGACTCGCCGGCTGTCGTTCGCGCTCTACGACCTGCAGGCCGACGGCCTCGCCGGTGTCCCTCCGGACCATCCCCCTCGAACCTCGATCTGATCGGCGTCGATACGCCGTCTGCCGCTGCGTCGGCTTGAAGCCGCGCGGATGAAAGCATGCCGCCTACGCGGTACATCGGGACATCGAGGATTCCATCATGAAGAGCTACCATTCCACGCACGGCCTCCGGGCCGCGGCGGTCGCCATTGCATTTTTCGCCGCGGGCACGACCGCCCGCGCCGACATCAAGGACTACGAATTCCAATTGGTCGATAAGACCGTCAAGAAAGGCGAGGCGATCATTTCGGTGCGCCTCGTCCACAAGCCGGACGGCAAACCTGTTCCGGACGCGGTGATCTTCGCCAAGCGCCTGGACATGGCCCCGGACGGCATGGAGTCGATGAAGACCACCATCGATACGATGCCGAGCACGGAGCCCGGAGTCTACAAGTTCAAGGCCGCCGTGACGATGGAGGGCGGCTGGCAGTTGTCGCTGGGCGCCAAGGTCCAGGGTGAGACCGGGACGGTCGAGAGCAAGCTCGTCCTCAAGGCCACGCCGTGAAAAGCGCGATCTTCATCGGGCGTTTCGCTGCCATCGGAGCGGCCACGGCATTGCTGTGGTCGTCTCCGGCCACGGCTACCGACCGCAACGAGCTCGGGGCAACGGTGGAGAGCGTCGTCGCGTTCGCGCGGCGTCTCAACCCGACGGTCGCCGCAGCCGCGCTCGATTTCGATGCGGCGACCCACCGGATCGGAACGGCGGGCGTCATGTCCGATCCGACGCTCTTCCTGGAAGCGTGGGACGTCGGCAGGCAGGGTGTCGGGCAGCGCCGCATCGGCTTCGACCAGGAGATCAAGCTATGGGGCAAATACGGCCTGGAGCGCGACATCGCGCGTTCGGATGCCGACGCGGCGAAATTCCAGGGACGCGCGACGGTCGTAGAATTGGTCGCCCAGGTCGTGGCCGCGCACGGCGAATACAATGCCGCGTATGAGGCGATCGGAATCGCCACCGATATCAAGCGCCGCTACGACGAGATCCTCGGCCTGCTCCGTTCCCGGTACGGCGCGACGTCGGTCGACCGGCAGGACGTCATCAAGGCCGACATCGAAGCGGCCACAGCCGAAGGGGATCTCGTCCGCCGGCAGGGTGAACTGAAATCCGCAGCCGCACGCCTCAACGCCCTGATCGGCCGCCCGTCGATGGCGCCCCTGGCGGCACCGACCGGCTTCCGCATCGTGAAGGTGGTCGGCCTTGTGCAGGCCCAGGCGCTCGGGCGGTCGGCGAATCCTATGCTGGCGCTCGCCGGCGCCCAGAGCAGTTCGGCGGCCCAGACGAAATCGCTCACCGATCTGAACTACTATCCGGACGTCAACGTCGGAGCGAAGTACGTGCAGCGGCCGGGCACCGAGGATACCGGCGAATTCACGCTCGGGGTCAAGCTGCCGCTGCGCTACGACGTCAAGGATGCCGAACAGCGCGCCGCAGGGGCACGTCTCGGCGCAGCACAGGCCCGCAGCGAGGCGCTACGTCTCCGGATCGACGGGCAGATCGCGGATGCCTGGTTCGGCGTGGACGCGTTGCGCAAGGTCGTCCAGATCTATGCGACCCGCCAACTGCCGCCTGCGCGTTCCTCGGTCGACAACGCCCGGAACGGCTTCCAGGCCGGCTCGTCCGATATCTCGTCGGTCTTCGAGGCCGAGCGGAGGTACCGCGCCGTCCAGCTCGATCTGCTCAAGCTCAGGGTCGAACTGCAATCGAAATACGCCGACCTCGAGCGTCTGGCGGGAGGTTCGCTATGAGGCGTTCGTCGAGCATGCTTTCGATCTTCGGAGCGGCGCTGATAGCCGGTGCCGCTGGTTTGGCCATCGGGCGCTCGAACCAGCCGTTGCCCGACTGGCTATCGTCCGTGCTGCCCGCAGCGGCCGACCCAGGGCCGGCTCGTTTGGCGCCCAACGGCCCGGTCATCTACTACCGCGATCCGGACGGTGCGCCGAACTATTCGCTGGCGCCGGCGAAAACCGCCTCGGGCAAGGAGTATCTGGCCGTCAAGAGCAGCGAGGACGTGAGCTTCGAGGAAGCGCCGGACGCCTCGGCGGAGAAGGTCGGCCAACGGGGCCGCATCCGCTTCTACCGCAATCCGATGGGACTTCCCGACACCTCGCCGACCCCCAAGAAGGATTCGATGGGGATGGACTACCTGCCGGTCTACGAAGGCGACCAGGAAGACGACACGGCGGTCAAGATGAGCGCGGGGAAGCTGCAGAAAGCGGGCGTCCGTACCGAAGCGGCCGAGCTCCGCAGTCTCGACGCCACGGTCCGAGCCCCCGGAACGGTCCAGCAGGACGAGAGACGCGTCTCGGTCGTCTCGCTCCGGTTCGAAGGCTTCATCGACACCGTCGGTGACGTCACGACGGGCTCCCATGTGCGCAGGGGGCAGACCCTGATGCGAATCTACGGGCCCAATCTTTCGAGCGCCGCCGCGGAATATCTGTCGGCACTCGGCGCCCGGACCGACGCGGGCATCGGCGGCCAGGCACTGAAGGGCGCGCGCCGCCGTCTCGAGAATCTCGGTGCTCCGGACGGCTTCATAGCGGACATCGAACGCACCCGGGAGGTGCCGGTCTATCTGGACTGGCCCGCGCCGCAGGACGGCGAGATCGTGGAGCGGACCGCGGTCAACGGCATGCGGGCCGCTCCCGGCGACATCCTGTTCCGGATCGTCGATCGGGGCGTGGTCTGGGTGATGGTGGACGTCGCGGAGCGCGATCTTGCGCTCCTGGAGGTCGGTCAGAAAGCCGTCGTTCGGCCGCGGGCCTATCCGGACCGACCGTTCGCCGGAAAGATCACGGTGATCTATCCGAACCTGAGAGCCGAGACCCGTACCGCGCGCGTCAGGATCGAGTTGCCCAACCCGGAGGATGTGTTGCGTCCGGACATGTACGCGGACGTGGATATCGCCACGGGGAGCCAAGCTCCGGTCGTCACCGTGTCCAGCAGCGCTGTGATCGACAGCGGCGAGCGTCAACTGGTGCTTCTCGACAAGGGCGACGGCCGGTTCGAACCGCGCAGCGTGAAGCTGGGCCGTCGTGGAGAGGGCCTGGTGGAGATCAAAGAGGGGCTCGCGGCGGACGACAAGGTCGTCGTCTCGGCGAACTTCCTGATAGATGCGGAAAGCAACCTGAAGGCCGCGCTCAAGGGCCTCGACACCGGGGAGAAGCCGCAATGATCGCGCGTCTCATCGACTGGTCGGCCCGCAACCTGATGCTGATCCTGATCGGAACGGTCTTCGTGGTCGCGGGCGGCCTGTATGCAGTGCAGCATTCGGCGCTGGACGCCATCCCTGACCTCTCCGACACGCAGGTGATCGTCTACACCGAGTACAAGGGACAGGCGCCGCAGGTCATCGAGGACCAGGTGACCTATCCTCTGACGACGGCCATGTTGACGGTGCCGAAGTCGAAGGTCGTGCGCGGCTTCTCTTTCTTCGGCACTTCGTTCGTCTACATCATCTTCGAAGACGGCACCGACATCTACTGGGCGCGCTCGCGTGTACTCGAATACCTCAACGCCGCGGCGCGCAAGCTTCCCGCCGGCGTCACGCCGACATTGGGGCCCGACGCCACCGGCGTCGGTTGGGTCTATCAATACGCACTACAGTCGAAGGACAGGTCTCTGGCGGACCTACGGTCCATCCAGGACTGGACCATCCGTTACGGCGTCTCCAAGGCCGAGGGCGTCGCCGAAGTCGCAAGCGTCGGCGGCTTCGTCAAGCAGTACAACATCGTGGTCGATCCGAACCGGCTGAGGTCGCTCGACATCCCGCTCGCCAAGGTGCGGGACGCGGTCCGCGGCAGCAACATGGACGTGGGAGGCCGCACCGTCGAACTGTCGGAATTCGAGTTCATCGTGCGGGGCAGAGGCTACGTCAAAAGCCTGTCCGACCTATCGAACATCGTGCTCAAGGTCGACAAAGGGACCCCGGTGCTGCTGAAGGACGTCGCGCGGATCGAGATCGGGCCCGACGAGCGTCGCGGCATAACCGAGCTCAACGGTGAGGGCGAGGTCGCCAGCGGCATCGCGCTGCAGCGCTTCGGCCAAAACGCGCTCGACGTCATCGACAATGTGAAGTCGCGGTTGGCCGAGATGGCGTCGGCACTGCCGAAGGGCGTCGAGATCATACCGGTCTACGACCGCTCCGATCTGATCCACAACGCGATCGGGACCCTGAAGCGGACGCTGACCGAAGAGAGCGTCGTGGTCGCTATCGTCTGCATCGTGTTCCTGCTGCACGTGCGCAGCGCGCTCGTCGCCATCGTCATGCTGCCGGTCGGGATCCTGATGGCGTTCGGCGCCATGAAGCTCCTCGGCATCGGATCCAACATCATGAGCCTGGGCGGCATCGCGATCGCGATCGGCGCCATGATCGACGGCGCCATCGTCATGATCGAGAACGCCCATAAACACCTGGAACGGGCCCCGTCCGACAAGCCCCGGTTGGAGGTGCTGATCGAAGCCGCGAGCGAGGTCGGCCCGGCGCTGTTCTTCAGCCTGCTGATCATCACGGTGTCGTTCCTGCCTATCTTCACCATGGAGTCGCAGGAAGGCCGGCTGTTCAGCCCGCTGGCGTTCACGAAGACGTTCTCGATGGCGGCTGCCGCCCTCCTGTCCATCACCCTGGTGCCGGCGCTGATGGTGCTGTTCGTGCGCGGCAGGATCGTTCCTGAGAACAGGAATCCTATCAACCGCTTCCTGATCTGGAGCTACCGGCCACTGATCCGCGGCGTGCTGAAGGCCAAGATCCTGACGATCGTCCTCGCGGTCGTTGCCCTGGCGGTCAGCGTGTGGCCCGCGCGTCAGCTCGGGACGGAGTTCATGCCGAGCCTGAACGAAGGCACGTTGATGTACATGCCGACCACGTTGCCGGGCCTGTCGGTGACCAAGGCGGCGGAGATTCTGCAGACCCAGAACAGGATTATCAAGACGTTCCCCGAGGTGGCTTCGGTCTACGGCAAGGCCGGCCGCGCCGAGACCGCCACCGATCCCGCGCCGACCGAGATGTTCGAGACGATCGTCAATCTCAAGCCGAAGGAGCAGTGGCGGCCGGGAATGACGGTCGACGGCCTGATCGCCGATCTGGACAAGGCGCTGCAGTTTCCCGGCGTGTCCAACGCATGGACCATGCCCATCAAGGCCCGCACCGACATGCTTGCGACCGGCATACGCACCCCGATAGGTATCAAGGTGCTGGGCACCGATCTGGTCGAGATGGAGAAGCTCGCGCGGCAGATCGAAACGGTCGTGAAGGCGGTCCCCGGAACGTCGAGCGCGTATGCCGAGCGCGTCATCGGCGGGTACTATCTCGACGTCGTTCCGGACCGGCAGGCGCTTGCGCGGTACGGCCTGATGATCAGCGATGTGCAGGATACGGTATCGTCCGCCCTGGGTGGCGAAACGATCACGACGACCGTGGAAGGTCGCGAGCGCTACGGCGTCAATCTGCGGTATCCGCGCGACCTGCGCAGCGATCCGCAGTCGATCGCCCGGGACGTCCTGGTCGGGCTTCCGGGCGGCGGCACCGTGCCCTTGGGCGAGGTCGCGGCCATCAAGCTGACGCGGGGCCCGACGTCGATCCGGACCGAGAACGGGCAGCTCGCGGTCTACATCTTCGTCGACATCCGGGACCGCGATCTCGGCGGCTACGTGGCCGACGCCAAGGCGGCGGTGGCCGCCAGCGTCCAGTTTCCGCCCGGAAATTACGTCGTCTGGAGCGGACAGTTCGAATACCTGGAGCGTGCGACCGCGCGGCTCAGGATTGTCGTCCCCGTCACGCTTCTGATCATCTTCCTGTTGCTCTATCTGAATTTCCGACGACTGACCGAGACGCTTATCGTGATGCTGTCGCTCCCGTTCGCCCTCGTCGGCGGGCTGTGGCTGATGTGGTGGCTCGGCTTCAACTTCTCTGTCGCCGTCGCCGTTGGCTTCATCGCGCTCGCCGGCGTCGCGGCCGAGACCGGCGTCATCATGCTGATCTATCTCGATCACGCGATGAAGGAGATTCAGGCGGCGCAGGCGGCGGAAGGCAAACCATTCACGCGTTCCGATCTGAACGCGGCGATCATGCTGGGGGCGGTCGAGCGGGTCCGCCCGAAGATGATGACCGTCGTGGCCATCATGGCCGGCCTGATCCCGATCCTGTGGAGCACCGGGACCGGATCGGAAGTCATGCAGCGCATCGCGGTGCCGATGATCGGCGGCATGATCTCGTCGACCATCCTGACGCTCATCGTGATACCGGCCGTCTACGCCCTCATCAAGGGCTTCGGGCTGCGCCGAGGCCCGGGGGCCGAGGTGCCTGAAGCAAAGCCCGACGGTGCCGCCGGGCTGATGGATCGGTCTGACCGACCACAGGCGGCCGAATGAGGCCCCGCGGGCTCACCGTACATCTTCGTCGGATTCCGGCTTTTTTTCGCGGTCGCCTGTAACCGGTTTTCTCGGTTTTGCGAACTCATGGGAATGGACCCGTCATGACCTCCCCGGAGACCGAGCTTAGAAAGCTCATGCTTGCGAGCCTGGACGGCGACGCGGTCGCGCACCGCGCGCTGCTCGGTCGCCTGAGCGGGCATCTGCGCGCGTATTACAGGAGCAAGCTCGCCCGGGCCGGACGGTCGGTCGGCGACGCGGAGGATCTCGTTCAGGAAGCGGTGCTGGCGATCCACCTCAAGCGCCATACCTACGACCCGGACGAGCCGTTGACGCCTTGGGTGCACGCGATCGCGCGGTTCAAGCTGATCGACTTCCTGCGCCGGACGCGGAGGTCCACGACCGACCTGCCCATCGACGCGGCGGAAGATGTGACCGCGGGCGACGACCGGTCGGGCGCCGAAAGCAGCTTGGACCTGGCGCGTCTGATGGAGCTGCTGCCGGAGAAAATGCGATGTTCCATCGTCGCGGTGAAGCTCGACGGCAGGAGCGTCGCCGAGGCCGCCGCGCGATGCGGCGTTTCCGAGTCTTTGGTGAAGATCAACATCCACCGCGGCCTGAAAAGATTGGCCGCTTCGATTGCGAAGGAATCGCGCGCATGAAGACGGACGAACTTCTCGACTTGCTGAGCACGGGCGACGTCGGCGTCGATCGAACGCCGCAATCATGGACGATCGGCGCAGCGGTCGTGATCGGGGCGGTGGCCGCGCTGATCGGCGTGGCCTTCGTTCTCGGCTTCCGTCCGGATCTCGCCGATGCGCGCGCCGCCGGTTTTATCGCCCTGAAGCTTTCGTTCACGATCGCGGTCGTCGTGCTCGCATTCCTCTCCCTGACGAAGCTCGCGCGTCCGGGCGGCGAGCGCAGGACGAGGCCGATCCTCATCGTCCTGCCGTTCGCCGTCATCGCGGCCCTCGGCCTGGTCAACCTTTCCTTCGCTCCGCCTGCCCATTGGGAGGCGATGATCGTCGGAGACCAATGGTTGGAATGTCTGCTGTCGATACCGCTCATCGCGATCGTTCCCTTTGCCGTCACAGTTTGGGCCGTGCGGAAGGGGGCGCCGACGGATCTCAGGCTCGCCGGAGCCGCGGCCGGCCTCCTCGGCGGCGGCGTGAGTGCCATGGCCTATGCGCTGCACTGCATGGATGACTCCCTCCCATTCGTGACGGTCTGGTACGGCGGAACGATACTGATCTGCACGCTGGCCGGCATGGCGCTCGGTCCACGTCTGTTGCGCTGGTGAAGCCGATCCGGGTCCAAGATCGGACGCGACCGCGGCCAACCCGCTTCGCCGCTGTTTTACGGCGCGCAAGGCATGAGCGCGCCGTACCGGACGTATATCTGGATCGTCGTCGACGGCACGCAGCGGAGAGATCGTTGCGCGTTCACGTACGCGTGAGCGTGTAACCGGCCAAGCTAGGGCTTCGAACTCATCATTGAAGGCGCGATTGAGACGCCTTCCATACAGATGGAGTTGGACCATGTTCACCAAGACAATCGTCTTTTCGTCGATCCTGATGTCGGTTGCCGCGATCTCCGCGACGGCGAACGCGGGTTCCACGATCACGGACAAGAGCTACTGGCCGGGAGAGATCCACCAACAGCGCCAGTCCGCCGTCGTCTCGGCGGGAAATCCCTCCGCATCATTCGCCTACGACGACCGGCCAATCGAAGCTTCACCCAAAGCACGTGTCGGCGTCTGGACATACAACGGCGGCCCGAAGGGTCGGTAGATGGCGGGGCTGGTCGGGGATGCGCGCCGCGGTGCATCCCCGACCCAGCGCGCAGCTTTACGGAAAACTGATCCAGATGGAGTGCGCGACGGAGGCCGTGAAATTCGTCGATTGTCGTCCGAATGTGATAGTGTTCGCCGTTGCGATTTGATATCTCCGGCGCATGGAACGCCAGGCCCATACAAATTCTGCCAAGACGCATGCGCGCGGTTTCCGCCGCGGGCTGTTGACGCTGCTGGCGTTCGTCTATCTTTTCGTCGGCATCTCCCACCAGGTTTCGTGTCTCGACCAGGCAGTGGCTTCGACTTTGGGCATCGAGAAGGTGTCGGCCCCGTTGCAAGACGGTGCTTCCTACTCAGAAGCGATGCTCTGCGACCATTGCCCCAACTGCGTCCCGGCCGTGATGCCGTCGCCCGTGACCGAAGCCGCGTCAGGCATGCTACCTGGTTCGACTATGGCGGCCCTGGATGCGTTCTCGGCCTCCAATCATGCTCGGCTTGAGTCGCCTCCTCCCAAAAACCTGACCTGAACGTAGTCGCCGGGTGCACCGCACCCTGAATCCGTCGTTCGTCAGGCTTTCATCATGTTCTCGAAATACGCCACGCGTGTCGCGTGCGCGACCGTGCTTCTCGTCGCGTTGCCGACGGGGGGAGCCTGTTCGCAAACCCTCACCATGGGGGCGGCGCTGCAGCGCGCGCTCGCTGCCAGTCCCCGTCTGACCGCCGCCGAACGTGACGTCGGGATCGCGAGAGGCCAGCGCATCCAGGCCGGCGCGCTGATCAATCCGGACGTCTCCTACGAACAGGACGACTCCTTCGGATCGGGGGTCTATCGCGGCACGCGCTCTGCGAATACGACGCTGCAGGTCAGCCAGATGTTCGAGCTCTGGGGCAAGCGCGATGCGCGTGTTTCCGCCGGGCAGGCCGGTCTCGATGCCGCCGGCATCGGCCGCCAGGCCATCCGCCTAGAGGTGCTGTCGGAGACCGCGGTCGCGTTCGTGAGCGTTCTTGGACTGCAGCGTCGGATCCAGATACTCGAAGAGCAGGTGGAGGCGATCAACAAGCTCACTCCGCTGCTGCAGCGGCGCGTCGAGGCCGGCGCGTCCTCGATCGCGGAAACCGGCCGGGCAGAGGTGGCGTCGGCACTCGTCAAGGCCGATCTCGAGCGCACGAAATCGACGCTCGCCACGGCGCGCCGCGAACTAGCGATCTTGATGGGCGATACCGCACCGAAGTTCGGTGCCGTATCGGGACGACTCGATGCGGTCGGCCGGCCGCCCAGCTTCCAGTCAGTGGTCGCGGCGATCGAAGCCAATCCGCAACTCGTCCGCTGGAAGGCGATCTACGCGCAGCGCAACGCCGAACTGCTGCTCGCCCGGCTCAAGCCGTATCCGGACGTGACCGTCGCCGCCGGTTGGCGGAAATACAATGATACCGGCGACAGCGCGGTCCGTCTGTCGTTGTCCGTGCCGATCCCGGTGTTCGACCAGAACCAAGGCAACATCCTTTCCGCGCAGGAGAGCCTCGCCAAGACCGCCGCCGAGCGCCAGGGCAACCGCAACACCTTGGTCGTGATCGCGGGCCGCGCCTACGACTCGCTGACCGGCTCGCTTCGCGAACTCGCCATTCTGCGCGAGAGCGCCATCCCGAAGTCGAAGGAGGC
Source organism: Pseudomonadota bacterium (assembly GCA_023449855.1). Classification (GTDB taxonomy): domain Bacteria; phylum Pseudomonadota; class Alphaproteobacteria; order Rhizobiales; family Xanthobacteraceae; genus Tardiphaga. The sequence goes on along the minus strand of JAEXHR010000352.1, from coordinate 35,221 downwards.
GGCCGACGCGATCTTCGAAGGCTACGGCCAGGGACGCTACTCGCTTCTCGAGGTGCTGGATTCGCAGGCCAGCGTCGCCCAGGCACGCCTTCGCGAGCAGGAAGCACAACAGAATTTCCATGTCGCCGTCGCCACCATCGAGGGGCTTGTCGGCAATCCGTTTGCATTGGCTCGGGGGAGCGCACGATGAAGAAGCCCGTCATGTTACTGGTAGGATTGGTCGCGATCTTCGCACTCGGCGCCGGCGTCTACGCTTACGCGCCGAGCAAGTCGGACACGCAGACCGCTGACGCGTCGAAGGGTGCCAAGGGGGAGAAGTCCAAAGGGGAGAAAGGCGGCGCCGGCGAAGACGAGAAGGGCCACGGCGAAGAGGGGGCGGTGGAGATGAACGACGCCCGCGTCGCGTCGTCCAACATCGAACTCTTGACGGCCGGCCCCGAGACGCTGCGCGACTCGCTGCTGCTGAACGGCATCCTGCAGCCCAACCAGGAATCCTTGGTGCAGGTGACGCCGCGCTTTCCGGGCGTCGTGCGCGAGATCAAGAAGCGTATCGGCGACAACGTGGAGAAGGGCGAGCTTCTCGCGAAGATCGAGAGCAATCAGAGCCTGACCGTGTACGAGATCCGCGCGCCCATCTCGGGCACCGTGATCGACCGGCAAATCTCTCTCGGCGAGTATGCGTCCGAACAGAAGCCGGCTTTCACCGTCGCCGACATCTCGACGGTCTGGGTCGACCTTTCCGTCTATAGGCGCAACCTGCCGCGCGTCCGGATCGGCGACAAGATCCTGATCGACGTCGGCGATGGCGGTGCCCCCGTGGAGGCGGCGCTGTCCTACATCTCGCCCATCGGCAGCAGCGATACCCAAAGCGCTCTCGCGCGTGCAGTGGTTCCGAATCCGGACATGCGTCTGCGCACCGGACTGTTCGTGTCCGCGCGGCTGATCCTCGCGGCCAAGAAGGTCCCGATCGCGGTTCGGGCGACGGCCATCCAGACCGTCGAGAACCGCAAGGTCGTGTTCGTCCGCAGCGGCGACAAGTTCGAGGCCCGCGACGTCGATGTCGGCGCGCAAGATCCGGAAAACGTCGAGATCCTGTTCGGTGTGCTCGAAGGCGACAGATACGCGGCGAAGAACAGCTTCATCGTCAAGGCGGAGCTCGGGAAGGGATCGGCGTCCCATGAACACTAGGTCTCCCACGACGCAGCATGCGCGCCTCCGCCCGTGCCTCTTCCGGTCCTATTCGGAGCTTATCATTTCGGGAATTCGATCATGATCGACAAGGTTCTCTCTTTCTCGGTCCATCAGCGCTGGCTGATCATGATCGGCGTGCTGATGATGGGCGCGTTCGGCGTCTGGAATTTCACTCGCCTGCCGATCGACGCGGTGCCGGACATCACCAACGTACAGGTCCAGATCAACACGACCGCACCTGGATTCTCGCCCCTTGAGGTCGAGCAGCGCATCACGTTCCCGATCGAGACGGGAATGGCCGGCCTGCCCAGCCTCGTCAATACGCGCTCGCTTTCGCGCTACGGACTGAGCCAGGTCACCGTCGCGTTCAAGGACGGGACCGACATCTACTTCGCGCGCCAGCTCGTCAACGAGCGCATCCAGCGTGTGAAGGACTCGCTGCCGACCGGCATCGAGACCGCGATGGGACCGGTTTCGACGGGGCTCGGCGAAATCTACATGTACACGGTCGAGGCGAAGGAGGGTGCCAGGAACGCCGACGGAAAGCCCTACACGCCTAGCGACCTCCGTATCGTGCAGGACTGGATCATCAAGCCCCAGCTCCGCAACGTGCAGGGCGTCAACGAGGTCAACACCATCGGCGGCTTCGAGAAGCAGTTCCATGTGCTTCCGGATCCGGCGAAGCTCATGGCCTATCGCCTGAGCTTCCGCGACGTCATGAGCTCGCTGGCGAACAACAACAACAATGTCGGCGCCGGCTACATCGAGAAGAACGGCGAACAGTATCTTGTCCGTACGCCGGGACAGGTCGCGAATTCCGAGGAGATCAGCCAGATCGTGATCGGTTCGCGTAACGGCGTTCCGGTGCGGATCCTGGATGTCGCGGAGGTCAAGGAAGGGACCGATCTGCGAACGGGTGCTGCTACCGTGGACGGCAAGGAGGTCGTGCTCGGCACCGCGATGTTGCTCATCGGTGAAAATGGCCGGACCGTGGCGCAGCGCGTTTCCCAGAAGCTGGAGCAGATCCAGAAATCGCTTCCGGAAGGCATCTCGCTCCGCGCGATCTACGATCGTACGCACCTGATCGACGCGACCATCGCGACGGTGGAGAAGAACCTCATCGAGGGCGCGCTTCTGGTGATCGTTATCCTGTTCCTCATCCTCGGGAACTTCAAGGCGGCCTTCGCGACCGCACTGGTGATCCCGCTATCCATGCTCTTCACGATCACGGGCATGTTCGAGAACAAGGTGAGCGCCAATCTGATGAGCCTCGGCGCGATCGATTTCGGCATCATCATCGACGGAGCCGTCATCATCGTCGAGAACTGTCTGCGTCTGCTCGCGCACGAACAGGCGAAGCAGGGACGACTTCTGACCCGCGACGAACGCTTCGCGACGATCATCGAAGGCTCGCGGGAGGTCATCAAACCGAGCCTGTTCGGTACCCTGATCATCGCCGTCGTCTATCTGCCGGTTCTCACTCTCACTGGCGTGGAAGGCAAGATGTTCACGCCGATGGCGCTGACCGTGCTGATGGCGCTGCTCGGCGCCAGCATCCTGTCGATGACCTTCGTTCCTGCCGCCGTTGCTTTGTTCGTGACGGGACGGGTCTCCGAGAAGGAGAACTGGTTCATGCGGCTGGCGCACCGCTCCTACGTGCCGATGCTCGATCTGGCGATCCGCTTCCGCGGCATCATCGCGATCGCGACGGTCGCACTTGTGGTCGTCAGCGGCTGGGCAGCGTCGAAGATGGGCGGCGAGTTCATTCCGAGCCTCGACGAAGGCGATGTCGCTCTGCAGGCGATGAGGATTCCGGGGACGAGCCTGACCCAGTCGCTCGAGATGCAGAAGGTTCTTGAGAAGCGTCTACACAAGATACCCGAGGTCAAGGAAGCGTTCGCACGCACCGGCACCGCCGAGGTGGCGACGGATCCGATGCCGCCGTCGATCTCTGACGGCTACGTCATGCTCAAGCCGCGCGATCAATGGCCAGATCCGAAGAAGCCGAAGTCCGATGTCATGAAGGAGATCGAGGAGGCAGCCGAGGAGATCGCTGGTAGCGTCTATGAACTGTCGCAGCCGATCCAGCTTCGCTTCAACGAGCTCATTTCCGGCGTCCGCAGCGACGTCGGCGTCAAGATCTTCGGTGACGACCTCGAAGTGCTGGCCCAGATCGCCGGACAGGTTCAGACCGCTCTGCAGGGCATCTCGGGCGCCTCGGACGTGAAGACCGAACAGGTGTCGGGCCTGCCCGTGCTGACGGTGAAACTGGACCGCAAGGCGCTGGCGCGTTTCGGCATCAGCGTTTCCGACGTCCAGAATTTGGTCGAGATCGCCGTGGGCGGCAAGAACGCCGGCCTGGTGTTCGAGGGCGATCGCCGTTTCGATCTGGTCGTGCGCCTGCCGGACGAGCTCCGGACGGACGTCGAGGCGATCAAAGCTCTTCCGATCCCGCTGCCGCCGGTCGACGGCCAGCAGTCCCAGAACAAGGCGACGCCTGCCGCATTCGGCGCGTCTCCGTTGGCCCAAATGCGCTATGCGCCGCTGTCGGAACTGGCGGAGATTTCGGTCACGCCGGGCCCGAACCAGATCAGCCGCGAGGACGGCAAGCGCCGCATCGTGGTCTCGGCCAACGTGCGCGGTCGCGATCTCGGTTCTTTCGTCGGAGATGCGCAGGAGCAGATCGCCCAGAAGGTCAAACTGCCCGCTGGCTACTGGATCGGATGGGGCGGTCAGTTCGAACAGCTCGTCTCGGCTACCCGAAGGCTGATGATCGTCGTCCCGATCGCTCTGCTGCTGATCTTCCTGCTGCTGTTCCTCAGTCTGGGTTCGATGGCCGATGCGCTGCTGGTCTTCAGCGGTGTGCCTCTGGCGCTCACGGGCGGAATCTTCGCGCTGCTTCTCCGCGATATCCCGCTGTCCATCAGCGCGGGCATCGGCTTCATCGCGTTGTCGGGCGTGGCCGTGCTCAACGGCCTGGTGATTATCACCTTCATCGAACGGCTCCGTCTCGAAGGAAGGACCGTCGTCGAGGCCGTCCGCGAAGGCGCGCTGACCCGTCTGAGGCCGGTCTTGATGACGGCGCTGGTGGCCTCGCTCGGCTTCGTGCCGATGGCCATCGCGACCGGAGCCGGTGCCGAAGTGCAGCGGCCGCTCGCGACCGTCGTCATCGGCGGCATCATCTCGTCCACCATTCTCACGCTTCTCGTTCTTCCGGCGCTCTACATCCTGTTCCGCCGGGAATCCTCGCCTGCCCATGTGGACGCGAGGCCTGTCCACACCACCAAAGGAGACCATTGATGAACAAGATCCTGCTCGTCGCGTCCGCGTTGTTGTTCACCGCCCCGGCGATGGCCCAACACGCCCATGAAACCGGGCCGAACGGCGGACCGATGGAGGATGTCGCCGGCATCGACCTCGAGATGGTCGCTTCAGGCAGGACGCTGACGTTCAACGTGTTCGACGAGGCGAAGAAGCCGGTCTCGACGAGCGGCTTCTCCGGATCGGTCATGGTGACCTCTGGAAGCGATCGCGAGACGATCCCGCTCGTCGCGGCGGGCAACGCGCTCAAGGCCGAAGCCAAAGGCGAGCTCGTCAAGGGCGCGTCCGTCGCCGTCACCCTGAAGACCGCGGCCGGAAAGTCCGGCCAGGCCAAGTTCAAGAACTGACCGGATACGTCCGTCCCGCTGATCGGAGCGCCGCCACGTGCGGCGCTCCTGAATGGAAAAGATGACCGAAGCAACGAACGACAAGGGGGCAGGGAGGGATTTGAGGCTCGATCTCTTCAGAGGGCTCGCCAATTGGGCGATCTTCCTGGATCACGTGCCCAACAATCTCGTCGCCTGGATCACGGCGAAGAACTACGGCTTCAGCGATGCGGCCGAACTCTTCGTCTTCGTGTCCGGTTTCACTGTTGCGTTCGTCTATGGCCGGCAGATCCGGACCACGGGATTCTTCCTTTCCGCCGTCGGCGTGCTGGGGCGGGTCTGGCAGATCTACATCGCCTACATCCTCCTCTTCGTATTCTACGTGGTCGCCATCGGCTATGTCGCGCAGCGCTACGGGCACGCGCATCTGCTCGACGAGTTCAACATCCGCCGGTTGATCGCGGAGCCGGTCGAGTTTCTCAAGCATGGCCTGCTGCTGCAGTACCGGCCGCTGAACCTCGACGTGCTGCCGCTCTACATCGTATTGATGGCACCGTTCCCGCCCGTGCTGTGGCTGCTTCTGCGGGCTCCCAACGCGACGCTGGCTCTGTCGCTCATCCTCTACTTCGCCACCCGCCAATTCGGATGGAATCTCTCGGGCTATCCGTCCGGGACCTGGTACTTCAATCCCTTCGCCTGGCAGCTCCTGTTCGTCGTCGGCGCCTGGATCGCGGTCATCGACCGCGCGAAACTGCACGCGGCGCTGCGCCTGCCGCTTGTCATGCCAGTCTGCATCGCGATCCTTGCCTTTTCGGCAGTGGTGACGGTCCTGGTCCATCTGGGCAGCGAGGCGACGTTGCCGGACTCGGTCCGCTCGCTGTTCGTGCCGAACGACAAGACCAACCTCGCGCCGTATCGGATCATCCATTTCCTCGCGCTGGCGATCGTCGTGTCTCGGCTCGTCGCCCGGGACGCGCCCGCATTGCGGTGGCCGGTCTGGCGGCCGCTCATCGTCTGCGGGCAGCAATCGCTCGAGGTCTTCTGCGCCGGCGTCTTCCTGTCTTTCGTGGCGTATTTCGCCATCGACCTCGTCTCGGAATCCTTTTGGTTCCAATTGACCGTCAGCATCGCCGGCATCGCCGCGATGATCGGCGTCGCGTATTTCCGGAAATGGGCGAAGGCCAGCAGGGCCAAGCCGATTAAGGTGGGTGCGGGATGAAGCGAGTTCTTCTCGTCGCTGGCATTGCGATTGCCGCTCTGAGCCGGTCGGCCGCCGGCGCTCCCGGCTTTGCCGAGGAGCCGGCCTATGCGGTACATCACATAGCGAGCCTTCCGGCCGAAATCCGCAAGATCGCTTCGTCGCGCGCGGTGGCATGTGGCAACGTAGCGGCTGCGCAGCACTACTTCTCAGTATCGATCGAAGGCGAAGGGCGTCAGTTCGTGTCTCTCCACTACGACAAGTTCGCCTGCAAGAACCGGGCGACTGTCTGCCGGGCGGATGGATGTCTCCACGAAATCTTCGTGCGGTCGAGCAACGGTTGGACGACCGTCTTCCAGGCATATGCCGCCGAGACCAGGCTCGACAACGATGGCGGCCGGTTGTGCCTGAAGGTCCGGCGCGGATGGCGCACCGAAGCCTATTCCTGGTCCCGTAGCCGGTTCTTGCCGGTTATCGACTGCGGGAGGGAATGATGGAACATTCGCTCATCGGCCACCTGCATTTCGGCGGCGCCGATATCAGCTATCGCAAGAAGTTCAGGCTGTTCTTCATCGTGGCGTCGGTGGTGCTCGCCCTGAGCGCCATCAAGCTCGCGATCCACTATTTGGGCTTCGAGCTGCTCGATCTGAATCGGCTCGTCACAAGCGGAATCGCGGGCGCGATCTTCATCATCGGCTTCATGCTGTCCAGCATTCTCGCCGACTACAAGGAGGCGGAGCGGATCCCGGCAGCGATCCGCACCGAGATCGAGGCGATCGACGGCGACCTCGAAGTTTTCGCGGAGGAGGAGACGACGTTCGACCTCGCGAAGCCGCGGCAGATCCTGGCCACCCTGCTGCGGAAGCTGCGGATTGGTCTCGGCCATGCGAAGGACCATAGGGACATCACGCCGGCGCTGGACGAGCTCGCGAAGCTGACGCCCATCCTCGGACGGCTCGAACGACTCGGAATGGCTTCGAACTTCGTCGTCAGGCTGCGCAATTCTCAGGACCGGCTCCGCAGCTCGCTGCTTCGTATCTACACGATCCAGCGCGTCGAGTTCGTGCCCTCGGTGCGGGTGCTGGTCCAGACGCTGGTCGCGTCGATCATCATCCTGCTGATGCTTTTGAAAACGGAGGGAGATCCGGCGTCCGCGATCCTGTTCGGCTTCATGGCCTACATGTTCGTCTACGTCCTGTACCTCATCAGGCTCCTGGAACAGCCCTTCGCGAAGGGGCACGGGTCCGTTGACGACGTCAGCCTGTTCCTGCTGGACGAGCTGGAAGAGAAATTGCGTGCCTCGTTGAGTGCGCCGGAAGCAAAGGAAATCTGAGATGCACGGTGGCGGTTCACACGGGACGGCGGCGGCGAAGCATTCGAAGAGGCTCGCGATCGCGCTGGCGATGACGGCGACCTACATGGTCGCGGAGATCATCGGCGGTCTGATCACCGGAAGCCTCGCGCTGCTCGCGGACGCGGCGCACATGGCCACCGACGTCGCAGGGCTCGGCTTAGCGCTTCTGGCGATCAGGTTCGCAGCGCGGCCTGCGACGCCGCAGAAGACCTACGGTTTCCTCCGCATGGAGGTGCTGTCGGCGGTGACCAACGCGGTCATCCTGCTGCTCCTCACGATCTACATCATCTATGAAGCCTATCAGCGCTTTTTGGCGCCGCCGGAGGTGTTAAGCGGTCCGATGCTGATCGTTGCGCTCATCGGCCTCGCCGTGAATCTCGTCAGCATGTGGCTGCTGATCGGCGGATCGAAGGAAAGCCTCAACGTGAAGGGCGCGTACTTCGAGGTTCTCGGTGACATGCTGGGTTCCGTCGGCGTGATCGCGGCGTCGCTGATCATCATGTTCACGGGTTGGCAGTTGGCGGACCCGCTGATCGGGGCCGGCATCGGTCTGTTCATCGTGCCTCGCACCTGGATCCTGCTGAAGCAGGCGACGAACATCCTGATGGAGTCGACGCCGGCCAACGTCGACGTGGAGAAGATGACCGCGAGCCTGGGCTCGATCCCTGGTGTGAAGGCGGTCCACGATCTGCACGTCTGGACGATCACCTCGGGCACCGACGCCATGAGCGGCCATCTGGTCGTCGAGGACGCGGCCCAGTGGCGCGAGGTACTGCGGGAGGCGCAGTCTCGCGTCCGGAAGGACTTCGGCATCGATCATGTGACCATCCAGGTCGAGGACGAAGCGATGAGAAGCGCCGAAGCGCAACTCGGCTTCTGATAGCGCTGACCCGCCGGAGGACGTCATGAGCGACAGGCAGATGATCGGACTGTCAGGCCTCATCGCGATGAGGAGGAATTTGGACTTGATCGCTAACAAGACGACACCTGCGTTCAAGGCAGGGTGGGTACAGTTCAGGGAGTTTTTGAGCGACGCTAAGGAGCCGGAGGTTCCGGATCTGGCCAAGCGCTCGTTGGTCTCCACGTTGCAATTCACCGACTTCACCGTCGGCGGAGTGAAGGCGACCGGCAACTTCCTGGACGTGGCACTCATCGACGACGCGTCGTTCTTCGTCGTCGATACGCCGGCCGGTCCCCGATACACGCGCTCCGGAGCCTTCACGCTGGACGGGAAGGGCAAGCTGACGACGCTCGACGGGGCGGCCGTGATGACGAGCAGCGGCCAACTCGTCGTGCAGCAGCGCGACGGCCCGGTCGCGATCTCCGGAGACGGCTCCATATCGACGGCGCAGGGGCGCGTCGCCGGACTGCGGGTGGTCCGGTTCGCCGATCGCCGGCAACTGACCCCGGAAGGCGGCGGACTTTTCTCATCGACGACGCCGCCCATCGAGATCCCGTCCGGCAAAGGGCGGGTGGCGACGGGCGTCCTCGAGATGGCGAACGTCGGTCAGGCCGACGAGATGGGTCGGATGATGGCCGCAACGCACGCCTACGACGTCTTGGCGAAGACGGTCTTCAAAAGCGAGCCCGCCGAGGAGCTTCGCAAATTGGCGGGAGCGGGAGAGGAATGACGGGGCGGCGCGCCGGTGAGGAGGCGAGGTTCGAGATCGGACGCGATGCGGACGGGTGGTACGTTCGCGATCGGGTCGCAGGTAGGGTGGTGACATCCGTGCCGTCGTCGCTTACGGGCCTGTTCCGGATAGAGGCGGAGCTTCTCCGCGACGTGTTGAACCAGACGCTGCAGCGCCATTCCGGCGCGCGCCGCGATGCATGAAAGGTCGGCCATGAACGCTGCGACAGCAGAAAAGACCCGCATGCGGGTGGAGGGCATGGATTGCGCCTCCTGTGCCACGAAAATCGAGAATGCCCTCCTGCGGGTCGAGGGCGTGTCCGAGGTCACGGTGTCGGTCCCGGCGGGCACCGTGACGGTCCATCATGCGGCTTCCGACCTCCAGTCGCTCCGGAAGCGGGTCGAAGGACTCGGGTACAAGGTGCTCGACGTCGGAGGGGAAGGCCACCACGCACACTCCGAGCCTTCGAACCATCATCACAGTCATTCCCATGATCATCATGATCATGGAGGCGTTGCTGCCGACGATGCGTCGAGACCCCGTACGCCATGGTGGAGGACGGCAAAGGCCACGATGACCATCGCCGTGGGCGCCGCGCTCGCTGCGGCCTTCGTCCTGGGCAAGCTCGTCCCCGCTGTCGAGACCTCGGCGTTCCTGGCGGCGATGCTCATCGGCCTGGTGCCGATCGGACGTCGGGCCTTCAATGCCGCCATCTCCGGAACGCCGTTCTCGATCGAAATGCTGATGACGATCGCCGCCATCGGCGCCGTTTTCATCGGGGCGACGGAGGAGGCGGCCACGGTGGTCTTTCTGTTCTTGATCGGTGAACTCTTGGAGGGCGTCGCCGCGAGCCGAGCCCGCGCCAGCATCCAGGACCTCACCAAACTTGTTCCGGAGACCGCCAGGCTCGAACGGGACGGCAGGGTGGATGAAGTCCCGGCCGCAAGCCTTGAGGTCGATGCGGTCATCCAGGTGCGCCCGGGCGACCGCATTCCGGCCGACGGGGTCATCATCGCCGGCGAGAGCGCGATCGACGAGGCGCCGGTCACCGGCGAGAGCACGCCGGTCCGGAAGGGTATCGACGGCACTGTCTACGCGGGAACGATCAACGGCGACGGCGTTTTGCGAGTCAGGGTCACGGCAGCCGCCGCAGACAACACCATCGCGCGCGTCGTCCGCCTTGTGGAGGAAGCGCAGGAGTCGAAGGCGCCGACCGAGCGTTTCATCGATCGCTTCTCGAAGTATTATACGCCTGCCGTGGTGGTGGTGGCCGCGCTGATCGCCATCGTTCCGCCGCTGCTGTTCGGCGGCGAATGGCAGGAATGGATTTACAAGGGCCTCGCGATTCTCCTTATCGGCTGCCCGTGCGCATTGGTGATCTCGACGCCGGCTGCGATCGCGGCGAGCCTGTCGGCAGGCGCCCGTCGTGGTCTTCTGCTCAAGGGGGGCGCCGTCCTTGAGGAGATCGGGCGGATACACGTGGCGTGCTTCGACAAGACCGGCACGCTGACGGCCGGCAAGCCGCAGGTGACCGACGTCGCGTCCTTCGGCGTTCCGGAAGCCGAGGTGCTGCGGCTCGCGGCCGCGCTCGAGTCCGGTTCCAGCCACCCGCTGGCTACCGCAATCCTGGCCGCTGCTGCCGATCGGGGCATCGAGGTGCCGACGGCTACCGACGCCAGCGCCGTCGGAGGCAAGGGCGTCCGCGGGACGGTGGAGGGGCGTCTCGTCTTCCTCGGCTCGCCACGGGCCGTCGAGGAGCATGCTGCGCTCACCGATCAGCAGAAGGAGCTGATCGTCGCCTTCAACGAGGTGGGCAAGACCGCTTCGGTCCTCCTCGTCGATGGTATCCCAGCCGGCGCCATCGCCATGCGGGACGAGCCGCGTTCCGACGCGGCCGAGGGGCTGCAGCGCCTGCGCGATCTTGGCATCGAGACGATGATGCTGACCGGGGACAACGAGCGGACGGCGACCGCTATCGGGCGCTCCATCGGAATCAGCGTGCGCGCCGGACTGCTACCGCAGGACAAGCAGAGGATCGTCCAGGAACTCAGGAGCGACGGGAAGAAGGTCGCCAAGGTCGGCGACGGCATCAATGACGCGCCGGCGCTCGCGGCCGCCGATGTCGGCATCGCCATGGGCGGAGGAACCGACGTCGCACTGGAGACGGCCGATGCCGCGGTGCTGCACGGGCGGGTCGCCGACGTCGCGGCGATGGTCGAGCTGTCCAGAAGGACGATGGCGAACATAAAGCAGAACATCGGCGTGGCCCTCGGGTTGAAGGCGCTATTCCTCGTTACGACGGTCGCGGGGATCACCGGTCTCTGGCCTGCGATCCTGGCGGACACGGGGGCGACCGTGATCGTCACCATGAACGCGCTGCGGCTGCTCAGGATGCAGGTGCGATGATTGCGGATGCAAACTGGTGGCGTCTTGCAGGCTCCGCCGGATGGTGAATGGCATGCAAATTCAAGCAAAGCGACACCGCTGTCGCTCATGCGCCGTCGTCGAGCGGCCGAGCTCGCTTGGGCTGGACGACCTGTGTTTGGAAGGCAAGGAGGAGGCTGCGTTGCGCTTGGTTCGGAATGCGTTGTCGTGGGTGCAACCGGCAGAGAACGAAGAAACTACCGGTCCGCCGGCCCTGCGAGCATTCAAGCTCGAGCAATCCACACGGGCGGTCTCGCGACCGACCAATCCTTCTATTTTGCTGTCGCCGAAATCGGCATTGGTCCGGGGTAGACGGTCTCGATTTGATGGATCCCGAATGATGACGGCAATTAGGGCGGCGTGTATGCGGACGAACGGCGGCGCAGCTTCGAGCTGTCGACGGGAATGCAATGCGATCTACGGCGTTTCCAGATGCGCCTTCTGGGCAGCAATGGTCGTGTTTCTGAGCTTGGCGTCTCCGGTGCGGGCCGAGACGGCGCCTGCCCAGACTATCTGGCGTCTCCTCGACTATGTCGCGGTCGACTATCCCGAGGCCGTCGCGAACGGTGAGATCGTCAACCAGACCGAGTTCGACGAGATGCGCGAATTCACGGCGACAGCGCGCAAGTTCATCGGCGGTCTTCCGCCAACTGAATCCAAAGAAGCTCTCGAGAGAAGATCGCTCGAGCTTCAGGATTTGATTTCAGCCAAATCGCCGGCGCCGCAGATCGCGAAAGCCGCGCGTTCGCTCGCAGCGGATCTGCTGAAAGCCTATCCGGTTCCTCTCGCGCCTGCGACGGCCCCAGATCTTGCGCGCGGGAAGACGCTCTACGTCGAGCATTGCGCAAGCTGCCATGGATCCACCGGGGATGGAAAGGGCCCGCAATCGGTGGGGCTCGACCCGCCACCTATCGCGTTCGCCGACGAAGCGAGAGCCCGCGAACGCAGCATTTTCGCTCTGTATCAGGTCATCGAACAGGGCCTCGACGGCACAAGTATGGCCAGTTTCGCTGAGCTTCCTTCGCAGGATCGGTGGGATCTCGCCTTCTATGCGGGCACTTTCGCTTTCGCGGAAGACGCCAGGGCAGAAGGCAAGGCGCGTTGGGAGGCCGATGCCGCGCTCCGGAAGCGCTATGATCTCGAAAAGCTGGTTGGAACCACGCCCGCAGCGTTCGCGGACGAAGTAGGGCGCGACGATGCCGACAAGCTGGTGGCGTTTCTCCGCCGTCATCCGGAAGCGGTGGAGCCCGGCAAGGCATCCGGCCTGACGCTCGCCCGGACAAAACTGAACGAAGCTCTGGCGACGTATGGCCGCGGGGATGGAAAGGCCGCGTCCGCGATAGCGCTTTCCGCCTATCTCGATGGGTTCGAGCCGGTCGAAGCGCTCCTTTCGGCCCGCGATCATGCGTTGATGGTGCAGATCGAGAGCGCGATGGCCGAGCTTCGTGCCGGAATTGCCAAGGGAGAGACGTTCGATACCCTCGGCCGTCGCGTTCGGACGCTCGACGGCCTTTTCCAACAGGCGGAAGCTACGCTCGCCGCCGCGGCCTCGCCGGCTTCAAGTTTCGTGGCAGCATTCACGATCCTGCTGCGCGAAGGACTTGAGGCGATACTGATCGTCGTTGCGATGATCGCGTTCCTCAACAAAGCGGGACGGCGCGACGTGATGGGCTACGTCCACGCAGGATGGATCGTAGCTCTGGTCGCTGGCGCGGCTACCTGGGTAGCAGCCACGTGGCTGATCACGATCAGCGGAGCAAGCCGCGAGCTCACCGAAGGATTTGGGGGAATCTTCGCCGCTGTCGTGCTGATGTGGGTCGGCATCTGGATGCACGGCAAAAGCAATGCGGAGAGCTGGCAACTCTATATCAAGGAAAAGCTCGGTGACGCACTTGGTCGCCAATCGGCTTGGTTTCTGTTCATCTTGACCTTTGTCGTTGTCTATCGCGAGGTATTCGAGACAATCCTGTTCTATGCGGCGATCTGGAGTCAGGGGCAGGCAGGCGCCGTCGCGTCAGGCGCGCTCGCAGCCGTCGCCATACTCGCGATCGTTGCCTTCGCGATGCTTAAGTTCAGCCGTTCGCTGCCGATCGGCAGGTTTTTCGCCTACAGCTCGATATTGATGGCGATGCTGGCTGTGGTGCTTGCTGGCAAAGGTGCTGCGGCACTACAGGAAGCCGGGTATCTGCCGGTAACGCTTTGGCCCGGCCTGTTTCGTAACGGTTTCCTCGGCCTCTATCCGACCCGCGAGACAATGCTTGTCCAACTCGCGGTGATCGCTTTGCTCGCGGCCGGGTTCGCGCGAAATCGGATTGGCTCCCATGCAGCAGTACGCGATGCGCAAAATCGGAGTGCCGAGATCGAAGATGCGCGGCGGAGCAGATGAAGCGCGTTCAGATTCGTTTTGCTTGTCGATCGCGGATGGCTTCAAAAGCGGCCGTCCGCGATCGAATGCGGAGAAGCCGCCCCACCTGTGCTCCGGTCAAGGTAGCGGATTGGCGGCGTGCCCTGATCAATCCGCGAATCCGCCGGAAAGGTGCGGTTTCAACCCAGCGATCCTAGAGCCGGAAATGTCTCCAGGAACCATATCGCCAAGGTCGCGAGGTCTCCGGTCATCATGGCGCCGCCCATTGCGATCATGGTGGCTCCGGCCATCAGGCGCAGCACGTGTCCAGCCTTGCGCAATGTAACCGCGCGCTTCGTGAACCCGGCCAGAAAGATCGCCGCCAGAACGAAAGGTAGACCAAGGCCCAGCGAGTAGACAGCGAGCAAGGTGACGCCGGCCGAAGACGACGCGGCCAGGGCCAGGATCGCCCCGAGGACAGGTCCGATGCAGGGCGTCCAACCGAAGGCGAAGGCCACGCCCAACAGAAATGCAGACAGCGGCCCGGTGCGCAGCAACCGCGCATGCACGCGCACGTCGCGTTGGGACCACGCTGGTCTCCACAAGCCGAGCGTGAAAACACCGAAGAGGATCACAAGGGCACCGCTTAGCACGGTGAGCTGATGACGGTACGGTGCGAGCGCGGCATTGAGAGCATTCGCACCGGCGCCGAGAACGACGAAGACAGTCGTGAAGCCGAACACGAAGAATAGGCTGAGCCAGAGCGAACGCGCCCGATGCTCTGGCCGAACTTCTAGCGTTTCACCGGCGATGTATGAGATATACGCCGGAACCAGAGGCAATACGCAGGGGGAGAGGAACGAGATCGCGCCGGCCGCAAACGCGGTCGCAATCCCCACGGACGAGAAATCAACCGTCATGATCAACGCCGCGTGCAGGCATCATCGCTAGGAGTAGCAGAACCACCCCGGCCGAAATCGATGCGTCTGCGAGATTGAATATGGGAAAATGGTATTCGCCTAGCCGTACCGCGATGAAGTCGGTCACATGCCCATCGGGTATCCGATCGGCGATGTTGCCGAATGCGCCTCCTAAGATCAGTGCCAGGGCAATGCGTTCCATAGCCATCCGCGCGGATGTCATCATGAAGATGATCGCCAGAGACGCCAATGACGTCGCGGCCAAGATGTAATGCCTAGTCGTCCCACTGTCGGAGGCGAACAGGGAAAACGCGATGCCGGAATTGAATCCGAGACGTAGACTGAGAAAGTAAAGAAGCTCAGGCGCGCTTTCGACGAGATTGCGCTGGGCCCATGCCTTCGAGGAAACATCGAGCAAGAATGAGGTGGCTACGACGCCGATGGGAACGAACCACTTCACGCTTCGACGCTTTCGTGGGCGACCGTATCCAGATCGCGCCGTGCATCGCGAACGATCACGAAGGCGGATTGGAGAAACAAGCCGGCGATAACTGCGGCTACGATCAGATCGGGCCAGGGTGAATTTGTCCATGCGACCAGAACGGCGGCGCTGACGACGGCCAGGTTGCCGAGCGCATCGTTACGGGAAAACAGCCATACCGCAC
This sequence comes from Pseudomonadota bacterium, assembly GCA_023449855.1. Lineage (GTDB taxonomy): Bacteria > Pseudomonadota > Alphaproteobacteria > Rhizobiales > Xanthobacteraceae > Tardiphaga. Next base: position 19,847 of record JAEXHR010000352.1, on the reverse strand, counting down.
GGACGTTCGCATCTCCGTGACGATGAGGAAGAAGCACGATCGCAGCGAGCACGTTCACCAACAGCGCGATCGCACCGAAGGCGCCCATCATTCCGGCGACGGGTATATGGAGGACGAACACGCGGAAAACCGTCGTCGCGATCACCCCGATGCCCAGCAATCCCAGAAATACGCCTTGGATATAGGCGGTCTTGGCGCGCGCCTTCAGGCCCCAACCTATGGCGATGATCCCGAGCCACGAAATGACACCGTCGCCGATAAAATCGAGCGCGTCCGCCTTCACAGCTTGGGAACTGGCGACGATGCCGCCAGCCAGTTCGGCTGCACCGTATCCAGCATTGAGCAATACCACCATCCACAGTGCCCGCTTGTAGCCTGAGGCGAGATGTAGCGCGTTCCTGTCGCGAGCTTCGCCTTTTTCCAGGCGTGTCAGTTTATAGCCATGCGCAGCGACCACGCGCTCCACGCCGGGAAGATGCCGCGGTTCGTCATCGAGCTGCAGGAGCATTTCACCCGACGCGATGGAGACGCGCACTTCGGTCACGCCGGGCTGCGCCCGCGCGGCGCTTTCAATCTTGGCAGCGCATGCGCTGCAATCCATTCCGGTCACGCGGAAACGCATAGCCGCTCGGGACATTGGAAATCCTTGTTTTGATTCCCGGAAGCGTACATCCTGTAGCGACTACAGGAGCAAGAGAGATGATGTCGATCGGTGCGGCTTCAAAGGTTTCAGGCGTTCACGTCGAAACCATCCGGTACTATGAGAAATCAGGGATATTGCCGAGGCCGGAGCGCGCCGATAATGGCCGCAGGATATACGCTGCCAACGACGTACGTCGGTTGCTGTTCATCCGTCATGCACGTGATCTTGGGTTCGAGTTGAATGCGGTGCGCGACTTGCTGCAGTTGCAGGAAAAGCCGTATCAATCCTGTAACAGTGCCTGGCGGTTGGCATCGGCACATCTCGAGGCCGTCGAGGCCCGTCTCCGCCTGCTCGAAAGTCTCCGAGCGGAGCTGACCCGGATGGTCGCTTCCTGCAGAGATGGCCGGGTCGCGGAGTGTCACGTCATCGACGCTCTCGCATCACCTCGATCGGGCCAAGCGCCGAAATGACGTCGGCGTCGTCGTGTCGGTTGTCTCACCGACCGATCGGAAAGCCGGTCAGCAAGAACTAGGTCTACGGCGATCGGCCGATCCCGATCTCTCCCTACGATGCCATTCGGCACCCTGCTGGAGAAAACACACTCCGCTTCGGATCCCGCCGGGCACCAGTGCGGAAAGGTCGGCTCGATTCCGGTCGAGATTCGGAAAGTCTCGGGATCCGCCAGCAGCCCTCGTCTTGCCGGCGACGGTGCGTTGTCAGCAGCCACCGCGCATCGAGCGGGTCCCGGCGTCCCCAGGTCGCATGCCGCCCGTACTGGCGCAGCGCATCCGTCTGGATTTCGCCAAGCGGTCGCAGCGCCGCGGAGATGTGCGGCGGATTCGCGCATGCCGCTTTAGCCGCCGCCGAATAGGCACGCTGGCCGATCCGGCGTGGAAAGAGGTGTTCTGCCCCGATTACCAGTGTCGGACGACCGACCGGCCGCATCGATGCCGGCCGAGTCTGCAGCCGGCCTTCTCCAGACTGCCTCGTTGGCCGCCTCTTTCATCGGGGCCGGTGTCGACCATGATCATTCGATCACGGACAGGACATGAACACAAATCGGGTCCGAATTGGGATGGCACGCCCGCTTCCATCGGTTGACTTGGGAAATCCCGCGGCCTCTACATGCGCGGTTGGGGAAGGGAACGATGGGAATAAACATAACGCGCGACAACTTCGTCGCGCTCGATCAGACGCACGAAAAACGCGTCAATACCTCGTTGCAGGCCAATCCAACTTCGAAGAAAATGGGCGGCGTGACCGTCCACCATGTTTTTCGCAGAAACAGGACAGGCGATCTCGATCGGGACGGGAACCCTCTGATTTATGCCCTGAAAGCCATGGGCGGTTACAGCATCATGCCGATGTATCGCACGCAGATCCTGACGCGCGCCCGCGAGATTCTGACTAAGTGCACCGACCTCCAAGGCACGGACTACGTCATGCCTATGCCGTCGAGCTACGGCTTGTCGGAGGAGTTCGCGCAGATGGTTTGCCAAGTCACCGGGACGCCGTATCTGGCCTGTGGGTTCCTTAGAAAGAAAACCGTCGCCGAGATGGTCACGCAGTATGGCGGCACGGTTCCAGCCGAGCTGGTGGGGCAGCGCGCGAAGGATTACAAGAGCCAGATTCACGCCTGGAAACAGATGAAACCGGGTCAAATGGTCTCCATGAAGGAGATCAGCACGAAAATCCGGCGGTATTTCGATCCGTTTGAAATCGGCACAGGCGCACCTGATATAAATGGAAAGAACGTGCTGATCGCGGACGACATCATGTCGTCGGGAGCGTCGCTTTCTGCCATGATCGATCTGCTGACGGTGAAGACGAATTGCAAAATCGATAGGGCAGCGTGTTTCCTCAGCGGGTTGTAGTTCCCGTAAGTATAGGAAATTTCGCTGAGATCCTTCCTTGACTTGGGATGCGGAGCGACCGATATTCACCCTACGCGGTGGAAACACCATGACCGTATTTACGCCTTACGGTCATTAAACATCAGGTGTGGTGAAAGCTGCACAGGTCCGAGCGAGCGCCAGATGAGGCCGGCCCATAGGGGGCGAGTATCACAAGCCATGGATCGGGTGGCAGGTATAAGGGAAGCCCGTCAGCGATGACGGGCTTTTCTTTTTGCCTCAACCTCTACCGGCTGCGAGCATGGTCTTGTCTTCGACGAGGACCAGGCTGAGTGTCTCGTCGCGGGCGGTTCGGATGGTCTGTTCGCGCACATCGAATCGATTGGCATCGAAGCGGTTCAGCCAAGCCGCAGCGCTCACCTTGCGGGGCGCCGCGTCGTCGGGCCGGCCGCCGAACTGCACTCCGAAAGCCGAGCTCTTGGGATCGAGGTCGTCGCGGGGAAACCAGGCCCGGTCGATGGCTGGGGCGCGTGCGAACCATTTGCGGCCGCGGGGCGTGTGGCACACGACGAATCCTTGAAGATGGCCGAGATCGACGAGCCGGATCGCCGTCGCGGTCAGACTCGTCCTGAAGGTCTCGGCTAGTTCGCCGATGGTCCCGAACGTGAACCTGCCGATCTGCCGGGCCAGCGGTTCGAAGAGATAACGGGGCATCAGGAGGTCGGCAGCGTATCCATCGGCCACCTTCTCGGCGGATTGAGCTTCCCGCGGTCGATACTCGTCCACCCGGCAGACCAGGGTCCTGCCGCGATGGAAGCGCCAGTGGCCGAGTTCGTGCGCGATCGAAAACCGCTTCCGGCGTGGCGAGCTTTCGGATTTCACCGTGATAATCGCCTTGCCGCCGCACCCAAGGATGTGCGCCTCGCAGCCGTTGAGAGCGCAATATCTGACACGGGCGCCCACATGATGCGCGATGGCGTCGAGTTCGATCTCGTCCGGCGACGTGATGCCGAGTTCGCGCAGGAGGACTTCGGCCGGCGTCACGGGTGCGGACTCACTTGAGGATCCCCAATTCGCGCATCACCTGCAGCATGTCGAGCACGTCGGCGTCCGACAATTCGGTCTCCTTGCGGGCGGCGAGGGTGAAACTGTCGTCGTGGGCATTGGAGGCGAGGGCCTGCCGCAGCCGTTCCCGAGCCTCGGCGATGGGAATGACCGCCTGAGGCTCGGTCGCCTTGTTCGCGGCCACGCCGGCACGGGCGGCGTGAAGCCTATCCTTGTTCGCCAGCAGAACCGTTCTTTCGACCATCGCGCGCATGCGCGCGGCGTTGGCCTCGGGGTCTCCGATGTCCTCGGCGTACTGGGCGAGGATCTCGTCGTCCGAGGCCTGCATGATGTCTTCGACGAAGTGCCGTCCGATGCCTCGGAAACCGCTCTGTCTCTGCTTTCCGCGGGTCATGTCCGGTATCCCTTGGGACGGAGTTTGAGAAGTCTGCGCCGTATCAGGGTTCGCTTGGTTGCATAGGCTGTGCCGTCCAGTCCCGTGAGCTCCTTGAGCTGGTCGGCATCGAACTCGGCCAGGATACCCTCGACGAGATCGCGCGCCACCGTATCGTCTTCGAAAATCGCCAAGATTTCGTTCCGTCCGTCGTCGTATGCCTTCTGCTCTTCTACCGACCACTCTGCTGCCGGCAGGTCGATCGCATCCTCGACCCCCGCCTGGACGGTGGGCAGATGCACAAGCTGATTGTGCGCCTTTTCCCGCTCTCCGTCAGCGATGCTGCTCATGGTGTCGATCAGGTGCTTCACGACATCGACCTCCACGGGACAATTCCGGGTGCCCCGCAACGTCCGGAGGACGGCCTCCTGCGACAGGTCGTCGGACTCCCATCCCGTTCCGAACGAGAACGACCTCGCGACGGAATCGATCCTCGCCCATTCGGCGGTGCTGAGGCTGCAGATCGCGGCCTCCACCTCCTGGCGGGATCGGACGGCCTTGTGGTCCTGGCGTTGCAAGCGTTCCCCCTCCTCTCCCATGCGGCGCCCTACGGCGGGCTCGGACATCCTCGCTGATTATTTTTTATGGCGCATGTCCGCGGGCGGGGTTCGGCCCCGCATAGGTCAATAGGAACCGCCTTCTTGGAGCAACCCAAGGGCGAATACAACCGTCGGCTCCGGCCGAACGATGCGATGGGCGAAATCACCGTCAGCCGTCGCCGATGGAAAACGGACTGACGGATCATGAGGACCACGATGGCGATCAAGACATCACATTTCAAAGTCGACAACGGAGACATGACGCTGATCGAACTGGAGTCCGGTCGCCGGATCCTTGCGGACATCAACATCCGGTGCGCCGCCGACGACGAGGACGACGACACGCCGGACGTAGCCGCGCAACTCCGCAAGAAGCTGGACCGCGACGACGAGGGCCGCTTGTTCGTGGACGCCTTTCTCAACACCCATCCCGATGCGGATCATATCCGCGGCCTAGAGACGCATTTCCATCTCGGAGATCCGTCGACATGGTCGAAGGCTGACGACAAGATCTTCATCCGCGAGATGTGGTCGTCGCCGATCGTGTTCCGCCGGGCCAAGGCCAAGGACGAGGACCACGTGCTCTGCGCGGACGCGGAAGCCTGGCGCGACGAGGCGCGCCGGCGCGTCAAGAAGTACAGAGCGGACGGCTCGCTCGCCGACGGCAACCGCATCGTCATCCTGGGCGAGGACGTCGACGGCAAGACGGACGATCTCGGCGCGATCCTGGTGAAGGTCGACGAGGTTTTCTCGAAGATCTGCGGCCAAACCGACACGTCGTTCGAGGCGCGGCTGCTGGCGCCGATGCCCGCGGCCGACGAGAAGGAGGAGGACGTCCTCACCAAGAACAATTCCAGCGTCATCATCCGCATCGACCTGAAGGTCTCGAAGGCCGTCAAGGCGCGCTACCTGCTCGGCGGGGACGCCGAGGTGGCGATCTGGGACCGTATCTGGGATCGCAATGCGAAGACGCCGGAACGTCTGGAATACGACGTGCTGATCGCGCCGCACCACTGTTCTTGGCACAGCCTATCGTATGATAGCTGGTCGAAGATGGGCGAGAAGGCGGAGGTGTCGGCATCCGCGCGCAACGCGCTCGGGCAGGCCCTGAGCGGCGCCCTTGTCGTGTCCAGCAGCAAGGCGGTCGTCGACGACGAGAGCGACCCTCCCTGCATCCGCGCCAAGCGCGAATATCTCGACATCCTCGACGACGTGAAGGGCGAGTTCAAATGCGTCGCGGACGGTCCGGGCGACGATCCGCTGGTGATCGAGGTGGGTTCGGCCGGACCGAGGTTGAAGCGGGCGGTGTTCGGCGTGAGCGTGGCGGCCGGCACCGGCATCGGCAGCCAGCCGTTGGCCCATGGATGACCCCATGCCGCCGGTGCTGACGGACCAGATCCCGGTGAGCGTGCGCCGCGCGCTGCGCTTCTTGGAATCGCATCCCTCGGTCGTGCGCGTGACAACGCACCGGATCGAGGGAAGCGGGGCGACGGTCGCCGTCGTCGATATCCGCACCGAGCTTGCGAACGCCTGGAGGGCGGTGGGCGCCAGTCCGTCCGGCGTCCGTGCCGTCGAACCGGTATCGTTCGTGTTCTCCGCCGCATATCCGCTGGGCGCGCCCAAGATCCTGCTGCGCCGCGACTTCAACCGCAGCCATCCGCATATCCAGCCTGCGCGCGGCGATACGCTTTCCGAACCCTGCCTCGTCGCCGGCTCGCCACGCGAGGTGCTCCGCGTCAGGGGGATGGCAGGGCTCTTCGAGCAGCTCGTGGACTGGCTGGAAAAGGCTGCCTCCGCGCAATTGATCGATCCGCAGAACGGATGGGAGCCGGTCCGGCGCGACGGAATCGACGATTTCGTGGTCGCGGATGCGGACTGGCTGACGTCGCTGCCCGGCCGCGATGGCCGCTGCGCCGTGTATCGGGCCTGGTACTATGCGGTCACCGACGGCGAGCAGACGACCTACCGCATCGGCCTGCCCCAAGGGGATCCGGTGGCGCTCGGGCCCAAATTCGCCGTCGGATGGAGCTATGAGCCCGCCGGTCCCGGGGCGCGGACCGGCACGACCCATGCGATCGTCGCATGGTCGGGCAAGCTGCCTTCCGGCAGACCGTTCGTGGCGGGCGAGTATCAGCCGGAGAACGTCTCGACGATCGACGAGCTTCTGGCCAGGTCCGAGACGCTGGGCTGCCGCGACTTTCTTACGCCGAAGCTCGCGATGCTGCAGAGCCGGATGCCGGAGGCCGGTCTCCGCATGAGCCAGCCGGTGGCGGTGCTGCTGCTGGCGCGGCGCCCCTGCGACGTCATCGGCACGGGTTCCCCGATCGAGATCTGCCCCTACGTGGTCGAGCTTCGGAAGGACGAGACCCTCACGCCGGGAAGCGGCACGGCCGTCCGGACGGCGATGCACCGCGACGAGATATCCTCCCGTCTGCTGCGGCGCGCGGCGGGCGATGATGGCGATGCCGTCCGTCCTTGGACGCTGATCGGCTGCGGGAGCGTCGGGTCGAAGCTCGCCGTGCATCTGTCGAAGTCCGGGCGGGGACCCGCCTCGCTGGTCGACAGCGCCGACATGCAGCCGCACAATTTCGCCCGGCACGGGACGCTGCCCTCCGACAACAAGGTGGAGAGCTACTGGTTCGTTCCGAAGGCGCTCCACCTGGCGGAATCCTTGGGTCCGCTCCGTCAGGAGGCGGCCCATCATCAGACAGACGTCGTCGGCCTCGCCCTTTCGGAACGGTCGGTCGCTTCGGTCGTGGCGACGGATAGCTTCGCGGTGGTGAACACCACCGGATCGGCCAGCGTGCGCGAGGCGCTTGTCCTGACTGACGTCGCCACGGCCCGTCCGCGCGTGATCGAGGCCTGCGTGCTCGGCATCGGCAGCGTCGCCATGCTGTCGGTCGAGGGACCGGACGCCAATCCTTCCTCGACCGACCTGATCTGCGAGGCCTACCGCGCGATCAACGCCGACGCCGCCCTGCGGGCCGAAGTCTTCAACACGGCGGCGGAGGCGATCGCGATCGGGCAGGGCTGCTCGGCCGTGACGATGCCGCTCTCGGATGCGCGGCTGTCGTCGCTCTGCGCGCCGATGGCGGAGCGTCTTACGCAGCTTCAGTGCCGGGGATTGCCGGAGGCCGGCGAGTTGCTGCTCGGCCGGATCGCCGAGGACGGCCTCGGCCAGACCTGGCAGCGCAGCGAGGTCGCTCCGCGCATCCTCGTCCGCAAGGAGGGGATCAGCGAGGTTCGGATCGCGCCCGACGTCGATAGGCGCATCCGGGAGGCGGTGGCGGCGCGTCCCGGCTCGGAGACGGGCGGCATCCTGGTCGGGCGGTATTCCGACGTGAGCGACGTCTTCCACGTGGTGGACGTACTGCCGGCCCCGCCTGACAGCAAGTTCTCGCGCGACGAATTCGTTCTCGGCACGCAGGGCTTGCGCCCGTTGCTGCGCGATCTCATCGAAGGGTCGGGCGGAGCGCTCTACGCGCTGGGCACCTGGCACAACCACTTGGTCCCCAGTGGACCGTCGGCGCGCGACGTGAGGACCGCCGCGCTCCTCTGCGTCAGCCAGTTCTTTCCGCTGCTGATGCTGATCCATACGCCGGCCGGATACGTGCATTTCACCGCGGAGGCGCTGTCCGACGCCGTTGCGCCGCTGGTTCAGGATGACGGAGGTCCCGGATGAAGAACCCGATCGATGCCTACACGGTGCGCGCGCGGCTCGTTCCGGCCGTGATAGGCGGCGCGCCGGCTTTCGCATTCGTCGCGATCTTCATCGCCTGGGGCGGCGTCGCGCTGACCAATCTCATCGCAGGCACCGGGCTCGCCGTCCTGTTCGCCGTGTTCGCCGACGTTGCGCGCCGCCGCGGCCGTGCGATCGAGCCGGCGATCGTCGAGAAGATGGGCGGTCTGCCGACGACGGTGACGCTGCGGCATCGCGACCCGACATACGACGCGGCGACCAAGACCGGCTTCCACGCGTTCCTCGGACGGAAGCTGGGCCAAGCCGCCCCGTCGCCGGCGGAGGAATCGGCGGATCCCGGCGCCGCGGACGCCTACTACGCGCGGGGCGCCGCCTGGCTGCGCGAGAACACACGGAACAGGAAGAAATTCGGCATCCTCTTCAACGAGAACGTCGACTATGGCTTCCGGCGGAACCTGCTCGGTCTGAAGCGGCCGGGCCTTCTTCTCAACGCCCTGATCGTCATGGTGTGCATCGCGATCTTGCGGCATCGTTGGCCGCTGGATCTGTCGAACGGCTTCGACGCCAAGGTGGTTATGGTGGTGGTGGTCGCCGTGATCCACGCAGCGTACCTTGGGCTCTTCGTGACCGAGGCGGGCGTGTTCGAGGCCGCACGGTCGTACGCCCGCCAATTGCTTCTCAGCATCCAATCGCCGCACCTGAACAAGGATTCGAGAAAGACGACCCCGGCACCCCGGACATCCAGGAAAAAGCTCTCCGGCCCGATCACCGAACGCGGAGTACGACCGTCATGACTTCTTCCGAAAAGCCCGCCTCGGACCCCATCCAGGTCTCGCCGGACGGATGGGACGACGACGACACCCCGTACCGGATGCCGGAGTTTTCAGGGCGCAACATCGTCATCTTCTCCGACGGCACGGGACAGGCGGGTGGCGTCGAGGTCGATGAATTCCGCAGCAACGTCTACAAGCTGTTCAGGGCGACCCGTTGCGGTCCGGACACGACCATCGATCCCGACCGTCAATTGGCCTACTACGATCCGGGGCTCGGCTCGCGGCTCGCCGGGGACGACATCAAGGTGCCGTTCCTGCGCCGCATCTACAACGGTCTCGGCAGCGCGACGGGTCTCGGGATCACCGGCAACCTGGTCGATTGCTACGTGGCTCTGATGCGGCTCTGGCGCCCCGGCGACCGCATCTTCCTGTTCGGCTTCAGCCGCGGCGCCTACACGGTGCGCTGCCTCGCCGGCGTCCTCGGGCTGTGCGGGATCCCGATCCGGATGCCGGACGGATCTCCGCTGCTGCGTGATCCGGAGACGCTCAGGGCGATAGCGGTCGAAGCCGTCAAGCGCGTCTACCGGCATGGCAGCGGCGCCGCCGACCGCGACGACGACCATGCCACGGACCGCACCCGGTCGCTCAAGCTGCAGCGGACCGCGTTGGGCGATCAGTTCAGGCAACGCTACGCGTCGCAGGAGGCGGGCGTTTCGAACGCGGTCCCGCACTTCATCGGCGTATGGGACACGGTCGCCGCGATCGGCGTGAGTTCGTCGCTCGTTCCCTGGCTGTGGGCGGGCGCCGCCGTCGTGGTAGGCGGATTGTCGGCGCTCCTCGCCTGGTTTCTCGGACGGTTCGGATACGTCTTCTGGATGACGTGGATCGAGGCCATGGCTGCCGTGGGCATGACCGGGCTGGCGTCGTACTACCTGCTGCGTCTCAAGGTCTCGTTCGGCGTGCCGGGCTTCGGTTGGTGGCAGACGGTGCATCTCACGAACTTGCAGATGAAGTTCTTCGACCGCCATCTGAATCCGCTCGTCCGCTACGCGCGCCACGCGCTGGCGCTCGACGAGCGGCGGGCGGATTTCGACCGCGTACCGTGGGCCAACGACGCCGACCCTCCGAACCGGGAGATCGAGGAAGGCGCCTATCTCAGGCAGCTATGGTTCGCCGGCAACCATTCCGACGTCGGGGGCAGCTACCCGGAGAACGAATCCCGGCTGTCGGACATCGCGCTGAAATGGATGGCCTGCCAGGCGAAGAAGGCGGGTCTGCTGGTGAACGAGAGCCTGCTCGCGACCTACGGCCGACACACCGGTCAGCAGCATGACGAGTGCCGCGTCGGCGTCCGGCTGCTGTTCTGGCGGTTGAACTGGAAGGAGAAGTCCAGAAAGGTGGTGCCCAAGGCCACCTACCATCCATCGGTCATGCGCCGCTTCAAGGAAGCCCGCGTCCTCGTCTATGACAAGGAGCAGCCCTATCGACCGGGTCTTCTCGCCGGCCACGTCGATTTCAAGGACGTCTACGCAGCAGAGACGAGCGTCCCGGCAGGCACTGCGGCCAGCTAGGCGCTCCGGCGGCCTCCGCCGTGCCGGCCTAGACGAATGCAGCCCTGCGCTCCGGAGCGACTTGCCCCCGGCGAAAATGTGGTACACAGTGGTGGCCACAAAAAATGCGCCGGTCTTTCGGAAGTGCCTTGTTTTACGGGTTTTCCTGAGTGTCCGCGACCGCTGGCTGAGAATCCCCCCCTCTCCGCCAGCCCGACGACATCGCAGTTAAATCAATAGGCCATTGAAAGAAATAAGCTTTCCGCAGCCGGTCGCACGCACGGGTGTCGTACGTGAGTCGATCGAGGGCCGCCCCCGGATAGGGATTTCTTGCGTTCCGCCGCGGGACATGCGGCGGGGCCGCTGTTCCGTCAGATTGCAGCCGATCGATTTGGCTCACCGGTGGTTTGTTTCGCGCCGTCGCGGTGCTCTTGCGATAAGGCCACGTTCCCAAAGTGCCATGGACTTCATCGCGCTGATGTCCTTCGCCAACTAGGTCAGTCATCCGGATGGACCCCGGCATCTGATCTTAGATCGGAGCGGTCACGGCAGGGGCAGCATCGCCATGAAGATGCGGTGATTGGATTTCGCCTGTCCGGTGACAGGCGACGAAGTGGTTATCCGTTTGGGACCGCAGTGTCGGTAATTCGTCGCGACAGCGTTCGAGCACGAAGGGACAGCGCTGCGCGAAGCGGCAGCCTGGTGGCGGATCGACCGGGCTCGGCGGATCGCCTTTGACCAGATAGTCCTTCTTCAGTCGGTCGCGCAGCGGACCGGGCGGGGCCGCTGCCGCGATCAGCGACCAGCTATAGGGATGTGTCGGAGCCGAGAAGAACACGTTGCTCGATGCCTGTTCGACGATCTTGCCGAGATACATCACTGCGATCTCGTCGCAGAAATGCTGGATCACGCCGAGATCGTGCGAGATGAAGATATAAGTGAGGCCACGCTCGCGCTGTAGCTTCTTCAGCAGGTTCAGGATCTGCGCCTGGATGGCGACATCGAGCGCCGACACCGCTTCGTCGCAAACGATCAGGTCCGGTTCAGGCGCCATCGCGCGGGCGATGCACAGGCGCTGGCGCTGGCCACCGGAGAACTGATGCGGGAACAGGTCCGCGGCTTGCGGTGGCAGGCCGACTTCGGCGAGCAACTGCTTAACGCGAGAATCGCGCTCGCGCGGCGTGCCGATGCCGAGCAGGTCGAGCGGTTCGCGGATCAGCTCGCCGGCGCGGCGGCGTGGATCGAGGGCCGAAAACGGGTCCTGGAATACGATCTGGAATTTGGCGCGCGCGAGGCGGAGTTTTTCGCCACGATAGTCGGCGATGTTCTCGCCGCCGAACACGATCTGGCCCGAGGTGGACGGGATCAGCCGCATCACCGCCTGCGCGGTGGTGGATTTGCCGGAGCCGCTCTCGCCGACGATCCCGAATGTCGTACCGCGGCGGACGCGAAAGCTGACGCCATCGACCGCATGGACCTTGGACGGCGTGCCGAACAGGCCGCGCCGGCCGGCAGGGAAATGGACCACGAGGTCATTGACGTCTAGCAGCACGTCGGCCGATGGGGGGAAATGCAGGCCGTCGCTCATGGCGCGATCTCCTGATGGCGCCAGCATGAGACGGCGGCTTGCGCATCCACGCGATCGAGCGGCGGCTGTGGCTGGGTGCGGCAGATGTCGGCCGCGAACGCACAACGGGCGAGGAAGGCGCAATCCGGTCCGCGCGCACCGAGCGGCGGCACCATGCCGGGGATTTCTTCGAGCGCGGAAAAATGGCCGTCGGTCTTGCCGAGCTGAAGATGCGGCACGCAGCTCATGAGACCGCGCGTATAGGGATGGCGCGCATGGGCGATGATCTCGTCCGCCGCGCCCTGTTCGATGCAGCGGCCGGCATAGAGCACGGCGACATCATCTGCCATTTCGGCGACGGCGCCGAGATCGTGGGTGATCAGCACGATGGCGGTGTCGGTGTCGTCCTGCAATTCGGCCAGCAGGTCGAAGATCTGCGCCTGGACAGTAACGTCGAGCGCGGTGGTCGGCTCGTCGGCAATGAGTAGCTTCGGCTTGCACGCCAGCGCCATGGCGATCATCACGCGCAGGCGCATGCCGCCGGAGAGCTGGTGCGGATAGACATCGACGCGTTTCTCGGCGGCAGGGATCTGCACTGCCTTGAGGAAGTGGATGGCCTGTCGATACGCGTCGCGCCGCGACAGGCCGCGGTGCTGGCGCAACACTTCGCCGATCTGGTCGCCGACTGTATAGAGCGGGTTCAGCGCCGTCATCGGCTCCTGGAAAATCATTGACATCTTGTTGCCGCGCAGGCTGCGCAGCTCTTTCGGCGTCGCTGTGAGCACGTCCTGTCCGTCGAGGACGATACTGCCGGAAGTGACGTGAAAATCCTCGGGCAGCAGCTGCATGATCGCCAGCGCTGTCATGCTCTTGCCGCAGCCGGATTCGCCGACCAGTGCCATGGTCTTGCCCTGGACGACGTCGAAGGACAGATTTTCCAACACGGGTACGGGGCCCTTGCTGCCATTCATGGTGACGGTGAGGTTCTGGACGGAGAGAACCGGGCTCATGATTCAGCCTCGCTTCCGTAGGCGCGGATTGATGGCGTCGTTGATGCCGTCGCCGATCAGGCTGATGGCGAGCACGGCGACGAAGATGGCCAGACCGGGGAAGGTCACGGTCCACCAGGCATCGAGCACGTAGTTGCGGTTCTGGCCGAGCATCAGGCCCCAGCTCATGGTGTTGGGGTCGCCGAGGCCAAGAAAGCTGAGGCCGCCCTCAAACAGGATGGCGACGCCGATGGCCAGCGTCGCCGAGACGATGATCGGTGGCAGCGCATTGGGCAGCACCACGCGCAGGATGAGATGGCCGTTGCCGCCGCCGGCCGCGCGCGAGGCCTTGACGAAATCGAGGTTGCGCAGCCGCAGGAACTCGGCGCGGGTGAGGCGCGCTGCCGACGGCCAGCTGACGACGCCGATGGCGATGGTCACCACGGTCAGGGTCTGGCCGAACAGTGTCACCAGCACCATCGCAAACAGGAGTGGCGGCAGGATCTGGAAGAATTCAGTGATCTTCACCAGCGCGGTGTCTATCGGTCCGCCGAAGAAACCGGCCAGCGAGCCGATGGTGACGCCGATCACGATGGTGATGATGGCCGCGGTGCCACCCACGGTCAGCGTGGCGCGGCCGCCCTGCAGCAGGCCGGCGAGCACGTCGCGGCCGAGATAGTCGGTGCCGAGCCACGCATCGGCATCGGGCGGCGTGAACGGCGCGCCGGCGATGTCGATGGGATCGACGCCGTAGAGATGCGGCCCGAAGATGGTGGCGAGCACGATGATGAACAGCACGGCCAAACCGGCGACGCCCGAAGGGCTGCGGGAAAACTGGCGCAGCGCGGCCGCCATGGGCGAGGCACCGGTCTGCACCGGCAGTGCGGTCTTGCCGGGCTGGATGGCTGTGGCCTCGATGGTGGTCATCGGCCCCCCGAACGGATGCGCGGATCGACCAGGCGGTACACCAGATCGGTGATGATGTTGGCGGCCATCACGATGACCGCGGAGAAGAACAGCACGGCGAGCAGGGTCGGATAGTCGCGGCGCAGGATGCTGTCGAACACAAGCCGCCCCATGCCGGGCCACGAGAACACGGTTTCCACCAGCACGGCGCCGGCGAACAGGTGGCCGAATTGCAGGCCGGCCACGGTGACGATGGGGATCAGCGTGTTGCGCAGTGCGTGCTTGCCGATCACGATGACCTCCGGCAGCCCCTTTGCGCGCGCCGTGCGCACGTAGTCGGCGGTCAGCGCGTCGATCATGTTGACGCGGGCGAGGCGGCTGTACTGCGCAATATAGACGAGGCCCAGCGTTGTTGCGGGCAGTATGAGATGCTTGAAGACGTCAAGCACATAGGCGAAGCCGGCCTTGGGCCGCGCCACGTCCGTCATGCCGGTAACGGGCAGGATCGGCCAGATCGAGCCGAACAGCAGGATCAGCATCAAGCCGGTCCAGAACACCGGCGCCGCATAGCCGGCGAGCGAGACGATTGTGACGCCCTGGCTGAAAAAGCCATTCGGTCGGCGGGCACTGATGACGCCGAGCAGCGTGCCGATCGTCACGGAGATTATGAGCGCGGACAGGACGAGACAGAGTGTCGCCGGAACGCGCTGACCGATCAGGTTGAGCACGGGCTCGTTGAAATAATAGGAATAGCCGAAATCGCCGGTGGCGACCTTGCCGAGATAGGTGAAGAGCTGCTCGAGCATGCTCTTGTCCAGCCCGTATTTCACCCGTAGCGCGGCGATCACCTCGGCCGAAGCGCCGCCCATCTCGCCGGCGATCACCATCACGGGATCGCCGGGCGCGGTGTGGATCAGACAGAAGTTCAGGACCAGCACGGCAAGTAGCAGACCAAACGCATTGGCCAGCTGCCTGAGGACGTGGAGCGCGAGGTTCATGGTGCCGTACCGTTCAGGAAACGCCGTGGACTCAGGTCCGCGGCGGAACCTCCCAATAGAGTTCGTCAAGCGGTGACATCATGCCCCAGATCGAGGTGGGTAATCGGCCGAGACCCTTGGAGAACGCGTTGTGATAGGGCACAGCATTGATGAAATAGATCGGAGCGTCGGTGACGACCGCCTTCTGGAAGTCCGAATAGAGCGCCTTGCGCTTCTCCGGCGACGTCTCCTGCGCGGCCTTGGCCAGTAGCTCATCCACCTTGGGATTGCTGTATTGCTGCGTGTTCGACCAGATGATGCCCTTGCGGATATTGCTGCTCAGATAGGTGCGATCGACACCGATTACCGGGTCGCCCCAGTTGAAGACGGTGTCCATGGTGAGGTCGAAGTCGTAATTCGAGACACGCTGGGCCCAAGTCGGGAAGTCCGCGGCAGCGCGGACTTCTAGATTGATGCCGGCGCGCTTGAGCTGCGAGCGCAAATATTCGGCGACGTTGCGCTGCTGCTCGTCGCTGCCGGGGATGTAGTCGATGGTCAGCGTCATGCGGGAACCGTCCGGTTTTTTTGTCAGTCCGGCGTCTTCGAGCAGCTTTTGCGACTTCGCGAGATCGAGCTTGTACATCTCGACGCCGGGCTCATCGAGCGGTGAGCCCGGCGCGATCGGGCTGGTCGCGACCTTGGCTTTGCCGTTCATCAGTTTGCCGGTGATGAAGTCGCGGTTGGCGGCATAGGCGATGGCCTGGCGGACACGCACATCGTCAAGTGGCTTCTTCTTGGTGTTGAAGGCGAGCCAGTTGACCGGGCCGACGCCGTCAAAGCCCTTGTTGGTGATGACGACACTCGGCATCTTTTCGATGCGCTCGATGTCGCGCACACCAGCGACGAAGGGCAGGATATTGACGTCGCCTCGCTCCAGCGACACGATGGCAGCATTTGCGTCCGACACCAGCTTCACAACGATTTTGTCGAGCTTGGGCCGGCCGGGGATGAAGAACTTGTCGAACTTCTCCAGCGTGTAGAATTCGCCCTGCTTGTAGTCGGTCAGGCGATAGGGGCCAGAGCCCACCGGCTTGAGATTGGCTGGATGTGACTTGACGTCCTGGCCATCACCATAGACGTGCTTCGGCAGGATCGGCATCAGCGCCGGAGACATCGCCAGCAGCAGCGCTGGATGTGGATGCTTGAGGCGAATGATGGCCGTGAGCGGATCGGGCGTATCGACCTTGTCCACCGCGGCCAGCATGGTCTGGAACGGGTGATTGGCCTTGATGGTCATGATCGAGAAAGCGACGTCCTCGGACGTGACCGGCTTGCCGTCATGAAAGAGCGCGTTGTCGACCAGCTTCAGGGTCACCGATAGGCCATCTGCTGATGTTTCCCATGACTTTGCGAGATAGGGTTGCGGCTTCCAGTTCTCGTCATAGCGCAGCGGGCTGGCGAAGATCTGGGTCGATGGCATCGCGGTGGCCATGCCGGACTGCACGGCGCCATTGAAATGGCGCGGCACCTGGGTGGAGGCGACGACCACCGTTCCGCCATCCGCGGCAACGGCTGGCTTGATGCTCGGCGCGATGGCGGTGGCCACCAGCGCAAGGCCAAGCGCGGCGGTGAGAAGAGAGGCTTTCAGCGAGCGGGGTCGATCAGACCGGGTCGGAGACATGGAAGGTGTCCTTCTCTCAGAGGGTGAATGTAGCGTGCCGGCGGTTGGGGTCCGCTGTTGTCATGGGAGCCGATTGAACGAGGGCGGCGTCGAGGATCGTATCAAGCAGGCGCGTGTCGGGTATCGCATCGGTGCCGACCCCAACGAGCAGGATGTCGCTGTCTTGCGACAGGCCGTCGGATAGCGGCGTCAGTGTCCAGTCCTGTCCGACCATCTGAAGCAGCGAAAAGGAGGCATCATCCGCGATGCGGCATGGGCCTTTCAGCCGCAGCAATTGTGGCGGTAATGCCTTCAGGGCTTCGGCGAGCGCATCGCGATCGAAGGCGCCGCTGCGGGCATAGGACCAACGGCGGAAATCCTGCTCGTGATCGGAGCGGACGGCGTGCGTTGCAGCGAAGCGTGAGACAAGTTTGAATACGCCATCCGGCAGGCCGGGCAGCGTATGCTCGGTCGTCTCTACGATGGGAATGCCTGGGCGCAGGCCGGTGATGATGCCGCGGGCGGCATCGACGGCAGAGCGGTCCAGCAGATCGACCTTGGTGAGCAGGACGAGATTGGCGCGGTCAAACTGTCCGCGCACGGTATCTCCGACGCGGGCGTCGTCCAGCAGGCTCGCGATGCGCGATGCATCAGCGAGTACGATCACCGCATTCAGCTGCAGGCTTGGCTCTATCAACGCGATCTCGGCGATGCGCCAGGGATCGCCGACGCCGGAGGCTTCGATGATGATGTGATCAAAGGCGACGCTCCTGTCGAGGACGCGGCCGAGCGTATCGAGAAAGCCGCTCCCGATGCTGCAGCAGACGCAGCCATTGGCCAGCGTCATGGTCTCGCCGTCATGTCTTGCGATCAGCGCGGCGTCGATATTCACTGCGCCGAAATCGTTGACCAGCACGGCATAGCGGCCGCTGGCGTTGCGCAGCAGGTGGTTCAGATAGGTCGTCTTGCCGGCGCCGAGAAAGCCGCCGATCACCGTCACAGGTGTTTTGCAGGGCGACGCCATCATGCCCGCGGCGCCTGCCGGACAATCCCGCCAACCACGGTTCCCCAGATATTGATATCCTTGATCGTCTCCGGCGCAACCTCGAGCGGGTCTGTGTCGAGCACCACAAAGTCGGCATATTTGCCGGTCTCGATGCTGCCAACGAGATGATCGAGCTTGAGCGTATAAGCAGCATCGATAGTGATGGCATTTAGCGCCTGCTGCACGGTGAGCGCTTCACTCTCCTTGCCGAGCACGCGGCCTGACGAGGTCACGCGGTTGACGGCGCACCATGCGGTGAACAGCGGACTGAGCGGCGTCACCGGAGCGTCCGAATGGATCGCGAAGGGGACGCCGATGCGTAGCGCCGTGCCGGTGGCATCAAGGCGGTTCGCGCGTTCCGGGCCCATGGTGAGGTTGTAGTGCGAGTCGCCCCAGTAGTAGACGTGATTGGCGAACAGATTGACGCACATGCCGAGCGACTTCATCCGCTTGAATTGCGCGGCATCAGCCATTTGGCAGTGTTGCAGCGTGTGGCGATGATCGGGCATCGGCGTTGCGATCTGTGCGGCTTCCACCGCTTCAATGGCGACCTCGGTGGCCTCGTCGCCATTGGTGTGGATATGCATCTGGATGCCTGCCGCATGATAGGCCGCGACGATGCTCGGTAGTTCTTCCGGCGCGATATACCAGAGCCCGTTGGGGGCGCCATTGTGATAGCCGGGCCAGCGCAGCCGGGCGGTAAAGCCCTGTATCGAGCCGTCGACCACCAGCTTGACGATACCGTAATGTAGCTTGTCGTTATTGGTCGCCTTCAAGGCCTTGATCTTGGCCACGCCCTGTTCCGGGCTGTGTGACACCGAGGCCATGGCCGGCACGAGGCGCACCGAGAAATCCTCGCGGCGGCTGGCGGCGCGATAAACCTCGACGGTGAGGTCGGCGAGATCGTTGTGCAGGTCGGTGACGGTGGTGACGCCCTGCACACAGCAGGACGATGCATAACGATTGACGTCCTCGGCGGTGAGATTGCCCGACAGCGGATTGGTGCCGAGCACGCGAAATACGCGGAAACGTGCCGCAATGCCTTGCACCTCGCCGGAGGGCTCGCCGTCCTTGCCCATCACGACGCCGGAAATATTTGTCGTGCGGTCGAGTTCCGCGCGCTTGAGGACGAGAGTGTTGACGTTGCTGATATGGAACGAGGCATGCACCACCATGATCGGGCGCGTGGTGGACACGCGATCAAGATCCTGCCGGGTGAGCGAAATGCTGCCGATATGCAACGGGTCGAAACCCCAAGCGAAAAGTGGCGCTTCGGGATCGGTCATCGCACGCTCGGCTTCCTGCAGCCGTTCGACAATGGCGTCGATGCTGGGCACGCCTTTCACCACTTTGCCCTCCGGCGAACGGCGATCGAAGGCACCCACATAAGGCAGCGACCACATCATGCCCTCCATGATGTGGCTGTGGCCTTCGACGAAACCGGGCAGCAGCACCTGGTCCTTGAAGCGGTCATCGACCTTGCCGCCGAGGCTGGCGAGTTCATCAAGGCTGCCGACGGCGACGATGCGGCCCTCGCGCACTGCAACATGCGTGGCTGCAGGGCGCGACGGATTCATGGTCACGATCTTGCGGGCGGAAAAAACAACCGTATCCTTGCTCACTTGACCATCCTCAGTTTCCGTTACGGGAGCGTGAGGCCAGTCACAGCTCCGAGCCAGCGCCAGATCGGATGCACGAATGGGGCCAGTCATGCAGACTGGTATGGTCAGTTTGGCGTGGCTCTTGCTTTGCGTTTGGATCGGCGGTCATGAGCGTCAGCTCCGTGTGCCGGAATTGATGGGAGCGGTGATGGCGAATCCGGGGAGAGTAACCAAGGTCACGCCGGCGGACGGCCGCACTGCGGCGTCCGGCATCGGCGATGCGCTTTTCTGGGGCTCTCTGTTTCAGGGGCTGGACCGTCGTGGCCCGTTCCTGCAGTTGCAAATCCGCCAGCTGATTTGTACCGCCATCGAGGAAGGCCGTCTCGCGCTCGGTGTGCGGATGCCGTCGAGCCGCGAGCTCGCAACATTGCTGGAAGTCTCGCGCAATACGGTGGTGATCGCCTACGAACAGCTGGTCGATCAGAACTTTCTCGTTTCTCGCGAGCGCAGCGGTTTCTATGTCGCAGGTCTTCCCAAGCATCTGGG
>JAEXHR010000316.1 GCA_023449855.1 Pseudomonadota bacterium | reverse complement strand
TGAATTAATCAAACAGCGCGAATAGAGGTAGAGAAACAGATACTTGCCTCACTCGTCATCGTCTGAATTGCGATGGGTCCCCTTTGATTTTTGGTCTCATTGCGTATGCTTCTTGGGCGCCGGTCCCCGGTCGAAACGATCTGAGGAATTGCCCCACCCCTCCCTACCGCTTGGCGTTCCATGGATGGTCTGCAGCGATTGGGCGGCCACGAATGTCGCATCCGATCTCATAGCCTCTTGCTTCAATTGCCTGCTCAACCGTGTCGTGGCAGCGGGCGCAAGACGATGCCAACTCACCTTCGAAGAACTTCACGGCATCGCCCTGATGTCGCTCAATGTGGTGAGCCACTGTCGCTTCAACGATTAGGCCTTTGGCCTTACACCGCTGACAAAGCGGCTCTTTGCTCAATTGCTCATCGCGCCGCCGACGCCAGCGAGCGGTCTTGTAGAAACCACGCCACGGCTTATCGCGCCGGCGGCGCGCATCGCTTTCACGATTACGCTTGAGCCTCTCGATTGGCTTACCCAACCGGCATCTCACACGGCGCAGTGTCAGCATCCCGCAGCATCAGGTCGTCAGCCACATCACGCTTGGGCTCGTCACCAAAGAACATTCGCATGCGCCGAGCCTTGATGCGGGCCTTGCCACCATCGGCAGGCTTCCGGCCGAACACCACTTCAATGACGTTCGCGCCCGGCTCCCTGCCCTGCATCTCTACATCACCTATGCGGTAGGACATCAGCTTGCCTTGGGACCGTAGAGCTTCGTGCCGATCCGCTTCAATTCCTCTCGGTCGACCCAGTTCAGGCGAGAGTCGTTGAGGTCAGCCACGAGTATCCCGGCGTTCTTAAAGCCGGAAGCCTTGATGGACTCGCAATCGATCGGGTTGCCCGGCTTAAGGGCGTTCGTCTGGAGACGCATGCAGAAAGAACCATATGGGCGATTGGTTGCAGGGGCAGGATTCGAACCTGCGACCTCTTGGTTATGAGCCAAGCGAGCTACCGGGCTGCTCCACCCTACTGAAATAAAACACGGTGATTATCTCCGGACGCAGTAATCCATCTGCGCCTGACCGAATTTTATCGGCGGCAATGCCCGGATAGATCGGAAAGGGATGAACCACACATCGATATCCGTTGAACTATACATCATCGATTTGCTCAGCGTCGGCAATTATCGATTGGTTAACTTCCACCATCATCTCACGAAGCGCCCTCACCGCCCTGCCCCACGCCTTCATGTATGTGTCGTTGCCATGCAGAGCTTCGATGCGACGTATTGCATCGGCAAGGGTCCGATTAGCTATATCTCGCTCGCTCATCTGTCCGCATCGCCCCTATGCCACTGCGTCAGCTTTTGCCGCGACACGCGCTCGCTTACTTGGCCGCGGCTTCCTGCTCCGGCGCCTTCCTACCGCCGCAGGCGCTGGCGCGGCCGTCACGACCGCGTCGTTCAGATCACCGCAATAGTCCTGCACAATCATCCGCATCATGTCTTCAGATCGTACCGGGACCGCGGATTCGCCGCTGGCTAGCACGCGATGAACACCCTCGATCCGCCGAACTTGAGACCACCCCAGAGCGTCAGTCTGGAAGAACACGTAGCCGGGCATCGATGCCAGCGCATGGTCCGATTTCCTGCCCCGCGAAACTCGCAACCGCATAAATGCGGGAAGGAATGTACCGCGTTCCATCTTCTCGATCTCAGCCCGAACCTTCCGTTCCTGGCCCGACATCATCTGACAGACAGCCCAATATTGATCCGCGCTCATTTCCTGCTTCCTATCTTCAAGTTCCATTCAAACGCGGTACAAGGACTATTAACGATGCCGCCGTAGTTATGCTGTATGACCGACCAAATCAGCCTGCTCAAAGCCAACTACTGCCGAGCCGTTCTCAAAACAGCGACTCAAAGTGGCGATGAGGACGCTCGCCGATTGCTGAAAGGCCTCGCCACCGAGAGGCCGACCGAAAACACGTCTCGGAACGTTGCTGAGGTGGAAGAGCCCGCTCTCGAAGCGATCCGCATATTCGCGGCTAAGCTGGAGCGAGGCGAAGCCAAACCAGCCGGCTTCGACTTCTCCCGTACACTCGCTGCCGTCGAAACATGGATTCGCGCAGCCAGCTGACATCATGCTGCATCCTCTGCTGATGGGGGAATCCTTTCGCCGGTCGCTTCGTCGTAGCCAGCAGGCACGAGGCTGTCGAAGTTGGCTCCAGTGCGCGTCACACCGTCGGTTGTGATCGTGATCGGAAGTCGCATCCGGATCTTTCGCGAAGCCGCATAGTGCTCGTGTGCAGCCCACTCACGGGTGCCGAAATCCACCCAGACCTTGCCTTCCGTTGAAAGCTCGTCAGCTGGCTCAGCAGGCTTAGGTGTTTGTTTTGCAGCCTTTATCCGCTCCAGGCTCGCCAGCAGCCGATTGGTCTCAGGGTCCAATGGTTGCCCGTCCTCGCGCGCAGTTCCAGGAAAGGTAGAAGTAATAGAAGGATTCTGGATTGCTACGCTAATGCCGCCCGGTTGCTTGGTGGTTTGCTTTGGCGTTTGCTTCGGCAAACGAGAAGCATTTGCTATCTCGTTGCTTCGCTGTTGCTGACCTTTTGCTATAGATTTGCTGATGCCCGACCTGACGCCTCCGCTCTTTCCGGCGATGGCGCGCTTGAGGCTGATGTTCTCGGCCTTCTCTATCTCTTCGGTCGCCCGCTTGTTGCGGCCCTCTGCGTCGAAGAAAGGGTTGATGACATGGGCGATCTTCTTCCATGCCGGAAGCGTCATCTTGCAGATGTTCGCCCGGCTGGCGGCATCCAAGGGAATGCTGCCATGAACCCAGCAGTGATCGAGCAGCAGCTTGTATGCGCCGTGCTGAAGCGTATCCAGGTGCTGCGTCTTCTTTTGGTAATCGCCGATGTAATAGGCGATGAATGCGCGCGCCATTAAACCCGCCTGTTAGCCCACTTGATGACCTGATCCGCGCATCCGAGCGGATCCCTCCAGAGCTCCGAACCGGTGAAGCGGAACACTTCGATGCCCTGCAATTGCGCCCACCGGTCTCGTTCGCGATCGCGAGCGGCTTGCTCTTTTGTCCGCTCATGAAAATCGTGGCCATCGCACTCAACGATCAGCTGCTTCCAGCCCTCGGTGCCCCCTGTGGGCTCGCGAAACCAGTCGGCGTAGACATGGATAAGGAAGTCCACTCGCCAATTCGGGAGCTGCTGCTGGACCTGAATGATGATGTGGTTCTTCGCATGCGGCAGCGCTTTGTACTCTTCGAGTGACATACCCTCGAAGACGCGCATCAGGCCGTGGAAATACTCCTGGTCGCAATGTCGTAGATTGAGCGACAGGGCAAGGTTGAACAGCCTTTCAATCGGGCTGTCACCATTCAGCTTGTCGTCCTCGCCGTAAGCAACGCTCAGGCCGATACTTTGGGCGACGCGATCCAGCACTTGATCTTGCAACAACTCAAATCCGAACCTTTTGGTCATCAGAGCATCCCCAATCCCTGCAAATATGTTTCGAGAATTGTTTCAGCCTCTGCCCGCTCATTCGGGTCTTGCTTTCGCATCCGGATCACCGTGCGGAGGGTCTTGGTACAATAGCCATTACCCTTGGCCTCGGCATACACGTCCTTGATGTCGTCCGAGATCGTCTTCTTCTCTTCTTCCAGACGCTCGATCCGCTCAACGATGGCCTTTAGCTGCTCCTTGGCGAAGCTGTGGGTGGCCTGGTCGTCGAGCACGGTAGCTGCGGAGTTGTGGCCCATGCCGCTCATAGGACGCCCCCACGGTTGGCTACAGCGCCTTCCTCTGCGATACTGCCGGAATGAGAAGAAAACGCGTGACCGCAGACGAGCTCATCTTTTTGATCTTCGAGAAGCTCAGAGCGAAGGACAGGATTGCGACGTCGCACCCGGCGATCGCCATCGTGCCGCACGCCATTCATGGATGGACCGTTGTTGTGTCCAACCAAGCACGCCAGAGAGAGCCCGACGTTCTGATCCAGATTGAGCGAATCCAGACCGAGCTGCGTAAGCTCTACCTGCTTGCTGAGTGATCTCATGCTGCGAGCCTCTTCTCGATGGCGTTACGGATGATCTCGCGGGAAGCGGACGGCATCTCATAGCCCTCGCCCCAGCGTGAATTGATCTGGACGCCGATGGGGTTCAGCTTGGCCCGCAGTTCACGGACGTGACGGCGGGAGATGACCGTTTGGCTCTCCGGTTTGGCCGCAGGACACGTCAGCGCGATGATCTCGGCATAGGTCAGCGCGCCGGCGGGCGCCTGATAGAATGCCGCCAGGACATTCCGCTGCGCGCCGCGCACCAGCCATTCGTTCGGAAACAGCAAATCAAGCGACATCACCGGCCTCCGAGGTCGGCAGCTTGGCAAACGACAGCGGCACCACCGGCGGTTTGTCGCTCTGCCACGAGATAATGCTGTAGCCCGGGACCTCGTCCGGCTCGACATAGGACCACCCAGCGTCGTAGAGGCCCTGGAGATCAGAATCGTGGACCCGGAGAACTTGGTAACGGGTCGGCATCGTCTTCTCTGCTGCCTGGGTCATGACGCCTCCGCGGTCGCTGGTTTAGCTGCAGCCATTCGCCGGTCTGCATCGTCGAGCATCGTCCGAATGGCCGAGCAAACATCTGCCAGATCGACCGGCGCTGACGCGGCAACGGCCTTGGCCGCAGCATCCTCCAGCCGCGCAATCTCGCGCTGGACATACCAGGCCGCCTTCCGAAGGTCGGTGATCGGGTCTTCAGCCTTCAGCCCGGCACGCCAGATGTACTTCACCGCGTTCCCAAGGTTGAAGTTCATATGCTCGGTGACGGTGATGCACTCCACGCCCGAAGGATGGGCGTTGTAGTGGCTGGGATGGTTGACGTTGTCGGTCATGCCAGCACTCCGCGCACGCGCAGCGTCTCGAACAGCCGGCGCAGCGCAAAGCTCCGGACGATCGAGACGACGGTGAAAATGAGGCCGATCAGGATGTTCTCGGTCAGCCCGATGCGGATGCCGAACCATGGGAACACGATGATTTGCGCAGCCAGGGCCACGCCGTAGCCGATGGCGACGTTCAGGATCGCCTCGACCAGCGACGCCTTGCGCGTTTGCTTTCGCTGCTCCGTCATTGTTCTGCTGCTGCCTCTGATTGGAGAGATGCGACCGCGGCGGCCTTCCTGGCCTTCCGAGTCTTTGATCCGACATGCTTGCGAGCCCGCTTTGCCTTACGAGACGCGTTTCTGGTGCTGTGCTTGCTCATGAGGCCTCCAGACCGGCGAATAGAGAGCCGGGTTCGAATGCGGCAGGCACCTTGCCGAGTTGCTTCGCCATATGGCGGGCGCCCTCGTCTCGGCCCATGAACGCGCTTTCGATGCGGGCGCGGGCCAAGGTGGCGTATGCAGGATTGAGTTCGATCAGTGTCGCTGATCGCCCCATGGTAACAGCGGCGAGCGCAGTGGTGCCGCTTCCGCCAAATGGGTCCAGCACATGGCCTCCGACGGGACAGCCAGCCTTGATGAGCGGCTCGATCAGCGCCATCGGGAACGTCGCGAAATGCGCCTCGCTGAAGCCTTGCGGGTTTGCATCGATCGCCAGCGGGGTGCCTTCCGCGTCCGAAATCAGTCCGAACGGAACTTCGATCGACGAGAAGAACAGGTCGGTGTTGCGGAAGTTACGATCGTTGAGCGGCGGCCCAGCGGTGCTGGCGTGCCACGATTCATTCGCGCGGATTCCGGTTTCATCGCCGGCAGATTTCGGCGTGACACCCGGCTTCTTGAACCGGACGACCGCCTTCATGGGGCCATTGGTCTTGGCACCGCCGTTTGCGCGGGACGATCCCGCCTGGGCAGCAACGTTCTGCGCGACGCGCGAGTTGGTCGACGGCGATGCCGGCTTGCGCACGGCCTCCGCATCGTACCAGTAGCGCTCCGATTTCGTCAGCAGCGCCACCTGCTCAAGCGAGTTCGCCGGCCGGTCGGTGATGCTTTCCGGCATGCCGTTGCGCTTGATCCACGGCATCTTCGACCGGACCCACCAGCCATCATCCTGGAGCGCGATGAACAGACGCTCCGGCACCATGCATAGGTCTTTGGACTTCAGCGTCCCCTGAATTGTCGAGAACGGCTTGTCCCGGAACGTTCGATCGTCATTGCCAGCTGCCTTGGTGTCGGCAGCGCTGCGGCCGTTCGGCGACGTCGCATAGCAGTCACCGTAATTGATCCAGCAGACGCCCGTTGGTTTCAGGACGCGCCGGACCTCCCGGAAAACCTCAACCATCGCAGCGATGTGTTCGGCGAGCGTCGGCTCCAGACCGATTTGCTCGTCTACCTTGACGGCGCCGCACTTGCCGCATGCCGAGCGGTGAGCAAGCAGCAACTGTGCCGAATTCGTTGCCGCACTACCGGCCAACTTCGCCCGGTTCTCGTCTCGACCTTCGCGCATCGTTGGCGAGCGATGATCGCAGTCAGGGTCGCCACCTTCCCAGCGGCCAGTCCCATAGTCCCGCAGCCCCCAATACGGAGGCGACGTCACCACGCAATCGAAGCTGTCCGCCGGCAGCAGCCGAAGCTGCTCGCGCACGTCGCCGAGATAGATTGTCACCCGGCCATTTAGGAAGGTCTCGACGTTCATGCCTCGGCCCTCTCGACAGATGAGTTCCAACGAGCGAAGCTGTCCCAATGGGGAAACAGGGCTTTCATTTCATGATCGCGGCCACCGTGGCCGCCGGTGCCATTCACGTACTGGCATGGCTTGTCGACACATGCGGCCAGAATATCATAACTAAAGCGCTGACCGACGGAACTGCAGCCTCGTGCGGCGAATACTGGCTGAACCGATACCAATCTCTCATTGCAGGTCTCGTCGCACTCTTCGGCGCTTGGCTCACGGTTCGCACCATGCTCCGACAGACCGGCCTCACGCGAGCTGATGATGCGGACCGCCGGCTCTCGCGTTACATTGCCGCGATCAAGCACATGATCGCTGCACTTCGGGCCGTGCAGGAATGGGACGGCACACCAGGAAGTCTCGAACGATGCCAAGAATCTATCAAGGCCTATGAGAGAGCGGCTGATTCTCCGACCATCGCGGAGGGGATGGCAGACGGCATCCTCGGCGATGACAATCGAATGCTCGCTCTGTTGAAGAATACCGCAGATAGGCGAGCAACTGGCAGGTTCCACCGAAGAGAAACGCTTGTCGAGGATCGGCTCATCGATCCACTCTGCTTCGCATTGCTGGAGAGTCTTAATAGGCGCCAAGACCGCTTGCGCGACGGCGCAACTGTTGAAGATCTCCGCGGCCTTACGCTCCTTGATCGTAGAGAAGTCTTGCTCTCGATTAGAGAAGAGCGCTCTCCCAATTTTGAATGAGATGCTCATGCCGACACCTGCGCATCAGATTTCAGATGGCCCTCGCGACGCCACACGCACCAACGGCGGGTGTAAGTGCCTGCACGTATCTGCTCCATCGCATCCTGACGGGCCACAAAGAGCATCAGGAGCATCATCGCGAAGCCCGGAACGCCATAGGAGCCGACCGAACCGAGCATCAGGCCGGCAAGGAACAGCGCAAGCGCACCGAGCGGCGTAAGGCTGATGTACTCGCTCTTCATGCTGCCTCCTCGGGGACGCTGTTGCGTTCGTCCGCAGGGCCACGGTCAACCCAGCCAGCCATGTGCTCGCGTCGCGCCGCGATTCCGGCTTTCAGCAGCTTGCGGCGCTGTCGGCGCTTCCAGTTCTTGTGCTGGGACGTCGGCTCCGCCCGCAGTTGGCTGGTCTTGATGTGCTTGCCCATCAGACGCGAGCCTCAGCGTCCAATACCGGCGACGTTGCTTTGGCGACGGCACGTCCCATGACGCGACCACGGCTCCGGATGCTGGCATACCCAGCGGCACGCCCCCGCTCGCGCAACTGTTCACGGCGCTCATCGGTGATCGGCCGGGCCGGCGCCGGCCGGCAAATTTCGGCGCAATGGCCGCAATAGCTCTCACCGGGCGGGGTCTCTGCTCCGCAGCACATATAGTTCGGCCCGGCGTCGTCTTTCGGGTCAGGGTAACGGCACTCGTTCGGGCGCTGCGAGCTGAACTCGCGCAACTCGCTGAACGGAAGGTCGAACGACCACTCCGGTACGGCAGATTCCACTGGAGCGGTCTTCGGCTTCTGCTCCGCCGGCTCCGGCTTCGCGTTCCCCTGCGCTGCCAGCTTCTTCAGATAGCTCCGCCGAGAATGTTCGCTCTCCTTCGCCTTGACGATCGCGGCGCGCTGCGTGTCGGTCATCTCTTTGGCCTTATCCTTGCGGGTAAGGCCGAGCCGCCGCGCGCGGCCGATGACAGCGTTCTTACCGCCGTCGGCCGTGTGCTCGAAGCCTCCCATCGCCTTGGCGATCTCTTCCGCCGTTGCGGTGGTTTTCGTCCACGCCTCGCGCAGGGCTTCATCGCGGTGATCGGTCCACGTCGTAGAGATACCGTTCGACATTCAGTTCCCCTCCTGAAGCTGTTTCTTGAGATGCTCAACGTCCTCGCGCAGCGCGGAATCCTTTGGGATCAGCGCCTCCATTTTCCGCACTGCATGGAGCACCGTCGTGTGATCGCGACCGCCAAAGCGCCGGCCGATCTCCGGCAACGACCGCAGCGTCATGGTCTTGGCGAGATACATGGCAAGCTGACGCGGGCGCACGATGTTGGCGGTACGGCGCGCCGACAGGAGGTCGCCACGGTGCACGTTGAAATGCCGAGCTGTCACCTTCTGGATATCTTCGATACGAATCCGACGTTGTTCCTGCGGCCGGACCAGGTCGCGGGCTTCGCGCTCGGCAAGGTCCATCGTCACCGCCACGCCGTTCAGCTTGCTGTGTGCCAGCAGCCGATTGACTACGGCCTCGAGATCGCGTCCGTTGCTGGCCAGCGTATCGGCCAGATAGTCGAGGATCGGATCAGCGACATCCAACCCCGGATGGTGCGCCCGCGCCGCGGCGACGCGCTCCAGCAGGATCAATCGGCGCTGCTCGCGGTCCGGCTTTCCGATTTCAACGACCAGGCCGGCAGCCAGACGCGACGACGTGCGTTGATCCAGCCCCTCCAGATCGGACGCGGGGCGATCAGCTGCGAGAATGACCTGCCGGCCAGCGTCGATCACCGCGTTGATGGCGGCACCGAGCAGGTCGAGATGCAGCTTCCCGAGCAGGAACTGCAGATCGTCAATGATCAGAACATCGATCCCGCGCAGTGCTTCCTTATAGGCAAATCCGTCCTTCGCCTTCAGCGCCGCAGCAAAGCCAAAGATGAACTTCTCGGCCGTGAGATACAGCGCCTTGCGCTCCGGATTGGAGCTCACAGCCCAAGTCACGGCCTGCAGCAGATGCGTCTTGCCGAGGCCGACGCTGGCATGGATGTAGAGCGGGTTGAACATGACGGCGTCGCCACGGTGGGCGTCGGCGACATGCACTGCCGCGGCCCGGGCGAGCGTATTGCTCCGGCCGGAGACGAACGTCTCGAATGTCAGGCGCGGGTCCAACGGCGAGCCGCCGATACCTTCATGACGGGAAAGAACGGCGGCGGGCGCGAGAATGACCGGCTTCGCATCTATTACTGCCGGATCAATCGGCGCTGGCGGCGCGACGTGGGCTGCAGCAGCCGCGTCGATACGCGAGCGAGCCGCGCGGTGCTTGTTCACACCGTCAATCTGGGATTTCGTCCAGCCGACTCTGGGATCGTACAATACGCTCTGCATCCCCTCACCCCTTGTTCCGATTGCCGACGTGCCAGAGACGGCAGTGCTGGCAGCGATATGCAGTGAGACCCGACTTTCGACGGGCCGCGGCCTCGGCAGCAGCCATGCTGGCGTATGGTTGCTTGCCCTGGTGTTGAGCGGCGAACGATCCGTGGCCATCGTCACGGCGGCGGCGGATCGGCACCAGGCGCGTCTCCGCGATGATGTCGGGAGCGTTATTGAGTTCGCTGCGAGTCACCGTCGGAGACATGGCGATCACCCTCGTCCGCCGGCGGCGCGGTGCGCTCCGCCAGCCACACGAAGCCGCGGCCGATCGCTAGCAGGAGCCGGCTGGCCGTAGTTCTCGTCAGATCCACCAACGATCGACTCAAGCTTGGCCATCCGGGCCTTGATGTCCTGAAGCTCATTCCAGACGGCCCTCTTCTCTTTCTTCGCAAGCGCCGCCGCGATGCGGCTGAGCTCACTCTCTTCGACGCGACGCGCCTTGCCGTACCAAACGTCGCTAGCCCGGGTCGGAGAGAGGCCGGCAAGTGGCGCAATACGCAGGATCACGTCTTTGACGAATTCGCCTGGTCGCCACGGTTCTGCGAGCATTTTCAACATGGTGGCGGCGTCAGACACTGGCGCCTCCCAAGGAATTGGGAGGGGTGCCCAGAATTGGGAGCCCTCCCAAGCCGATTGGGAGACACCTCCCAAGCCGATACGCGCACAAATTCAGCATGAACTTCTCCTTCGCTTTTCAGGTGGTTGGAATGGACGTGGTGGAAACGGACGGCTGGATCTCGCTTGCGGCAGCAACGCGCAACGCCATGCTGTTCATGACGATGCCGCAGCGGAGCCACGACACTTCGAGCGCGGAAATTGCAGCCTCGAGATTGGAATCGATGTCGCCGATGCAGTCAGAAGAAAGAGCGGAGCCAGCCGAAGCCAGCTCCGCAGGTGCCGACGCAGCTCCCGTGAGCGTCGGTGCAGGGAGAGATGTGACGACCGCGCCCTCAGACTGGGGGAGCGCATTGGGCGCAGTCGTCACGCGCACGTCGGCGGAGGATGGGGTCACCGAGGTGCGATCTGGGGAATGGATGGAGGCGCCGGTCATGCGGCACCTGCTTGAGCGGGCGCAGCGAAAATATCAGGCCGGAGGTCTATCCTGGTGATCTTCCCGCCCGTGGCGCGCTCGAAGGCCAGCGCCATCTCTGCGCTAACTTGGTCACCTTCATGCAGGAGCCAAGAGACATACTGCTGGGAGCACCCAACAGCCCTCGCAAGCTTTGCCTGCGATCCGTGAAGGGCCACCGCCCTTTCGATGTGGTGACGGAAATTCATACAAGTAATCTAGTTAAATCAGCTTCGCCGGTCAACTAGATTTCTTGTGTATGCTTTAACAAGCAAACTGGTAATACATGCGCATGGAATTAAAGGACAATTTGAAACGGATCAGAAAGGCGGCGAGGCTTTCCCAAGCGCAACTCGCCGCAGAATCTGGCGTAAGCCAGCAATCTATCTCGCGCCTTGAGAACGGTGACGACCTGACTTCGAAATTCCTGCCAAGTTTGGCGGCAGCGCTGAAAGTGTCTCCGTCGGATCTTGATCCTAACTTCGTTCTGCCAGCGGGCTCTGACGACGAGTTGGTGCGGCTGGTTCTTCAGGCGCCGCTGGAGGTGAAGCAGTCGATAGCCCTTCTTCTGAAGAACGCAAAGAAGCCCTCAGAATCTCAATAACTTCCATCTGGGTTGCCTTGTCGGCGCAACGCCAGTCAGCAATAATTTGCTCGGTCAGATCGTCCATCGGAATACCCCCGTACGCTTTGTTCTTTGTTCGTTCATGCAATCATGAACGGAACCTTAATGCAACGAAATTAATCCTAATCCTTCGTAGGTTGGTTAAAGCCTTGTGGCCACGCGGTAGTTGCGGTTGGATGCCGCAGGGTATGGGGATTGAAGATGCGCCTAGTCGTTACAATGCTTAGTGCCAGCGTCTTAGCTGGATGCTCGTCAACGCCGGCCGAGCTTGAGGCAACGTCAGCACCGACAGCGCAGTCCTACACAGAGAACTATCAGGAAATTTACAGACGAGTTTCGACAACGGCAAAACGCTGCGAGTCCGGAAACGTCAGTGCAATGGCATCTTTGGCCGTCGATGCGGAATTGTATTCCGAGCTCGGCTATGGTGAGATTTCCCGATCACTTATCAATTACGGTGTCAGGAACTATTATTGGACTGCTCGGATAGAGCGTGCCGGGACCGGAAGCAGAATGACCGTGCGCGCGGGAAATACGGTCAACAATCCGTCGATGGTCAATAATGTTATTCGATGGGCGACCGGCGATCAGGCTTGCTAAGCCCGGCGCGATCAAATTTGCGGACTAAACCCTATGTCCAACATCGAACCCCTCGCCCGCGAAGTCTGCGAACGCGTCTGCCGCCGCACCGGCATGGTGGAGGCGGATATTCCGGCTTGGATCGACAGTCATTGGGAAGCGGCGGCAGCCGAGATCGAGGCCGGAAACTGCGACGATGCAGGCAATCTCATTCCTGGCCGGGATCGGCAGAGGGGGCTTGAGGCCTATCGGGATAGGCTGGCACTAAGGCGTTAACCGCGGCGCTTGCTCCATACTTTTCAACAACCGCATAAAGCGCTTCGTAGTCGGATCGCCTCAGCTGACTGATGTACCCCCAATCGTTTCGCTCGGCGATTGTTTGCAGCACCCGATAAAAGCTCGGGAGGTTGTCGGAAACGGCACGTTGAATCGCTGGGACAAGCGTGTCATCGCGGGCCTGTGCGCTGACCTTGTTATCCAAGATGGCGCCACTCACAATCTTCAAGTGGTTGAAGTAATTGTTGCCAGCACCTTCAACTGCTAAGAAATCGTTGATCGTCAACGGCTCCGTCTTGCTCACATACGATTGAAGGGAAGCTTTAAAGGTTTGATAAAGAGCGTTTTGAGCAACCATAA
Source organism: Pseudomonadota bacterium (assembly GCA_023449855.1). GTDB lineage: Bacteria > Pseudomonadota > Alphaproteobacteria > Rhizobiales > Xanthobacteraceae > Tardiphaga. Next base: position 26,650 of record JAEXHR010000316.1, on the reverse strand, counting down.
GATCTCGACTATTCTCGAAAATCTTCTGCTTTACGTCTGCGCGCTCCTTCTTCGTCATCGTCAGACGCGTGACCAAAAAACCGGTCACGCCGCCCAGCAGGAACTGCACGGGCGCGGCATTGTCCTTTGCCCATGCGACCCATTCCGCAGCGTCCGTCACTTTTCCTCGGCGAGTCGGAGAAGCGTTTCGATGGTGTCGCCTTCCGATGCGTAAACATGGGTACGGTAGTCTGGAAACACCTGCTTGGCGGCGGCGTCACCTGCAGCATCCCTGGTCATCCCGCGCTGGATTAGCGAGCGGGTCGCAGATGCCCATTGGGCTTGCGCTGTGGCTCCAGGGTCGCTCCGCAGTCCATACCGAATTCTTAGTCCGTGTCCGGCCGCCGCCATGATTCTCTCCCCAGCGATTATGTCGTCGAGGAATAATAGCGGGTCGATAACCATGGGAACAAGCCTCCCGCCGCACCATGCGGCTGAGGGAGGATAGCCGAATCTCGCAAATTCACAAGTTTTCTAGTTGACAGAATAACTAGTTTGCTTGTAGCCTTCTCCCATCAGATCGGGAGAGCGACATGGCGAGCCTGCCAGTTTCAAGCGACACCGCGTTTCAGTTTGAAGGCCGGAATGTCCGGCTGGTCGAGCAGGATGGCGAGACGTGGTTTGTCGCCACGGACGTGGCCCGCGAGTTGGGCTATCGCGATGCCGCCAATCTCCTCGCCGGCATCGACGCGGACGAAAAGGGTACTTACCGGGCAAGTACCCCTGGTGGAGACCAGACGCTCAACATCATTTCCGAAGCCGGCGTCTATCGCGCCATCGTCCAGCGCAAGCTGAACAAGCGCCAGCACGACGCCAGTCTCTTCGAGAAGATCAGCCGCTTCCAGCGCTTCGTCTTTCACGACGTCCTGCCGCAGATCCGGCAGACCGGCAGCTACAATCCGGCGCCCATCGCCCCTGCTCTGCCCGACTTCACAAGCCCGGCCGTCGCCGCGCGCGCGTGGGCCGAACAGTTCGAGGCTCGCGCCAATGCGGAGAAACAGGTCGCCGAACAGGCTCCGAAGGTCGAAGTCTACGAGCGCCTGCTGAACGCCGACGGCCTGATCGGGCTACAAGACGCCGGCCGCGCCCTGCTCTGCCACCCGAACCTGTTCATCCGCGACGTGGTGATCCCGGAATACTGCTTCCGAGACGGCAGCCGCATCGTAGCAAAGCAGACGTCAGTTCAGCGTGGACTGTTCGAGAACAAGGCCTTCACGGCGCCGAACGACAAAGTCCTGCTTCGCGCCTGGATGACGCCAAAGGGCCTCGCCCACTTCGGCACCGTCCGCATTCCGGACCACGTGAAGAACCCGCCGCGCGCGACCGTCTCCAAGCCCGTCCCTGCGCTTGCCGCAGCGGCTACGGCTCATTGAGGGGATGGATCGATGGGCGTCGAGACGATCAGTTTTGAGCGGTTCAGTTGCGAGCGCTGCGACGCAATCGAGGACATTCGCTGTGGCGATCTCGATCAACGCAACAAGTGGGGCCATGCATCGGCGCAGCACTATCAGGGTGACCAACTGTTTTCGCGCGATTACAAAATCACGCTCTGTCCTGCGTGCTGCACTTCGTTGCGGCAATGGTCCGTCACGTCGAGGGCCGCATGATGTCGCGCAACGGACATCAGCCCGAGGGCGGCAACACCCCTCCACTTCCGACGACCGGGAGCGGTGTAAAGCCGGCAGACCTTGGCGCGGTCGAGCGTGATCGACTTGCAAAGTTGGTCGAGCAGATGATCGGGCAGTCGCCCAAGAGCATCTACGACACGCCGAATGTGCGTATGGCTCTCGCTATCGCCGCCAGCGTCGTTCGTCGCGGTCGCCATCTCACCTCGCGCGAAGAGCTGCTCAATCTCGCCAACGGCATGGAAGAGCCGATCGAGGGCGACACGCCCGAGGATATCGCCGCGGCCAAGGGTTTGGCCGATCGCATCCGCGCAGCAGCAGGGATTGGGCCATGAGCAAGATAAAGCAAACCCTTCCCGATGACTGGCAGCACGACCAACGCTGGTCACGGCCTGACCAAGAGCAGGAAGACGACCGCGAGTTGGTCGGACCCATGTCCGTGGTCGTGCCCCTTCTAGGCGAGCTTGTTGCCCTCGCCCTCTTCATCGCGTGCGGTTTTGTCTGGACCGGCATTCTCAGCGGGAGGATCTGATGGCCCGAGGTTCGCAATCGACCTGCAGGCTCAGCGTCGATCAGTTGCTTGAGCGATACGAGCCAAAGCCACAGCGCGCGAGCGTCCGCGGTGCCTTCCGCTATCTGGCGGACTGCTCCCCGGAAGATCGTGCAGAAGCCTTGGCTCGCGCCGATGCTGGACACGCCGCCGATCTAGCCGCGCGTGAAGCGGAGAAGCGGCGCCCGCGCTCGCTTGTCGGCTGCAATCCGGGCTCAATCATCCGGCTGCAGGTCGTCCAGCATAATCAGCGCGACAACTCGATGTTGATTTCGGTCGATGGCGACGCGTCGCGCGCGAAGTGGGTGCCGATCGAAGGCAAGCCGCCCGCGCCCAAGAAGCCCGCCAAGGTTATCACGACTATCTACTTTACGGCGCGAGCGTGGGCGCCTGGCTCGCTCGGCTTCCTGATCGTTCTCATCCCCGGCTGGCTGGCATCTGATCGTGCCTTCACCAAGTGCGAAGATCCGCAGATTTCGTCAGACGTGACGTGGACGAGCGACGATCTCGCCGCGTGGGAAGTGCTGAGCGCGAAGATGCGGAAGGATCGGCAGGACGCATCCAAGGCCGCGGCGAACGGCCGCCAGGAAGCCTACAGGCAGGCCAATTCGGACGATCGGCGGCGCGAAATGCGCGCAAGCCGCGACCGCGTGCAGCCGTCGTCGTGAGAGGGGCCGGGTTTATGAGCATTCAAATCGTGACTGACAACGGCGTTCATCTGCTGCCGAAGTTCGCGCAGGAGGATGTGCGCAAGGGCATCATCGACGCTATGGCGAACGATCTCGTTGCCGGTGCCGAGCGCGGACTCGACCTGACGTGCGATGACGACGTGAAAGCCTACCTCGATCACGATCGCCGATATTCCGAACGTGCACGGCGTCTCTACACCGCTGCCGCCACGCTGGAAGCGAAGGAAATCATCGCAACCGCATGCATGGGAGACGTCGCATGAATGCGCTCGTCACTATCGACGTCGCAACGCTGACGCCAGCAGTTTTCTCTGAGGCCGGAGGCGTCGATACCATGCTGGAATCGCTGGTCGCCAAAGTCCGCGCCACCCAGACCGACGTCACGACGCCAGCTGGACGCAAAGCCATCAGGTCGCTTGCGCATCAGGTGGCGCGATCAAAGACGGCATTTGACGACTTCGGCAAAGATCTGGTTGCGGACCTCAAGAAACAGTCTGGCGCCATCGACGCTGAGCGCAAGAAGGTTCGCGACCGCCTCGACGCCCTCAAAGAAGAGGTGCTGGCACCGGTCGAGGAATTCGAGGCCATCGAAGCCAAGCGCATTGCCGACCACCAGAGCGCCATACAGTCGATCATCGACCTTGGCGCCTTCGATGCCGAACTGCCGGCGAGCGCAGACGTCATCGCAGCCCTGACGGCGCTGGACGCCCTGCCCGAGCGCGATTGGCAGGAATTCAAGCAGAAGGCAGCAGCAGCGCGCAGCGAGACATTCGCGAAACTGCAGGCACTGAAAGGCGCGGCCATTACCCGCGAAGAACAGGCGGTCGAATTGGCCCGGCTGCGCGCCGAACAGGCTGCGCGGGAACAGCGGGAGCGTGAAGAAAAGATCGCCGCCGAGGCTGCGGCAAAGGCGACCCGTGACGCCGAGGAGAAAGCCGCAGCCGAGGCAAAGCGTATTGCCGACGAGACAGCAAAGCGCGAGCGCAAAGCTGCCCAGGAGAAAGCCGCTGCCATCGCTGCGGCAGAGAAAGCCAAGCGCGATGCCGAGGAAGCCGCCGCCAAGGCTGAGCGTGATCGGCTGGCGGCCATTGCCGCTACGCAAGAAGCCGAGGCAAAAGCCGAGCGCGACCGTCTCGCCGCCATCGCAGCCGCTGAAGCTGCGGCGGCCAAAGCCGAACAGGATCGCATCGCCGCAGAAGCAAAGGCCGAGACCGATCGACTGGCTGCGATTGAAGCCGAGCGCGTGCGTGTCGCCAAAATCGCGGCAGCGGAAGCCGCCGAGACTGCCAGGCGCGAAGCTGACAAGGCCCACAAGAAGACGATCAACACGGCCGCAAAAGAGGCGTTGATCGCCGCCGGGCTGTCGGAAGCTGACGCGATCAAGGCCATCACCGCCATCGCGCTCGGCAATGTGCCGAACGTCAAGATTTCATACTGAGGGCTCGGGGATGGATATCTCAATGGGCATCGGTCTTCTCTGCCTGGGCGCGGTACTCGGTGCACTGGTCGTCGTCGGATGGTTCTCGCCCGACAAGACGTTGCGCGAGCAGTTCGACGAGTTGCCGGCCGAGCCGTTGCGGCCCGACGAGATCACGCGGAGGTCGCAGGTATGACCGAGCTTCGCCAGCGTGATCCGCGCCAGCACGACGAGCGACACCTCGTCTATGTCCGGCTGCAGCCGTGCTGCATCCCCGGCTGTCATCGGCCGGCCGAAGCCGCGCACCTGCGCATGAAGGAAGCTGCTGCCGGCAAGGACAGCACCGGCATGGGCGAGAAGCCCCATGACAAGTTCACGGTCCCGCTTTGCGGCCATCATCATCGCACCGATCGCGATGCGCAGCACCAGAGCAATGAGCGCAAATGGTGGGAGCGCCAAGGCATCGATCCCTGGGCCATCGCAGCTGCGCTCTGGATCGCGTCCGGCGGTGCCGCACGCGCAGCGATGGAAAAGCCGGCGCACCGACTGCGACCGATCAAGGCACGGAAACCGCGGGAGAAGCGCGCGAAGATTTCAGCCCGGAAGACAGTTTGGCCGAGCCGGCCGTTCACCCGTCCATCGGCAGTGCCGTAAGGAGTACCCATGGCCAGACCAATGCGCGCCATCGACCCAGTAGACTATCTCGACGAGGCGGCTGTGCTCGCGCGATGGCCAATGCTCACAGCCAAGGAGCTGAAAAAGGCGAGGAAACTCAAGACAATCGAGTTTTACGCCTTCCGCTCCGGCCCCTGCTACACTGCCGAGCAGGTCCAATCTTACATCGATCAAACCTACCTCAGAAAAGGCGAGTCATGCGAAGCGCCCGAAGATCGGCCCCAGCCGCTGGTCCCGTCGCCCCAGAGCGTTCAGCCGATGAGCCATTCGAGCTCAACGGGCTCTACCTCGATCGCCCCTACCCCACACGCGGCGGTGTTGTCTATGCCTGCCGGTATGACGCCGGAGCTGGCTGCGTCCGCCGTCGAACTCTTAAGACAACGGACTGGGAAGATGCCAAGGTCCGGCTCGCGGCGCTCGTCCTCTCCGCCCCCGCGGCAGCCAGCGGCGCTATCCCTGGTCCCCACGAGGTAATGGCCGAGGCCGCCCTGAACAATTATCTGGACGGCCACGCCACGACGATCCGGTCGGAGTCCGACGCCACGCGCGCCGTGACGCTGGCCAAGCAATACATGACCGAGCACGCCAAGAATCCGATGGCGCCGGTCTCGTTCTGGACACCCTCGCGTCAACTCGAATTCGCGAAATGGCTCCGAGACACGCTTGGCCATTCGCCGGCTTCGATCGAGCGTCGCCTCGACGTCGTCTGCGCTGCATTTCGCGAGATGACCGAGGTAAAGCTGCGCACCGACCCGTTCGGCCAGACGGTCGAGACCGCGCTGATGACGCACGCTCCGAAGTTCGTCTACAAGCGCGCGCGGATCGCCAAGGAGCTGAAGGTCGCGCCGTCGAAGCCGCGGCACACCACCCTGTCGATCGACGACGTCGCCAAGCTGTTGGACACCATGAAGCTGGAGCACCTGTTCCGCTTCGCCATCATCGGCTTGAACACCTGGGCCCGCCCCGAGGCCATCGCGGACTTCGATCCGAAGACGCAGCGCGTCGAAGGGCTGATCTACCTCAACCCGCCCGATCGGGTCGAGACGAACAAGCGCCGGCCGGACATCCCGGAAACCCGCTGCTTGGCCGCGTGGCTCGACAAGTGGGGCACGGACGAGCCGCTGCTCGTCTTCCAGGGCGAGCGCGTGGCGAGCGTCAAGAAGGCCTTCCGGACCCTGTCGAAGACGGTCGGCTTCAAGGTCAACCCGGGCTCGTTCCGCCACTTCATGAGCACCCGCGTCCGCGGCCTCTGCCGGCACGTCTCGCGCGAGCAGCGCTCGATCTGGATGGGTCACGTGGTCAAGGAAGGCTCGCGCACCACCGACAACTATGAGGCCTTCGACCCCGAGTATCTGCGCGACGTCGCCATGGCGACCGACTATGTGATGGAGCAGATTCAGGCGAAGTGCAGCAGGCAGATCCTGCTCAACAAGACGCGGTTGACGAAGCGCGAGATCGCTCATCTCGGCGCGCGGGTTGGAGGCGCAGGCAAATGAACCGCACCAAATCCGTCAATAGCTCGTCAACAGTAAATCTGCATTCGTTCTGGTGTCGTTCCGGCACCGTTCTGGATGCCGAAGTATCGAAAAATGCTGTTTTTACAGGGGAAATGATGCCAGTTCGCTCGTTTACACCGAGAGGGTCTGCGGTTCGAATCCGTAGCCGCCCACCATTCCCTCCGCTTTCCTCATTCCACCGCCTGCCCCGGCACCGCTGCCAGTTCGCTAATCCATGGCTCCGCCGAGCGGCACCAGATCTGGCGCGATGGCCTGAGATCGTGTCGCTGCGCGATGCTGCCCCAACGCAGGCTCCAAGTGCCCGCATTCGGATTCTCGTCGCATGCAAATAGCGGCGTACCGCAGTCGCCGCAAAACTGTTGCAACCGGACCCGGCCGCTGTCGCCCGTCTTTCGATAGATACGCGTCTGGCCCGAGACGATCGTCACATCATTGGACGAACACAGAACGGATACGCGATAGGGTGAGCCGGTAAGAGTCTGGCAGTCCGTGCAATGGCAGACGGAGACCTGCGCCGGATCGATCGTCGCGGTGTAACGGATCTCACCGCAGTGACAGCCTCCATCGATACGCACCTCACATCTCCCTCAGGCCGTGTCTCCGCGCGGTCGTTCAACGACCATCTCCCCGTTCACCGCTGCAATCCGATTGCCGCAGGCGCCTGCAGATCCTGCTTGGGCAATTCCGGCAGCGGCTGGTCTGCTGCCTTGCCACCGAGAAAATTGGCGCGGTCGCGGTTCTTGAAGCCGCTGCGCCTGCTCTCGAAGTCCCTGCCCTCGAATTCGCGTTCCGCGCGATAGCCGCGCTCGTGGTCGTCGCCGAAGCGCTTGTCCAGACGCTCGCCCAGCGCGGCATCGCACAGCGCGGCCGAGAGCAATGCTGACAGGATGATCGTCTTCATCGCGGCAACCTCTCCTCCATCAAATCTATCACCCGCAGCCCAAAACAAAAGCGGCGCCCCGAAGGACGCCGCTGATGTGGTGTATCGGAGTTGCGCTCAGTGCGCGGTCAGGCCACCGGAGGCTTCCTCGCCGTCGGCCTTCACCGGCAGCTTGGTATCCTCTTCCCAGTCGATCGCTTCGGGCTGGCGAACCAGCGCATTGGCGATCACCTCGTCCATCCGGGCGACCGGGATGATGTTCAGCCCGCCCTTGATGCTGTCCGGGATCTCGGTGAGGTCCTTGGCATTGTCCTCGGGGATCAAGACCGTCTTGATGCCGCCGCGGGCTGCTGCCAGCAACTTCTCCTTCAATCCGCCGATCGGCAGCACGCGGCCGCGCAGCGTGATTTCGCCGGTCATGGCGACATCGCGCCGGATCGGAATGCCCGTGAGAACAGACACGATCGTGGTGGCCATCGCCACGCCCGCGGACGGGCCGTCCTTCGGCGTCGCGCCCTCGGGCACGTGAACGTGGATGTCGCGCCGTTCGAACAACGGCGGCTCGATCCCGAAGGTGATCGCGCGCGAGCGGACATAGGACGCCGCCGCCGAGATCGATTCCTTCATCACGTCACGCAGGTTGCCGGTGACGGTCATGCGGCCCTTGCCGGGCATCATGACGCCTTCGATGGTGAGCAGCTCACCGCCGACATCCGTCCAGGCCAGACCCGTGACCACGCCGACCTGATCGTCAGCCTCGATCTCGCCGAAGCGATACTTCGGCACGCCCGAGAACTCTTCCAGCGTCTTCGCGGTGACCTTCACCACCTTCTTCTTCGAGAGCATCAGCTCCTTCACGGCCTTGCGGGCCAGCGTGGAGATTTCGCGCTCGAGGTTACGCACGCCCGCTTCGCGGGTGTAGCGGCGGATCAGCAGGAGCAGCGCATCGTCATCGATGGACCATTCCTTGGTGTCGAGGCCATGCTTCGCCAGCGCGGCCGGGATCAGATGCTTGCGCGCGATCTCGACCTTCTCCGTCTCGGTGTAACCGGCGATCCGGATCAGCTCCATGCGGTCCATCAGCGGCCCCGGAATATTCAGGGTGTTCGCCGTGGTGATGAACATCACATTCGACAGATCGTAATCGACCTCCAGATAGTGATCGGCAAACGTGCCGTTCTGTTCGGGGTCGAGGACCTCGAGCAGCGCCGACGACGGATCGCCGCGGAAGTCGGCGCCCATCTTGTCGATCTCGTCCAGCAGGAACAGCGGGTTCGAGGTCTTGGCCTTGCGCATCGACTGGATGATCTTGCCGGGCATCGAACCGATATAGGTCCGGCGATGACCGCGGATCTCCGCCTCGTCGCGCACGCCGCCGAGCGACACGCGCACGAACTCACGTCCGGTCGCCTTCGCGATCGACTTGCCGAGCGAGGTCTTGCCGACGCCGGGAGGACCGACGAGGCACAGGATCGGGCCTGTCAGCTTGTTGGCGCGGGACTGCACGGCGAGATACTCGACGATGCGGTCCTTGACCTTCTCGAGCCCGTAGTGCTCCTCGTCCAGCATCGCCTGCGCGGCGCTGAGGTCCTTCTTGACCTTCGACTTCTTGCCCCACGGAATCGACAGCAGCCAGTCGAGATAGTTGCGCACGACGGTCGCTTCCGCGGACATCGGCGACATCTGGCGCAGCTTCTTCAGCTCGTGCTGTGCCTTCTCGCGGGCTTCCTTCGACAGCTTGGTCTTGGCGATCTTCTCTTCGATATCGGCGAGCTCGTCCCGGCCCTCGTCATCGCCGAGTTCCTTCTGGATCGCCTTCATCTGCTCGTTGAGATAGTATTCGCGCTGCGTCTTCTCCATCTGGCGCTTGACGCGCGAGCGGATGCGCTTCTCGACCTGCAGCACCGAGATCTCGCTCTCCATCAGGCCCAGCACCTTTTCCAGGCGCCCGGTGACGGACAGCGTTTCCAGGATGCCCTGGCGATCCGCGATCTTGACGGCGAGATGCGACGCGACAGTGTCGGCGAGCTTGGCGAAATCGGTGATCGCCTGCACGACGCCGACGACTTCGGCCGAGATCTTCTTGTTGAGCTTCACATAGCTCTCGAAGTCGGACACGACCGAGCGCGACAGCGCTTCCGCCTCGACGCTCTTGGCATCGGTGTCGGCGAGCGCGACCGCGGTCGCCTCGTAATATTCGGTGCGATCGGAATAGGATTCGATCTTGGCGCGCTCGAGGCCTTCCACCAGCACCTTCACGGTGCCGTCGGGAAGCTTCAGCAGCTGCAGCACGCTGGCGAGCGTGCCGGTCTCATAGATGGCGTCCGGCGCAGGATCATCATCCGACGCATTCTTCTGCGTCGCGAGCATGATCAGGGCGTCGTTCTTCATCACCTCTTCGAGCGCGCGAATGGATTTTTCGCGGCCGACGAAGAGCGGCACGATCATATGCGGGAAGACGACGATGTCGCGCAGCGGCAGCACGGGATAGGCGTGCGTCTCGCCGTGAACAATGGTTGGCCGGGGCTTGGAGGTCGTCATGGCCTGTTCCTTTTGCTTTGCCCCCTTGCACGCGGTCCGCACGAATACGCAACCACCACAAGGTGCGATTTCCGTCCTCGCTCGGCCCCTGGAACCTGACAGGTTCCAAGGCTCTGTTTGTCCGGATCATGATGGCGAATCTTGAGGGAAATTTGGTGTTCGCCGCCTGCATTAGGTGGCTATGGCCTGAGGGGGTGTCAAGTCAGACAAATGCCCATGGAGAAAGGAGGTTTACGAACCGCAACGCTCTCCACAGCTGCGCTGGCGCCATCACGGCCGGGGGCATTTCCTAGCCTTCCAGCCCCCTTTCCTTGCGGCATCGACCACCAGTCCGGAGCGGGCTGAGCGCGCCTCACGACACAACCGAGACGAGAGCGCCTTCAGAAAATTCTGAATTCACCCCAAAGTAGTCATATCAGAAATAATTCATTTGAAGGTTGAGAAAAGTCGTGATCGGTTCCAGCTTCCGGCCCGGCAGCACGCTCCGTGGGAGGGCGTCCCGCGTCCGCGTGTGGAGGCATCCATGTCTGTCCCGTCCTATCCCAAAGGCGTCCAGCCGAATCCCGAGGCTGAGGCGATCGCCAACCTCGTGCCCGGAGCCGAGATCATCGGCTACGGCTTCAACATTTTCGGCGACTACTCTTTCGACAATGCGCTGAGACCCTTGTTCAATCTCGGCGAGCCGTCGGCCTGGAAGTCGCGGTCGGGTACCGTCTATCAGCTTCCCGCCAACATCTCGCAGCCGGGCGGCTCCAGTTCGAGCGCCACCTCCTCCACCTTCGCCACCAGCAGCGCTTTCACGTCCTATTTCCAGAGCTCCGCATCGGTGTCCGGCAGCATCGGCGCCTTCAGCGCCAGCTTCAACAGCACCTACGACACCGCGCAGCAGGACCAGAGCAGCTACAGCTGGGCACTGGTGGAGGCGGACTTCGTCGCCTGGCACATCAACATCGACTACAGCCTCGCTATCGTGCGCGACGACGTGAAGGACGACGGCGACTGGGCGCACCTGCCGAAGAGCTTCGATGCCGGCAACGAAGACAACGTGCTGGCCTTCTATCGCTTCTTCACCAAATTCGGCACGCATTTCATCAGCACGGTCACCGCCGGCGGGGCGCTCTATTACTATTACGCCGTGTCGCGTTCGTCGCATTACAGTTCGACGGCGATCAGCGTCAGCGCCAGCGCCGAATATCAAGGCCTGATCAGCAAAACCTCCGCGGAGGCCAGCGCACACTGGGGCGGCACGGCCGCGAACTGGACCAGCTACCGGCAATCGCATGCGATGACGGTGCCGGCGACCAGCAACGTGATCGACTGGGTCAACCCGGCATCCGGCACCTTCGATCGGAACGGCAATTTCCAGCAATGGAAAGAGGCGGTCACCACCGATCCGTCGCGCTGCAAATTCGCGCTGACACCAATCTGGAATCTGTTCTCGGGTCAGCAGTATCAGGCGCTACGCGAGGCCTATTACGCCTATGGCAACAACCGCGTGTCGGTGCTGGCCAGGAAAAACGGTCTCGCGGTGATCGTGGTCAATGGCAAGCCGATGATCCCACAAGGCGGTTACCCGGCGGCGAACGCGCAGGCCTGGCAGCTCGTCGTGCTCGACCGCAAGACCCTCGCCGTGAAGCTGAACACGATCTATCAGTTCGACTTCAACAACCCGCAATGGCCGGACAATACGCTGAACGTGATGTCGTCCGACCTCAGCCCCTATGTGGGGTCGAGCGAATATATGCTGGTGACGGCCACATCCAATCTCGACGAAGCCTGCAATCCGAACGCGGAGCTCTATGCGATCCTGAAAAGCTTCGGCAGCGGCCCGCTGCTCGACAAATGGATGACGACGCCCAACCACGCCTGCTCCAGCGGCCCGGGATCCGCGGTCTATGCGCTGATCGGTGCCGGCGCCTCGATCGTCGGCTGCGAAGGGTTCGGCGGTTTCTATCCGGGCTTCCCGACGACACCCGAAGTATCGCTGAACACCCTGCTGTTACCGGGCACAGGCGGCTTCCTGCCGACACCCTACGAGCCCTGATCATCCCGGGCCCCACCCACGATACGGTTCAGCAGCCGGGCTTGCCCCGGCTGCTGGCCATCGGCCCCGCGCTCGATCAGAGCAGTTACGCACGCGTCGTCCGGGAAACGCTCAAGCCGCTGGGCCGGCGCTGGACGGTCCGGCAATTCGCACCGAACCACCGCGGCGTTCCCGTCGATGCCGGCTGGCCCGTCCTGCCGAACCGGGATATCGCCGACCGCTATGGTGTCGAACAGATCGCACCGATCGTTGCCGACTTCGATCCGGACGCCATCTTCATCTTCAACAGCTTTGCCAACCTGCCGCGCTATGCGCCGCTGATCGACCGGCTCGGATCGCGGCGCCCGCGTCTCGTTGCGCAATGCCCGCTGCTCGGCCCGGTCACCGACCCGCGGCTGGTCGCACGACTGGCCTGGCTAGATTGTCTCGTCATCCTGTCCGACGGCGTGAAGCAACACCTCGCCGCATGCCTTGCCGAATCCATGCGCCTCGGCCTCATCGATCGTATGCCGACGCTGGCGACGATCCCGCATGGATTCGACGCGACCATCTTCCATCCTCTCGGCGATCGCGCTGCGCTCCGCCGGACCATCCCCGGCCTGCACGATCTCGGCGACGACGCATTCGTCGTGCTCAACGCCAACAAGAACGAGCCACGCAAGCGGATCGATCTCACGCTGCAAGGTTTTGCGCGCTTCGCCGAAGACAAGCCGCCGAATGTCCGCCTCTATCTGCATATGGGCGATCCCGGCGGCGAACTTCGGCAACTGGCTTCGGCGCTCGGCATCGCCAGCCGCGTCGTACTGGCATCGAGCGAGGATGGCGCGCATCCACGTCTGGACGACGCATCTCTCAACCGGCTCTACAATGCCTGCGATGTCGGCCTCAACACCGCATCGAGCGAGGGATGGGGCATGATCGGTTTCGAGCATGCCGCAACCGGCGCGGCACAGATCGTCCCTGGTGCATGGATTTGCGGCGAGCTCTGGAAAGATCACGGCGAGCTGCTGGAGCCCGCGTCCGAGCAGACCAGCCAGCACGGCTACACCTGCGAGATTTCCGTCACGGCCGACAGCGTCGCATCGGCTCTTCAGCGGCTGTATCGCGATGAAACACACCGATCGCGCATGGCCGGGCAAGCGGCCACCCTCGCGGCCTCGCCCCGTTTCCAATGGACAGCCATCGCCGACCGCTGGGATGGGTTGCTGCGCGAGATCTGCTCGCGCTGAGCAACGATCCTGCACGGAAGCGCTCACGCTTCGCGACCGGACCACTCAAAGAAAAACGGCTGCCGATCGCTCGGCAGCCGTTTCGCAATTTTATCGAGGCACAAGCCGATCAGGCGCTGGCGCTGGTCTCCGCGGCGCGGTCGGAGCGGTCGGCATAGATGTAGAGCGGGCGTGCCGTCCCATCCACGACTTCCTTGGAGATGACGACTTCCTCGACACCTTCCAGACCGGGCAGATCGAACATGGTTTCAAGCAGGATCGCTTCGAGGATCGACCGCAGGCCGCGGGCGCCCGTCTTGCGCTCGATGGCCTTGCGGGCCACCGCACCCAGCGCCTCGTCGGCGAAGGTGAGCTCGATGTTCTCCATTTCGAACAGACGCTGATACTGCTTCACCAGCGCGTTCTTCGGCTCGACCAGGATCTTCTTCAGCGAAGCCTCGTCGAGGTCTTCCAGCGTCGCGACGACGGGCAGACGACCGACGAATTCCGGGATCAGGCCGTACTTCAGCAGATCCTCGGGCTCGACGTGACGGAAGATTTCACCGGTGCGGCGATCTTCCGGCGCGAGCACCTGCGCGGCAAAGCCGATCGAGGTGGTACGCCCACGTCCCGAAATGATCTTTTCTAGGCCGGCGAAGGCGCCACCGCAGATGAACAGGATGTTCGTCGTATCCACTTGCAGGAATTCCTGCTGCGGATGCTTGCGGCCGCCCTGCGGAGGCACGGAGGCAACGGTGCCTTCCATGATCTTCAGCAGCGCCTGCTGCACGCCCTCGCCCGACACGTCGCGGGTGATCGACGGATTGTCCGACTTGCGCGAGATCTTGTCGATTTCATCGATATAGACGATGCCGCGCTGCGCACGCTCGACATTGTAGTCTGCCGCCTGCAGCAGCTTGAGGATGATGTTCTCGACGTCCTCGCCGACGTAACCGGCTTCGGTCAGCGTCGTCGCATCGGCCATCGTGAACGGCACATCCAGAATACGAGCGAGCGTCTGCGCGAGCAGCGTCTTGCCCGAACCGGTGGGGCCGATCAGCAGGATGTTCGACTTCGCGAGTTCGACGTCGTTGTGCTTGGTCTGATGGTTGAGGCGCTTGTAGTGGTTATGCACCGCGACCGAGAGAACCTTCTTCGCGTGGAACTGACCGATGACATAGTCATCCAGCACCTTGCAGATTTCCTTCGGGGTCGGAATACCGTCACGCGACTTGACCAGCGAGGACTTGTTCTCCTCGCGGATGATGTCCATGCACAGTTCGACGCATTCGTCGCAGATGAATACGGTAGGACCCGCGATCAGTTTGCGAACTTCATGCTGGCTCTTGCCGCAGAACGAACAATACAGCGTGTTCTTGGAGTCGCTGGTACCGACCTTACTCATTCCTATCTCCGTCCGCCGTTCGATCTTCGTTCGATCGGTCCGCTCCGTTTCGGGTCACTTCCCGTAGATAGAGCAATTCCCGTACCAAAAAAGACCTTGTTCCAAATCGCCGCGCGAATCCGCGGCCAAATCGAATCTCCGCGATACTAGACGATCCGCACTAGCGAACCATGCTGGCAGCCGATGTTCAAGAATTCGCTAATCGGCACAGCGTTCACCCATTATGACGATTACGCGATTTGAGCGCGCCGCGCGAGTGCTCCGGGCAATTCGGAGCCTGTTGCGCGAATAACGGGTGCCCGGTGTGGACGAAAGCGGAACTCTCGTGTCCGGGCATCGGCACAGAGTACCGATAAGGGACATTCTGAAATCGGTTGTCTCGTATCTCGGAGGCTGTACCGGACCGCGCTTGCGCGATCCGGCATATCTGATGTTGCCGACCTGTTCCGCTTAGACGGGTTTGGCCGCTGTCGCCTCTTCGGCGCGCTTGTCGATCACCTTGTCGATCAGACCGAAATCCTTCGCCTGATCGGCCGTCATGAAGTTATCGCGCTCGAGCGCGTTGTGGATATCTTCATAGGGGCGGCCGGTGTGCTTCACATAGATCTCGTTGAGACGACGCTTCAGGCTCTCGACTTCCTTCGCCTGGATCAGGATGTCGGTGACCTGGCCCTGGAAGCCGCCCGACGGCTGGTGAACCATGACGCGGGCGTTCGGCAGCGCGAAGCGCATGTCCTTGGCGCCGGCCGTCAGCAGCAGCGAGCCCATCGACGCGGCCTGACCGGTGCAGAGCGTGGAGACCGGCGGACGGATGAACTGCATCGTATCGTAGATCGACAGGCCCGACGTCACCACGCCGCCCGGCGAGTTGATGTACATCGAGATTTCCTTCTTCGGATTTTCCGCTTCGAGGAACAGCAACTGCGCGACGATCAGCGTCGCCATGCCGTCTTCCACCGGACCGGTCACGAAGATGATGCGCTCCTTCAGCAGGCGCGAAAAGATGTCATAGGCACGCTCGCCGCGGTTGGTCTGCTCGACCACCATCGGAACGAGGTTCATGTAGGTTTCGATCGGATCGCGCATGAAGCACCAAAGGGTTGGAGGAGACAGGCCGCGGGAATGCGCGAATGTCCCGTGATGCAGGAAGTCAGATAAGAGCCCACAGATATGGGGCAATCGGGCGACAACAAGACCATCGGCCAGATCATCGCCCTGCCCCTCAGTTCAAGCCGATTCTGGCGCCCACGGCAAAGCGATGCAGCACAGTTCGGAACTGATTCGAACGGTATCCTTAATGAGAAAACGCCGGCTGGGGGCACCAACCGGCGTTTTGATTAGAACGTTCTAAACCGCTCACTCGCTACTCCTACTCCGCCCTCATCCTGAGGAGCGCGCCTAAGGCGTGCGTCTCGAAGGATGGCGGCGAAGCTCGGAGCCCGGCCATCTCATGGTTCGAGACGGCGCTTGCGCGCCTCCTCACCATGAGGGGCAGAGAAGGCTTACGCCGCCTTCTCGTCTTCGTCCTTGTACAGGTCTTCCTTGGACACCTTCTTCTCGGTGACCTTGGCGAGTTCGAGGATGAAGTCGACGACCTTGTCCTCGTAGATCGGCGCGCGCAGCTGGGCGAGCGCCTGCGGGTTGTTGCGGTAGAAGTCCCAGACTTCCTTCTCGCGGCCCGGCATCGAGCGGGCACGCTCGATCACGGCGCGGCTGATCTCGTCGTCGGTGACGCTGATCTTGTTCTTCTCGCCGATCTCCGAGAGCACGAGACCGAGACGCACGCGGCGGTCAGCGATCTTGCGATACTCTTCCTGCGCGGCTTCTTCCGTCGTGTTCTCGTCGGCGAAGGTCTTGCCCGAGGACGCCATCTCCTGCTGGATCGAATTCCACATCAGCTTGAACTCTTCGTCGATCAGCGACGGCGGAGCATCGAACTTGTGGGTCTCGTCGAGACGGTCGAGCAGATGGCGCTTGACGCGCTGGCGGGTCGCGCCGGCGAATTCGGCAACCAGACGCTCGCGCGCGGCTTCCTTCAGCTTGTCGAGCGACTCGAGGCCGAGCGACTTGGCGAACTCGTCGTCGATCACGGTATCGACCGGCGATTCCACCTTGGTCGCGGTGGTTTCGAATTCCGCAGCCTTACCGGCCAGCGTGTCGCTGGCATAGTTGGTCGGGAACGTGACCTTGAGGGTGCGGGTCTCGCCGACGGCGATGCCGACGAGCTGGTCCTCGAAGCCCGGGATGAACGTGTTGGAGCCGATCTGGACCGGGATGTCCTCGCCGGTGCCGCCTTCGAACGCGACGCCATCGATGGTGCCCTTGAAGTTGACGACCACGCGGTCGCCCGACTCGGCCTTGGCGCCTTCAGCCTTTTCGTTGAACGCACGATTGGCGTCGGCAACGCGCTTGATCGACTCGTCCACATCGGCGTCGCTGACGTCGGCGACCGGCTTCTCGACTTCGAAGCTCTTGAAGTCGGCGAGTTCGATCGGCGGCACGATCTCGACGGCGACCGAGTATTTCAGGTCGGCCTTGCCGGAGAGGATGTCTTCGACTTCCTTCTCTTCGGTCGGCATGGTGATCTTCGGCTCAGTGGCGAGCTTGAGGTTACGCTCGGTGAAGATCTGGGTGTTGGTGGTGCGGATCAGCTCGTCCACGGTCTCGGCGGCGACCGAGCGGCCATAGAGGCGCTTCAGATGGCCGGCCGGCACCTTGCCCGGGCGGAAGCCGTTGAGCTTGACCTTGCCCTTCAGGTCCTCGAGGCGCGCATCGACCTTGGCTTCGATGTCGGCAGCCGGAACGCTGATCTGGAATTCGCGCTTCAATCCCTCGGAGAGGGTCTCATTCACCTGCATGGCGTCAATCTTCTTCCCGCTTCGTCCGGCCATCGGCCGAACTGTGTCAAATTGGTCCGACGCGCGACCGGAAAGCCTGCGCCGATGGTAGTGCCGATCCGCCTTCGCGGAGGCAAAACCCTCGCGGACACGAATCCGGAAATCATCATGGTCAAACGCAACCTGCGCTTGGTGCGGGCAGAGGGACTCGAACCCCCACAACTTTCGTCACTGGAACCTAAATCCAGCGCGTCTACCAATTCCGCCATGCCCGCAGAAAACATCATGTCCGGCCGCGATGTCGCGAGCGGCGGGCTTATAACACGCAGACGACAATTCGCAGCAAAAAAATGGGCCGATGGGAGGCCACTTGCCGCAGCCGCGGCAACTGGACATTCGCGCCCGGAAATGGTCGGAATTTCCGCATGACGAACAGCCCTCTCGCCCTCACCCGTCGTACCCTGCTGGCAAGCGCCGGCGGTGCCCTGATCGCTCCGCTGCTGCCGCAAGCGACAATCGCCCAGGCCGTTACTGCGCTGGAATTGCAAGCAAAACCCGGCCCGCTGATCGTTCGCCCCGGAACCAGTTCCGAAGCCGGAACCCTGCATAGCGCCCAGAAGGGGCCGCTGCGTTTCAATCGCGGCGACGAAATCGACGTTCAGATCGTCAATCAGCTTCCCAACCCTATCGTACTGAATTGCCGCGGCATCAACGCCGTCTCGGGCATCGCGCCGCTGCTCGACCGCAAGCCGGTCGCCACCGGAGCCAGGGACGCGTTCAAACTGCAGATGCGCAGCGCCGGCACCACCTATGTGGACGTGCGGCTGCTCGGCGACGGTGCGCCGTTGCCGTCCCAGGTCCGCAGCATGGTGGTGCAGGAAACCGATCCGGTCGAAGTCGACCGTGACGAGGTGCTGCTGATCGAGGATTTCCGCATCGCGCCGGATGGCAAGCTGCTGGCGCCGGGCGTCGACCCGAAGGACGCCGCAGCGATGTTCCTCGCCAACCGGAAGGCGATCCATGACATTCCGGTCAAGACCAATGAGCGGCTCAGGCTCCGCCTCATCAATGGCTGCCAACGCTCTGTCGTTGCTCTAAAATTCGAAGATCAGGACGTTCGCGTGATGGCCATCGACGGCCAGCCCGCCGAGCCGTTCCCGGCGCGCAACAATCAGGTCGTGCTGGCGCCCGGCACCCGCATCGACGTTTTCCTCGACACGGTGAAACCGGCCGGGACCGTCACGGCGATCCTGCTTCATGACGGCAAGGACATCCGCCGCATCGGCCAGATCGTCACCCTGAAGGACCCCGCGCTGCGCGCCGCGCCGCTGGCTGCCGCGCCTCCGCTGCCGTCCAACGGACTGCCGGCCCAGATCGATCTCAAGAGCGCGATGCGCTCCGACCTCGCCCTCGGCGCGCCCGACGCCGGCTGGATCAAGCCGCTCGATCTCGCCCCCTCCACGGCGCCGGCCTTCAAGGCCAAGCCCGGCAAACCCGTGGTTCTCACGCTGACCAACAAGGCCGCGGGTCCCGCGGTCCTGCAGATGCACGGCCACCATTTCCGGCTACTCGACAAACTCGACGACGGCTGGAAGCCGTTCTGGCTGGACACGCTGGCCCTCGACCCCGGCCAGACCCAGCGCATCGCTTTTGTCGCCCACAATCCCGGCCGCTGGCTGATCGAATCCTTCACCACCGACTGGGCCGCCCCGCGCCTCATGCGCTGGTACGAGGTCGGCTGAACTCAGTAAGGAATCCCGAGCCGGTCATAGAGCCGCCGGAACACCGCCGGCATCACCTCGGTCAGATCCTCCGCGATCAGCCCCGGCCCGGCCTCGCTGCCCGCCTCGCCATGCATCCACACGCCGATGCAGGCCGCCTCGAAGGCCGGCACGCCCTGCGCCAGAAACGCTCCGATCAGCCCCGCCAGCACGTCACCCGAACCGGCCGTCGCCAGCCACGGCGGAGCGTTGGAGGCAATGGCAGCGCGACCATCAGGGGATGCGACGACAGTGTCAGGGCCCTTGAGCAGGACGACCGCACCTGATTGAGCCGCAGCGGCAGTTACGCGAGCAAGCTTGGATTGAATCTGAGAATTCAGATCCAAGCTACTGAATATCCGTGAAAATTCGCCCTCATGCGGCGTCAGAACGACTTCGGTTTCGGGATCAGCCTTGATCAGATCGAACAGCCGGTCCGGCGCGTCAGCGAAACTGGTGAGCGCGTCCGCGTCGAGCACCAGCCTTCGTTTTGCCGCAAGACCTGCCGCAACGATGCCACATGTTTTCGCGCCAATTCCTGCGCCTGGCCCGATGATACAGGCGTTGATCTTGCCCCCGATCAGGGCCGCGAACTCCTCCGCCGTATCGACCGGCCGCACCATGACCGCGGTCAACGCCGCCGCATTCACGGCCAGCGCGTCGCGAGGTGACGCCACCGTCACCAACCCCGCCCCGCCGCGCAGCGCCGCACGCGCCGACAGCCGCGCCGCACCGGTGGCCACGATGTCGCCGGACACGACCACCGCATGACCCTTGGTGAACTTGTGCCCATCGACACGCGGCAACGGAAAGGCGCTCTCCCAGAGGTCGGGATTGTTCTCGGCAGCCTTCGGCCCGATCCGTCCGAGGACGCCGTCGTCGATGCCGATATCGATCACCCGCAGCTTGCCGCAATGACTGCGGCCGGGCAGCAGCAAGTGACCCGGCTTCGGACGGAAGAAGGTGACGGTCTCGGTGGCCTGAATCGCCGCCCCCATCACCGCACCGGAATTGCCGTTGATGCCGCTTGGCAGATCGATCGCCAGCACCGGCACGCCGGAGGCGTTGATCGCATCGATCATGATCTTCGGATCGCCCTTCACCGGACGATCGAGCCCGGCGCCGAACAGCGCATCGATGATCAGCGCCGGCGATCCGATCAGCGAGGGGTCGCAGGGCAGCACCTCGCCCTTCCAGCCCTTGGCCGCAAGAGCGGCATCGCCCTTCAAGGTCGCTCGATCGCAGAGCAGGATCACCGAAACCTTGCGCCCCTGCGCCGCCAGCTCCGCCGCGGCGACAAATCCGTCGCCGCCATTATTGCCTCGCCCGGCAACGACGAGAATCGTCCCCTCCTCGGCAAGATCATTGGCCGCATCGGCCACCGCGCGTCCGGCCGCCCGCATCAATTCGAAGCCTGGCGTACCGTCGGCGATCGTCAGTTCGTCGGCCCGCGCCATCTCTTCCGTGGTCAGGAGCTCCATGTCGCCATCCGTATCGCCTGTTATGAAGGCAACCGCGAAATCGACCTCCCCGGCCAACCTCAATTGCACTTCATTTGATCAATATGCCTACTTGATAGACAAATGAGGTGCGGTATTCTTGTCTCGCATGACATCAGGCCTGCTGTAAAAACCTGAAAATGCTTCAAAAATAGCCGCACGCCGATTTTGGCACGGACCCTGCTTTGAGGGAAGCCGACTTCGGCCCCGGACAATCCAGCAGCAGACGATGGAGAACCGGGATCGTCCATTCCAATCGACGAGAAATCGTCAACGCTCGAGCGGCGGGAGCGCATATCCGCCCGAATGTGAGTATCGAACTGTCTGCGCGCCACCTCGCGGTTGACGCGCAGGAGTGACCTAACTTCAAGTCCAGAAACTTTCGGCCAATTTGGAAGTGCCGGGGAGACGTTCAGTGAAAAAGATCGAAGCCATCATCAAGCCCTTCAAGCTCGACGAGGTGAAGGAGGCGCTTCAGGAGGTGGGGCTGCAGGGCATCACCGTCACTGAAGCCAAGGGCTTCGGCCGTCAGAAAGGCCACGCCGAACTCTATCGCGGTGCCGAATATATCGTCGACTTCCTGCCGAAGGTGAAGATCGAGATCGTGATCTCCGACGACCTCGTCGAGAAGGCCATCGACGCGATCCGCCGCGCTGCACAGACCGGCCGCATCGGCGACGGCAAGATTTTCGTCTCCAATATCGAGGAAGCCGTGCGCATCCGAACCGGCGAATCCGGCCTCGACGCGATCTGATTGCCTCACTTGTTGAAGCTGACATCCCCCGAATCCGAGCGCGGCAACGGCTGATCCTAAGGTTCTGGCTGTCGCCCGTGGTACCAAGCGTGCCCACGCTTCCACTCGCGTGTGCACCGCCGCGGGACAGCTTGCATGCGAAATAGCCCCAAGCTAAAAACGCAACCTAAAGTCGCTATCGCGATCAGGGCAGCGCGGGAATGGACAGCGAAGGACGGGACGAATTCCACCGTGAACTCACGGACATGTGGAGAGAGCTGGTCAGAAACGCCTTTCGTCTGTTCGCATTTGCAGTCAGTGTGGGCCTGAAATACTTGGTCGCGCAGGGTTTGATCGAACTCATCAAGCATACCACCGCAAACCTTACCGCGTCGGGATTGATCTTTTTCGGGTTTGACGTTCATCAGATCGTAACCATCTGTGAACTGTTTGTTTTTCTTACTTTTCTTATCGTCGCTGCGGTTACTGACGTTTGGGAATTGGTTCGGCACCCGGTGCGGCAGCTTCGATCAGGAGCGAAGGCCACGACGAATGGAAGGCCTGAAGCATGACCCGTGACTCAGCGTCTGATCTCTCTGCGGCCTCGGCATCGCGCATCGCTGTTTCGGCGGTCCAAGCTACCCTTTGGTACGCATCCGCAATTCTGGTTGCCCTGTCGCTGATGCTCATTCAGCATCAATCCGGGATCGAAATCTTCAAGTTTTCGCCGAAGAACAACGACAGTCGGCCGGCGGGCCTGATCGAACCGACGTCCCTGCCGGGCGCTTCCGAACACCCCGCGCGCTCGGAGCCACCGAAGCCGGAAATCGTGGCGCAACTCCAGAACGAAATCAGGCAGTTGAATTCTCGCGTCGCGGATCTGAGCCAGCAAGCCTCGGACCTGGCGCGAGACAACAAATCTCTCCTGAGCCAGGTTCATGTGCTGGTGTTCAACGCCACCACTGAATCGGCGGCGATTGCGGAAAGCCGCAGGTTGGCTGCGGATTATGCGTCAATGGCGAAGATATTTGCGTCGCACGCAGCCGCTGTGAGCGGCGCGTCCGATGACCGCCAGTTTCTAAGTCCCGCGATGACCGCCGCATATTTGTACAATGAATTTGGCAGGGCCAGAACGATCAGGGGTAACTATGCCGGCAGGTTCAAAAGGCCGCCGCCGGCCGGGCCAGCACCCACCGCATGGGGCGCTCCGACTGCCGTCGGCCAGGCGACGACGCGCGAACCGTTACTCTTCAACGACGCACCTGCGCCCGGACCGCGCCAAAGAACGATCACCATACAATAGCCGGCACAGTTGAAATTGCCGCGGGCATACGGCTCATCCCCTGGACCGGCGTCCGTATGAGATCCGGCATAACGGTATTATCGCAAGGCGTGGGGGACGGAGTGAGAGAGGGAGCGCTCGCGATCAAATGGCGGTCGCGCCTGTCCCCTACCGGGCTGGACGCTCTTCAAGGGCGGTGCTATCCGATTCCCCGACGTCTCGAGGCGTCAGCAAAAGGCTGCTTCGGCAGCCTTCTTGTTGCCGCCTCGTGTTGTTGAAGACATATGGCTGTGACCCAGATCTTACACGATCCCGTCATATGCCATCGTTACGTCCGGAATTCGGCCCGCAAACAAGGTAGGGAAACCCATGACGACCGCCAAAGAAGTCCTGCAATCCATCAAGGACAACGACGTCAAATACGTCGATCTGCGTTTCACCGATCCGCGCGGCAAATGGCAGCACGTCACCTTCGACGTCTCGATGATCGACGAGGACATCTTCGCCGAAGGCACCATGTTCGACGGCTCCTCGATCGCCGGCTGGAAGGCGATCAACGAGTCCGACATGACCCTGATGCTCGATCCCGCCACTGCGGTGATCGATCCGTTCTTCGCCGAGACCACCATGGTCATCACCTGCGACGTGCTCGATCCCGGCACCGGCGAGCCCTATAACCGCGACCCGCGCGGCATCGCCAAGAAAGCGGAAGCCCAGGTCAAGGCCATGGGCGTGGGCGACACCGTGTTCGTCGGTCCGGAAGCCGAATTCTTCGTGTTCGACGACGTGCGCTTCTCGGCGCAGCCCTACAACACCGGCTTCAAGCTCGACTCCTCGGAACTGCCGACCAATTCCGACACCGACTATGAGAGCGGCAATCTCGGCCACCGCATCCGCAACAAGGGCGGTTACTTCCCCGTCCCGCCGCAGGACTCGCTGCAGGACATGCGCTCGGAAATGCTCGGCGCCATGGCGCGCATGGGCGTCAAGGTCGAGAAGCACCATCACGAGGTCGCCTCGGCTCAGCACGAACTCGGCATGAAGTTCGACACGCTGACCCACATGGCCGACCAGATGCAGGTCTACAAGTACTGCATCCATCAGGTCGCGCACATCTACGGCAAGACCGCCACCTTCATGCCGAAGCCGATCTTCGGCGATAACGGCTCGGGCATGCATGTGCACCAGTCGATCTGGAAGGACGGCAAGCCGACCTTCGCCGGCAACAAATATGCCGACCTGTCGGAAACCTGCCTCCACTATATCGGCGGCATCATCAAGCACGCCAAGGCTATCAACGCCTTCACCAACCCGTCGACCAACTCCTACAAGCGTCTGGTCCCGGGCTATGAAGCCCCGGTGCTGCTGGCCTACTCGGCCCGCAACCGTTCGGCCTCCTGCCGCATCCCGTTCACGACCTCGCCGAAGGCGAAGCGCGTGGAAGTCCGCTTCCCGGATCCGATGGCGAACCCCTATCTCGCTTTCGCTGCGATGCTGATGGCCGGCCTCGACGGCATCAAGAACAAGATCGATCCGGGCCCGGCGATGGACAAGGATCTTTACGACCTGCCGAAGGAAGAGCTGAAGCAGATCCCGACCGTCTGCGGCTCGCTGCGTGAAGCCCTCGAAAACCTCGATAAGGACCGCGCCTTCCTCAAGGCTGGCGGCGTGTTCGATGACGACTTCATCGACGCTTACATCGAGCTGAAGATGCAGGACGTCGAGCGCTTCGAAATGACCCCGCACCCGGTCGAGTTCGAGATGTACTATTCGTACTGATCGACACGAACGATCAGCGACAAGATCAAGGCGCTCGGGAAACCGGGCGCCTTTTTTTTAATGGACTGTAGGATGGGTAGAGCGAAGCGAAACCCATCATCGGTCGTCGCAGCAAGCTCCGCCGATGGGTTTCGCTCCAGCACTGCGTGCCTCCGCTCTACCCATCCTGCAGCTTCAGACTACTTCCGTGAGAACGCCCGCACCGGCTCGATCGCTTCGGAAAACCCGACGGCCATCACGGCGCGCGCTGCATCGCCTTCGTTCTCCGACCACGGCAGCTTCTCCGTAATCGTCCGCGTCACCGGCTCACCGAACGCTCCACCGAAATCGAGCGGCCACAGGCCGTTCGGCACGGCTTCGACATTGACGGCCCGCAGTTTGATACCCTGCCCGAGCGGCGAAAAATCGTCGGGCTTCAGCCGCGCAATGCTCGACGCATCGCGCGTGTTGCCGAAGCTTGCCAGCACCGGCATCAGCTCGCCGGTCACCGGTACGGCGCCGGTCTGATGTCCGACGTCGCGGAACGAGATCTTTCGCCCGGCCGCCTGATAGGCCCGCATGGCCACGAAATTGGCGCCGTCGAAATCGGCGTTGCCCTTGTCGTCGTGCAGCATCAGGGCTGCGAGGTTCCTGCCACCGCCAAGATCGATCATCACGGCATCGCCGCGCGATGTGGTTTTGCCGCCGGGCTGATAGCCACGATAGGGATGCACCGAGACGACGCTGGATGCAGACTTCACGCCCTCCGGCGTCTCGACCTCGACGGTCAGGCGATATTTGTGCGCCGGCCTGTTCATGCGAATCTGATCGCCGATCACGATCACCGCGAGCAACACGACCGGACCGGCCCATTTCAGGATTTTCATCGGCACGCCTCCCCTCTCGGCCATGCCCGATCTCGCGCGATGCGTCAAAGCGGCGATATGTCTTGATCCCCGATGCAATTGACGGGACAGTGATCCTGCTTCGAGTGCAGAGGATTGACAGTGACCACAGACCGCAATGTCCAGACGCGCAACGATCTTGCCTGGGCGATTTCTGTGGGCGGCATCGCCACGGTGTCCTTCACGATCTTCGTGGTGTTCGCCTGGTACTTCTCCGCAACGCTGTTCCTGGTCTTTGCCGGCATTCTGCTCGGCGTCGCCCTCAGCGCACTGACGCAGCTCGCGGGCCGCGTGATGGGCGGGCCGCATCCGCTGCGGCTGGCACTGGTCTGCGTGCTGCTCGCGGCCATGCTGGGCGGCCTGCTCTATCTTGGCGGCTCCACCATCGCCAGCCAGGCCAAAGCGCTGTCGGGAACGCTGAAGTCGCAGGTCGTCAATGTGAAGACCTATCTCGAGCAGCACGGCGTCGACACCAGCTATTTCGACTTCAACAGCATCCTGTCCGACGCGTCCAAGGATGAGAGCAAGGATACGGCCGCGGCGGAACTCCCCGGCACCGTGGCGCCGAGCACGGCGCCGATTCCGCGCACCAGCAATCTCCCGAGCGCCGGCACCATTGCCTCGTCAGGCGGCGCCATCGTGACCCAGACGCTGAAGATCCTGCTCGGCACGGTCGGCGCCGTCGGCAATTTCTTCATCGTGCTGTTTCTTGGCCTCGCTTTTGCGGCGCAGCCGAGTGTCTATCGCAGCGGCCTGCTGCGGCTTACGCCGAAGAAGCACCGGGGACCGGTGACGATCGTCGTCGATCGCATCAGCGACACGCTGCAGCGCTGGCTGATCGCCCAGATGATCACCATGGTAGCTGTCGGCGGCGTGACCTGGATCGGGCTGAAGCTGATCGGCATTCCCAGCTCGTTCATTCTCGGCGTGCAGGCCGGCCTGCTCGCTTTCATTCCGACGGTCGGCGCCATTCTTGGCGGCCTGATCGTGGTGCTGGCCAGTCTCGCCTCGGGCTGGATTGCCGGCGCCTCGGCCTTCGTGCTGTTCATGGCGGTGCATGCGCTAGAGAGCTATATCCTGACCCCGATCCTGCAGCGGCAGGCGCTGGATATCCCGCCGGCGACGCTGTTTGCGTTCCAGATCACGCTCGGCGTGGTGTTCGGCGTCTGGGGGCTGGCACTGGCGCTGCCGGTGATGGCGATTGCCAAGGTGGTGATCGATTACTTGCGCGAGGACGACGACGCGCAGGAAGAAGCGGCGGCGTAATCTCGGCCCTCATCCTGAGG